>JBIIXW010000056.1:0-19547 GCA_044347165.1 Chthoniobacteraceae bacterium
GGACGGGTTATCTCCGTCCACGGCGACAGTGGGCTGATTGAGTTTGCCGTAGTTCCGCGGGCGCTTTGAGTGATCGAGGATGACTTGCTGGTAGAGTTCTTCGAATTCAGCGTTCATACAGCCTTTGGGAGTGGAGTTAGACGAAGAAGCGGACGGCTTTTTCGAGCGTCTCGATGAGGGTGTCGATTTCTTCGGGGGTGTTGTACAACTGGAAACTGGCTCGGGTGGTGGCAGGGAGGCCGAGTTTGCGCATGAGCGGTTGATTGCAATGATGGCCGCCGCGGAGGGCGACACCTTTCTGGTCCGCGAAGCTGGTGAGATCGTGTGGGTGGATGTCAGGATGGGTGAAACTGACGAGCGCACCGCGTTCTCCCTCGGGGCCGAGGGTTGAGAAGCCAAGAATCGCGTCGATGCGTTTTTTGGTTTGAGTGGCGAGGTAGGCGGTGTGTTGGTGGATGCGGTCGAGTCCGATGGCTTCGAGATAGTCGATGGCGGCGTGGAGGGCAAAGGCGCCTTCGATGTTTGGCGTGCCGGCTTCAAATCGAGCGGGGGATTCTTTGAAGGTCGCTGAGTCGTATTTTACGGAGAGGATCATTTCCCCTCCGCCGTGCCACGGAGGCATCTGACTGAGGAGATGAGGTTTTCCAATCAATGCGCCGATTCCCGTGGGAGCGCACATTTTGTGTCCGGAAAACACGAGAAAATCGACACCGAGTTCGGCAAAGTTGACGGGCATGTGTCCGACGCTTTGGGCGGCATCGAGGATGGCGAGTGAACCGTAACGATGGGCGAGTTCGGCGATTTCGCGGGCTGGATTGATGGTTCCGAGCGCGTTTGAAATGTGAGTGAACGAGGTGATTCGAATGCGTCCTTGTTCCTCGTCGAAGATGGAGTTTGCAGCTACGAGGTCCAGTTTACCGTCGAGAGTGATGGGGATGAAGCGTAGTCGTGCTCCGACTCGTTGAGCGGCGAGTTGCCACGGAATCAGATTGGCGTGGTGTTCCATCTCCGTCAGGAGAATGGCGTCGCCGGGCTTTACGACCTGTTCGACGAGGGAGTTTGAGAGGAGGTTAAGCGCCTCGGTGGTCCCTCTGGTGAAGATGGTTCCTTCCGGAGAAGCGTTCAAAAAGGCTGCGAGCCGGCCCCTTGCCGCCTCGTAACCTTCCGTGGCGCGAGCGCTCAGCGTGTGCGCCGCGCGGTGAACATTTGCGTTTGAGTGCCGATAATAGTCGGAAATTGCGTTGAGAACGCATTCCGGTTTTTGCGAGGTCGCCGCATTGTCGAGGTAGACGAGTCGGTTGCCGTTCACCGACTCATTCAATACCGCGAAGTCCGAACGGATTTTCGCAAGTTCGGTCGCTGGAAGGGCTGTCATTCCCGTTTAGGAAGCGTCTGGATTGGTTTCCTCTGCTGGCGCACCAGCAGGGGCGGCTTCCGCGGTGGACTCTGTGACAGAGAACGTCATCTTTGCGTCGACGCAACTGACGAGCACTTTGTCGCCGCCTTTGATTGTACCCTTCAGGAGTTCTTCCGCCATGGGATCCTCGAGGTGGCGTTCCACCGCGCGTCGCATCGGACGTGCGCCGTAAGCGGGGTCGTAGCCTTTTTCGATGAGGAGATCCTTCGCTTTTTCGTCCAGTTCGATTGCGATATTTCTGGATTGTAGTCGTTTGACTACTTTCGAAATTTCGAGGTCCACGATGCGAACAAGGTCGGGTTTTGCGAGCGTGTGGAAGACAATTAAATCGTCCAAACGATTAACGAACTCGGGTTTGAGGACTTTTTTTGCTTCCTCAAGGATTTTCTCGCGCATCACATCGTATTTCGTCTCGTCCCGCTGGGTCGCGCCGAAGCCCATGACACTTTGCTTTTTGATGAGCTCAGCGCCGATGTTGGAAGTCAGGATGATGATTGTGTTCCGGAAATCGATTTTTCGGCCGAGCGAATCGGTGACTTTTCCTTCCTCGAGGATTTGCAGGAGGAGATGAAGCACATCGGGGTGCGCTTTTTCGATTTCGTCGAATAATACAACCGAGTACGGACGTCTACGGACGGCTTCCGAGAGTTGGCCGCCTTCTTCGTGTCCGACGTATCCGGGAGGCGATCCGATGAGTCGCGAGGAGGCGAATTTCTCCATGTACTCGGACATGTCGATTTGGATGAGTGCTTCGCGGTCACCGAACATGAACTCGGCGAGGCACTGGGCGAGGAATGTTTTCCCGACGCCGGTCGGCCCGAGAAAAATGAACGATCCGATGGGGCGCCGTGGATCTTTAAGGTCGGCACGCGACCGGCGGAGCGCTTTGGAGATGGCCACGACGGCTTCGTCTTGACCGATGACTTTTCCCTTCAGCTCATTCTCCATTTGGAGAAGCTTTTGGGTTTCGGCTTGTTCCATCCGGTTGAGGGGAACTCCCGTCCACTTGGAGACGACGTGCATGATATCATCGTCGGTGACGGGCACGACCTTCTCTTCGCGGTGGGTTTTCCATTCCTCGAGAATGCCGTCCAGTTTTTCTTTGGCCTGTTTTTCGGAATCGCGGAGGGCGGCTGCTCGCTCAAAGTCTTGGTCTTTGATGGCAGACTCTTTATCAGCGCGGATGGCCTCGATTTCTTTCTCCAAGTCTTTGACGTTCGGCGGGCGCGTCATGGCAGCAATCCGAGCGCGGGAGCCTGCTTCGTCCATGACATCGATTGCTTTGTCCGGGAGGAATCGACCGGTGAGGTAACGGTCTGAGAGTTTGGCGGCGGCTTCGAGGGCTGTGTCGCTGTAGGTTGCTTTATGATGGGCTTCGTACTTGGGGCGGAGTCCGTGCAAGATTTGGATGGTTTGGTCAACGGACGGCGCTTCGACTTTGACCTGCTGGAAGCGGCGTTCGAGGGCGGCGTCTTTTTCGATGTGTTTCCGGTACTCGTTGAGCGTGGTCGCACCGACGCACTGCATTTCTCCGCGACTGAGAGCGGGTTTGATGATGTTGGAGGCGTCCATCGCACCTTCTGCGGAGCCTGCGCCGACGATGGTGTGCAGTTCGTCGATGAATAGGATGACATTTTTGGCGCGCCGGATTTCGTCCATGACGGCTTTGATGCGTTCTTCGAACTGACCGCGGTACTTGGTGCCCGCGACCATGAGTGCGAGGTCGAGGGTGATGACTTTTTTATCGCGGAGAATTTCGGGGACGTTACCTGCGGCGATTTCTTGGGCGAGGCCTTCTACGACTGCGGTTTTACCGACGCCGGCTTCTCCGATGAGGACGGGGTTATTTTTCGAGCGGCGGCAGAGAACTTGGATGACGCGTTCGATTTCGTTTTCGCGACCGATGACGGGATCCATTTCCCCTTTTCGGGCGAGTTCGGTGAGGTCGCGACCGAAGGCTTTGAGAGCTGGGGTTTTGGCGTCGCGTCGGCTAGAGCCGGCATTGGCTGCCTCTTGGGAAGGGGACGATTCTTCAGAATCGGACTCGTTTTCTTGAGGGGTGAAGTTGGGGTCGAGTTCTTTGAGGATTTCGTTGCGGGTGCGTTCAATGTCGACCTCGAGGTTTTTGAGCACGCGCGCGGCGACGCCTTCCCCTTCGCGGAGGAGTCCGAGGAGGATGTGTTCGGTTCCGACGTAGGAGTGGGTGAGCGACTTGGCTTCTTTTCCAGCGAGGGCGAGAACTTTTTTGACGCGGGGAGTGTAGGGGATGTTCCCGACCATTTTGGTTTCGGGCCCCGAGCCAACCTGTTTTTCGACCTCTGTTCGGACGGTTTCGAGGTCGAGCCCCATCTTTTGAAGAACATTCACGGCGACGCCTTGGCCGAGCTTGATGAGCCCGAGGAGGAGGTGTTCGGTGCCGACATAGTTGTGGTTGAAGCGGTCTGCTTCTTTTCGGGCCAGAGCGAGGACCTGTTGGGCGCGCGGCGTGAAGTTGTTCATCATGGTGTCGGTTGGGAGTGGATGCGGACCGGTTCTACGGTGAGCCCGATTTCCGAGGGTGGCATCTTTTTGAGGGCAACGATAGGGGGCGTTGCCGACGTTGGAGGCCGTTTTTTTGTAATTTGGCCTTTGTTGCGATGGGGCGCAAGGCCGCGAGGCATTTTTTCGATGGGAGGGCTTTCCTGCGCACAAGCGGGTGGTGCCCCCCGGTTTTTCAAAAAGGCGCCATGTTATTGTTGCGGCGTTTGGGCTTCTCCTTCGTTGGGGGTGAACGCACAATGACAGGTCCTTCAGATGTCGCGTCCGTCCGCCAACCAAGTTTATCTCCGGTCTTTGCCGTATTACCGGGAGTATTGGGGGAAGACGTTAGTTGCGGTGTTGCTCACGCTTCTGTTGGTGCCTTTCAGTTTGCTGAGGCCGTGGCCGTTGGCGTTTATTTTGTTTCGGGTTTTGAGACCGGGTTGGGATGGTCAGTTGGGGCCCTTTGACGTGGGTGGGCTTCATTTTCCGCAGGTGGACCTGTCTGGGGTGGACTCGTCGCATTTAATCATTGGGGCGTGTGCGGCGGCGGTTTTGGTGCATGTGCTTGCGGGGTTGGCGAACTACGGGGCGGTCATGCTCTTTCTGCGGGTGGGGTATCAGGCGCAATGGAAGTTGCGGACGGAGTTGTATGAGGCGATGCACACGTTGCCGTTGGCGTACCACGATCGGACTCGGAGTGCGGATTCGAGTTATCGGGTGGCGTATGACGCGCAGTGCATTCAGACGATTTACGCGAAATGGACCTTTCTGTTTCAGACGGTGGTGACGCTTTCGAGCACGTTTTGGATGATGTGGAGTTTGGATCGTGAGTTGTCGTTGCTCGCGTTGGTGGTGGTACCGGTGATGTTGGTGAGTTTTCGGATGTTTGCTCGGATCATCCGGAGGCAGGCGGTGGAGATTTCGGAGCGGGAGAGTGAGGTGTTGATGACAGCGACGGAGGGGTTGGCTTCGGTGCGCATGGTGCAGGCGTTTGGACGCGAACCGGACGAGGTGGCGCATCTGGCGGGCTTTGCGGCGGGGAGTCGCGAGGCGAACATGCGGATGCAGCATAGTTCGATGTTGAGCAATCTTCTGATTTCCACGTTGTTATCGGTGAGCACGGTGTCGATTTACTACGTTGGCAGTCACCACGTGGGTAAAGGTTTATTGTCGTTGGAGAGTTTGTTTGCGATCGCGACTTACATCATCACGCTCTATCAGCCGCTCGATATGCTGACTCAGGTTGGGTGGGACATGGAGAAGGCGGCAGCTTCGGTTCAGCGGTGTTTTGAGGTGATTGACCACGAGAATGAGGTTCCGGAGCCGGTGTCTCCACGGGTCTTGGGGGAGTGTCAGGGGGCGTTGGAGTTTCGGAATATTACGTTTGGGTATCGGGCGGACCGGCCGATTTTGAGTGGAGTGAATGTGAAGGTGCCGGCTGGAAAGACGGTGGCGTTTGTGGGCGGAACAGGCTCGGGAAAGAGTACTTTGCTTTCGTTGGTGCCACGTTTTTATGACCCGGTGCAGGGAGAGGTGATTTTGGACGGCGTTCCGATTCGGGAGCTTTCGAAACGGGAGTTGCGGAGCCACATCGGGATTGTGTTGCAGGATACGCTGCTGTTTTCGACGACGGTTCGGGAGAACATTGCGTATGGGAGGCCTGATGCGACCGAGGCGCAGATTGTGGCTGCGGCGCAGCGGGCGCAGGCGCACGAGTTCATCGTGGGGTTGCCGCAAGGGTACGACACTCCGGTGGGTGAGCGAGGGGGGCATCTTTCCGTGGGGCAACGGCAGCGGATAGGGATTGCCCGTGCTTTCTTGAAGGACGCGCCGATTTTGTTGCTGGATGAGCCGACGTCGGCACTCGATCCGAGCACGGAGTCAGCGATTATGGCGACGATGGAGGAACTGATGCGCGGTCGGACGACGCTGATCATTACGCACCGGATTGCGACGATTCACCGGGTGGATTGGATTGTGGTGATTGGGCCGGGGGGGGTGATGGAGGAGGGAACGGGGCCGGATTTGCTCTCACGCGGGGGCGTGTACGCGCGGCTTCATGGGGCTGCCAATGCGGCGGGCTAGCGAGGCGTCGAGATTTATGAGTAACGTGCTTCCTGACAGACGGGTGGAACATGACTGGTCGCCTCGGACGATTCCGACGAATGTGGCGTGGGGGGAAGGGTTTTATTGCGAAAGCGCGCAGAGTTTTCTGCACTTTAAGGGAAAGCGGGAGCGGGCGTTGGAGTTTGGACGGCACTGTTCGGTGTATGCGGCGTGCCAGTTTGCGTTGAGCGCTGATGCTCAGGTGACGGTCGGGGATTTTACCTTGTTGGTGGGGGCGTTGGTGACGAGCGAGACGCGGGTAGAGATTGGCTCGCACTGTTTGATTTCTTGGGGGACGGGGATTGCCGATTCGGATTTCCATCCGGTGGATGCGGCGATGAGGCGCGTGGATGCGGAAGCGCTTGCGCCCTACTACGAGGGGCGTCCTGCGCGTCCGTTAGAGGCGATTCGGTCACGTCCGGTGCGCATTGGAAACAATGTGTGGATTGGGATGAATGCGATTGTGTTGAAGGGGGTGACGATTGGCGACGATTGCGTGATCGCGGCGGGGGCGGTGGTCACGAAGGATGTGCCGGCGGGATGCGTGGTGGCGGGGAATCCGGGACGGATTGTGCGGCGTGGTGCTGGCGGGGTACGGGAGGTTGGGGGGCGCTGATGCGGTTGATGATTTTTACTCAGAAAACATAACGACATGATTGAAAAGCACGTTCTTAAGATTGCTTCCGAACTGAAACTTCAACTGCGCCAGGTCGCTGCGACGGCGATTCTTTTGGAGGAAGGGGCGACGGTTCCCTTTATCGCGCGGTACCGGAAGGAGAAGACGGGGGAGATGGACGAGGTTCAGATCACCTCGGTTCGCGATCGATTGGAGCAGTTGGGCGAGTTGGACAAGCGTCGGGAGGCGATTGTTGCGAGTTTGAAGGAGCGCAACCTGTTGACGGACGTTTTGGAGGTGAAGATTGGGGCCGCGGAAACGCTGGCGACGTTGGAGGACATTTACTTGCCGTTTCGTCCGAAGAAGCGGACGCGGGCGATCATTGCTCGCGAGCGGGGATTGGAGCCTTTGGCGGACGTGCTTCAATCTCAGGAGGCGGGGACGGTTTTAGAGGTTGCGGCAGCGACCTTCGTGGACGCGGCAAAGGAAGTGCCGGACGTTCAGACGGCTTTGGCTGGGGCGCGCGATATTATTGCGGAACGCGTGAGTGACGACGCGGAGGCGCGTGCGCGGTTGCGATCGCTGTACCTTGAGCGCGGCACCCTGAAGTCGAAGGTAGTGGCGGACAAGGAGGTGGAGGGGGCGAAGTTCAAAGATTACTTTGATTGGGAGGAACCGGCTTCGAAAGCGCCTTCGCATCGGGTATTGGCCATGCGGCGTGGTGAGACGGAGGGCTTCCTTTTCACGCGGATTGTGCCGCCCGAAGCGGAGGCATTATCGATTTTGGAGGCGCTGTTCGTGAAGAATGCGTCCCCAGCGGGGCGGGAGGTGAAGGCAGCGGTGCATGATGCCTACAAGCGACTGCTCGGGTTTGCGATCGAGGGGGAGGTGCGTTTGGTCATCAAGAAGCGTGCGGACGAAGAGGCGATTCGCGTTTTTACGGAGAATCTTCGTGAGTTGATGTTGGCGTCGCCTCTGGGGCAGAAGACGGTTTTGGCGATTGATCCGGGATTCCGGACGGGCTGCAAGGTGGTGTTGTTGGATCGTCAGGGCAAGTTGTTGGCGAACGATGTGATTTATCCGGAGAAATCGGCTCGCGAGCAGGCGGATGCGGCGATGATGGTGAAGGCGGTGGTGGATAAGTTTAAGGTGGAGGCAATCGCGATTGGGAATGGGACGGCGTCGCGCGAGACGGAGGGGTTTATTCGAAAGCTTGGACTGCCAGCTTCGATTCCGGTGGTGATGGTGAATGAGAGCGGCGCCTCGATTTACTCGGCGAGCGACGTGGCGCGGGAAGAGTTCCCGAATCACGATGTCACGGTGCGTGGCGCGGTTTCGATTGGGCGGCGATTGATGGATCCGTTGGCGGAGTTGGTGAAGATAGATCCGAAGTCGATTGGGGTGGGGCAGTATCAGCACGATGTGGATCAATCGGCGTTGAAGCGGAGTTTGGATGACACGGTGGTGTCGTGTGTGAACAACGTGGGGGTGGAACTGAACACGGCGAGCAAGCATTTGCTGTCGTACGTGTCGGGATTGAACTCGCGGACGGCGGCCAACATCGTCGCGTTCCGAGACGAGAACGGGCCGTTTCAATCGCGGAAAGAGCTATTGAAGGTTTCGGGATTGGGGCCGAAGGCGTTTGAGCAGGCGGCGGGCTTTTTGCGGATTCGGGATGGAGCGCATCCGTTGGACGGGAGCGGGGTTCATCCGGAGCGGTACGAGTTGGTCGACCGGATGGCGAAGGATTTGGGTTGTGGCGTGAAGGAGTTGCTCACGGATTCAGCGCGCCGTTCGCGGATTGATTTGAAGAAGTACGTGACTGAGGAGGTTGGGCTCCCGACGTTGACGGACATTTTGCAAGAGTTGGCGAAACCTGGGCGTGACCCGCGTCAGCAGTTTGAGGCGTTCTCGTTTGCGGACGGGGTGGAGAAGATGGAGGACTTAAAGCCTGGTATGAAGTTGCCTGGGCTTGTGACGAATGTGACGGCGTTTGGTGCGTTTGTGGATATTGGGGTGCATCAAGACGGATTGGTTCACATTTCGCAGGTGGCGGATCAGTTTGTGAAAAACCCGGCCGACGTGTTGAAAGTGGGTCAGCGGGTACAGGCGACTGTGATGGAGGTGGATTTGCCGCGGAAACGGATTTCGTTGTCGCTGCGCACAAACCCTGATCTAGCGGGGCGAGCGGAAGGTGGGCGGACGCGTCCGGGAGGCGCCGGCACCGGTTTGGGAGGGGATCGAAGGGATGCGCGCAGCGGCGGCGGGGGAGGACGGGATGGTCGTTCGGGCGGAGGGAATGCGTCGGGCGGGGGAGGGGGCGGATTTGATTGGTTTACGGCGGCGATGAACAAGAAGTAGGCGGTTTGTTATGTTAACAATCTCAGGGGTATCGAAATCGCATGGGGGGCGCGTTTTGTTTGAAGACGTGTCTTTGCAAATCAACCGAGGGGATCGGTTGGGGTTGGTGGGGCCGAACGGGGCGGGGAAAACGACGCTGTTTTCGATTATTCTTGGGGAACAGTCAGCGGATGATGGGAAGGTGGTTTGGGAGCGGGGCGCAAACTTCGGATTCCTTCCGCAGGAGAGCGCTCCGGTCGGCGAGGAGACGGTGTTGAACTTGGCGTGCGCGGTGGATGCGGAGTTTGGGTTGGCGCACCGGCTTATGGGGACGGCGGAGGAAGGGAGCGAGGAGCATTTGAAAGCAGTGTCCGTGTTTTCGGAGCGGGAGGGTTGGCATATCGAGGCGCGGGCGAAGCAGGTGTTGAAGGGATTGGCGTTTCGCGAGTCCGACTTTCAGCGACCGGCGCGGACGTTGAGTGGTGGGTGGGTGATGCGGGCTCATTTGGCGCGACTGTTGGTGATGGAGCCCGCTTTGTTGTTGTTGGACGAGCCGACCAATCATTTGGATCTCGAGTCGTTGGGATGGTTTCAGAATCATTTACGGGAGTACCGCGGGGGGATTGTGGTGATTTCGCATGATCGCGCCTTTTTGAATGCGATTGTTGGGGGGATTGTGGAGTTGCGGCGGGCGCGGTTGCACCGGTATCGGGGGAACTACGACGAGTACTTGGTTCAGAAGGCGGAGCGGGCGGAGCAGCAACTGGCGGCGCATCGGAATCAGCAGAAGGAGATTGCTTCGCTTCAGGCATTTGCGGACCGGTTTCGAGCCAAGGCGAGCAAGGCTTCTCAAGCGCAGAGCAAATTAAAGCAGATTGAGCGAATGGAGCGGATTGAGGCTCCTGAGGCGGAGGAGAAGACGGTGTCGAACTTTCGTTTTCCTCAACCGCCGCGATCAGGATTGAAGGCGGTGACGCTTTCGGGGGTTCATCATGCGTACGGGGAGCTGGTGGTTTACGAGCGGTTGGATTTTGAGGCGCAACGGGGTCAACGAACCGTATTGGTCGGTCCGAATGGGGCGGGAAAATCCACGTTGCTGAAGCTGTTGGCGGGGGTGATTGAAGTTACTCGAGGGACGCGCGAGTTGGGGTATCAGGTGGCGGTGGGTTACTTCTCGCAGCATCGCATGGAAATGTTGGGCAGCACGGGAACGGTGTTAGCGGTGGCGTCACAGGCGGCGCCGCATGGCGTTTCGGAGCAGACCGTTCGCACGTTGCTGGGTGCTTTTCTCTTTCGGGGAGACGATGTGGACAAACCGGTGGCGGTGTTGAGCGGGGGCGAGAAGACGCGACTGGCGTTGGTGCGGTTATTGTTGAATCCGCCCAACTTATTGTTGATGGACGAGCCCACGACGCATTTGGATATGGGTTCGATTGATGCGTTGATTGGGGCGTTGAAGCAGTTTGAAGGAACTCTGATTTTTATCTCGCACGACGTGCATTTTATTCGGTCGTTGGCGACGTCGGTTTTGCATATTTCTGCGGGGCGCCTGACGCCCTATGCGGGTGATTACGACTACTACCTCGCCAAGACGCAGTCGACGGACGCTCGTGCAGCGCTTACGGCTGGGGAGGGATTAACAGATCACCGTGCAGGCACGGTGCGTGAGGCTGTGGTTTCTGGCGCTGGGATGGGGATGAAGGAGCAGCGTGAGCAGCGGCGTCAGGATGCGGCTGATCGTGCGGCAAAGAGCAAGTTGCGACGGGAAGCAGAGAAAAAGGTGGCGCAGGCAGAGGGGGCCGTGTCTGCGTTGGAAAAACGTCAAGCTGAGCTGGTTGCAGCCCTGGAGGATCCGGAGAGTTACAAGGATGCGGGGGTGGCGTTGAAGTTGAATCGGGAGTTGATGGCGGTTCAGGAGGATTTGGAGGCAGCCAATGCACAGTGGATGGAATCCGCATCGGCGCTGGAGGCTTTTCAAGAATAAGGGCAATATCCGTCCCGTCGGCGCAGGGATGGTTGGGGGTGGCGTTCCTGTCAGGGACGCGAGGAAACACAGAAAAGAAAAACACGAAAAAAGGCGCCCTGATGGACGCCCTTTTTTTTTGAAGCTCGATTAGAGGCTGTTTGCCCCGTGCTTAGCTCGCTTTTTTCGGATTCAGCACGCGGATTTTGGAGCCGAGCCAGGGTGGCTGGGCGTTTGGCGCTGGGACCAAGGCATCTGCTTTTTTGTCGTGGTCGGCAGGGATGGTGAGGTTCTGCTTGTCCAGCGGTTCCGCGTTGGCGGAACCATCAGCCCGCAAAACAATGGCGACTTTGCCTTCCCACACGCCACCTTCCACCGTGCGGTCAGCGGAATACTTCGTTCCGTTGTTCGGGCCACTGACGACGAGGGGCCAACGGCCGGGTGAGGTTTCCGTGAGTCCCATGAGGTACGCCCACTCGTTTTCACCACCTTGGAGTGGATTGTCTTGGTTGGTGATTTTGCCGTCTGGCGCTTTCGGGGTGTATGCGGATCCCTTCACAAAGAAGAGGCGTTTGTCGGCAACGTACTCAGGGACAAGCGTGCCGAACGCATCATTGGCGTCTGATGCTTCCGACGTTCCATCGCGTTTTTTGTCCGGAAAAATCCCGTCGTTATCGCTGGCGAACTGTTTGAGTGCGAGTCCGATCTGGCGGACATTACTCACGGCCTTCATGCGGTTTGCGGTTCCGAGAACGCCATTTACAGCGGTTGGCGCGAGGGTGGCAAGAATGGCGATGATGGAAATCACGACCAGAAGCTCGATGAGAGTGAAGCCCTGACGGTTGCGGATAAGTTTTTTCATTTTACCTAATAATCTGAGGGTTGCTTCGATTGTAAGCGGGTTTCAGGCCACGGCAATCAGGTGCCGCGCTCGATTTCGATGGGTGTGGTTGGATTTTGGGATGGTTTGGTGTCGTTTGCTGTCTGTCTTCGGAAAGAGCGTTCGGAGAGGTTTGTGTTTGGGGTGCCGTCATGCCGGCTTGCTGAGAGGACGTGAGTCGTTCGGTGTTTTGTGTAGTGGAACGCAAAAATCACGCAATTTGACTCGGGTCGCTTTCTATGTGCTTAAAGATCAATGTGGCGAGAGGCGGGAGGTCGATGGCAGCCGACCATGAGTGGCCGTGACAGGGGACCGACTCTGCTGCCGTTCCGCCGAAGTTGCCCAAGTTGGAGCCCCCGTAAGCGGCGGAGTCAGTGTTAATCATCTCTTGGTAGAAGCCTGGTTCCGGCAATCCGACTCGATAACCATATCGTGGAAGGGGGGTTGCATTAACAATGACGATGCAGCGCTCTCCCTCGTCGCTCAAGCGTTCGAAGCTGATAACGGATTGTGCTTCATCGTGGAAATCGATCCATCTGAAGCCGTCAGCGGAATCGTCTTTCTCGTAAAAGGATGGCTCTGAACGAATGAGTCGGTTCAGGTCGGTGATCAGGTTTTTGAGAGAAGCGTGTAGTGGGGTGGAAAGACAGTGCCAGTCGAGACAGCGGTCGTGGTTCCACTCGGTTTTCTGTCCGAACTCCGCACCCATGAAGAGCAGTTTTTTCCCTGGGTGAGCGAACATCCAAGCGTAGAACATCCTGAGATTCGCGAACTTTTGCCATTCGTCACCGGGCATTTTTTCGATGAGCGAGCGTTTGCCGTGAACGACTTCGTCGTGACTGAGTACGAGCATGAAGTTCTCGTGGAACGCGTACACGATGGAGAACGTGATTTCGTTTTGGTGATACCGGCGGTGCGAAGGGTTCCTACCCATGTAGGACAGAGAGTCGTGCATCCACCCCATGTTCCATTTGAAGCTAAACCCGAGGCCGCCAGAGTAGGTGGGACGCGAAACGGCAGGCCAAGCGGTACTCTCTTCCGCAATCGTCATCACGTCGGGGAACCGTTCGAACACAATCTCGTTGAAACGTTTGAGGAAATAGATGGCGTCGAGATTTTCCCTGCCACCATGCCGGTTTGGCACCCACTCACCGGGTTTCCGCGAGTAATCGAGGTACAGCATGGAGGCGACCGCATCGACGCGAAGTCCGTCGATATGAAACTCTTCAATCCAGTACAGAGCGTTCGCGATCAAAAAGTTGCGCACCTCATTTCGGCCGTAGTTGAAGATGAGCGTTCCCCAGTCCATGTGCTCGCCTTGGCGGGGGTCGGAGTGCTCGTAGAGATGGGTTCCGTCAAAACAGGCGAGACCGTTGGCGTCTTTTGGGAAGTGTCCGGGTACCCAGTCGAGGATGATTCCGATGCCGTGTCGATGCGCGGTGTCGACGAAGTGCCGGAAGTCGTCTGGGTTGCCGAACCGACTGGTCGGAGCGAAAAACCCGGTAATTTGGTAGCCCCACGATCCCTCGAAAGGGTGTTCGGCGATGGGGAGCAGTTCGATGTGGGTAAAGCCGAGTTCGGCGACGTAAGGAATGAGCCGCTCCGCGAGTTGACGGTAGGTGAGGTGCGAGCCGTCGGGGTTTCTTTGCCATGAACCGGCGTGTACTTCGTAAACGGTCACTGGGCGTCGGTGCCAGTTTGCAGAGTGACGGGTTTCCATCCATGCGGAGTCAGTCCATTTGAAGCGCTTTCGCTCCGTCACAAGGGAAGCGTTTTGGACTCCGTTTTGGGAAAAGAAGGCAAGGGGGTCGGACTTGAGGAGGGTGGCACCTTCGCGGGTTCGGATTTCAAACTTGTAGTGAGCGCCTTCACCGACTTCGGGCACAAAAATTTCCCAAACGCCGCAATCCCAGAGCATGCGCATGGCGTGACGCCGACCGTCCCAGTCATTGAAGTCACCGACGACGCTCACGCGTTGAGCGTTGGGGGCCCAGACGGTGAATGCGGTGCCTAAGACGCCATCGATTTCTCGGAGCTGTGCGCCGAAATGATGGTGGAGCGCCCAAAGCTGACCTTCTCTAAAAAGGTGAGCATCGAACTCACTGAGCATCCGGCCGAACCGGTAGGGATCTTCTTCGGTGCGGAGGGCGCCGCTTTCGAAGGTGTATTCGACCCGGTAGTTTCGGGGAAAGTCGGCGGGAGCCTCTGCCTCAAAGACGCACGTTTCGATAACGCGGCGCATCGCGATGGGGGTTCGAGGCTTGCCTTCGAGGGGGATGATTCGTGCGGAAACCGCATCAGGACGGATGGTTCGAACAAAACACGTTCGGTCGTCGCGGTGGATACCGAGGCGGGAGAAGGGGTCGTGGTGCTCAGCTGCGGAGAGTGCCTTTGCGTCTTCGGGAGAGAGCGGATGATTCGGCATAAGGGATAACTTCAGTTCGCTGCAAGGATCACCGGGGCGATGAACCGTTCGTATATAGACTGCCAGCAGTGTTCTGACAGGACGGATTTGCGGGCGCAGAGTGAGGGTGCTTGGGCGAGATTTTGGAGGAACGTAATCGCCCGTTCTTGATTCCGCGAGTCGATGTCCAGTGGAACGCTTCCAGGCAGGTCCTTTAGAGGATCGATGGGGTTGCAGAGGAATGGCTTGCCGTGGAGTGTAGATTCGAGGGCGGGAAGTCCGAACCCCTCGGAATCGCTTGGGAGAATAACGGCGTCGCACACTTGGTAGAGCGAGGTCATGTCTTCTGACGAGAGCGGTGTGTCCTTCGACAAAAGGTGAATGCGTTGTTTGCTCGGGGAGGCCGCGATTCTTCTGGAAAGCAGTTCAGCGTAGTTCGCGGACGGAGAACCCGCTGTGATATGCGGGTCGAGGGCTCCGGTGATGAGCAGGTCGGCCGACGTGTTTCGTGAGTTCAGGGCCTCAACGAGGCGGATGGCGTCCTCAATCCGCTTGCGCGGAACGATTCGAGCGGGCAGGAGGAGCGCGAGCGAGTTTGTCCACCAGCGGTTTTTCTCCGCAAAGGCCGCGACGCGCTCGGTGAGTTGAAGGGTGGACGAAGGGGCGATTCCGTTCGGGATTACGGTGGCAAGAATGCCGGTCGCGCGGTGAAAGGTTTCAGCAACCGAGGAGGAGACTGCAACATGGGTCCAACTACCATGGAACTGGTTAAGTTGGAGCCGAGTTTCGGTCGTGAGCGAGGCGTACGCGGGCGAGAGGGACGCGACGTCGTGCACCCAGTTTACGAGGCGCGTTGTTTTGTGAAACGTGGCGCACTGGGCGAGAGCGTTGAGACGAGTCCGCAGCGGTAGGTCGAACGGCATCGTCATCACATTGTGAATCAGGAGGACATCAAGATGCAGAGGCATCTCGGGGGACGCCGAGTCCGAACGCAGGGGATGGTGCGGTCCGATGAGTTCCACTTCATGTCCGTTTGAGCGCAGCAGGGATTGGAGGTTGTCAACAACCCGTTCGACCCCGCCGATGACGGGGGCGTAGGTGTAGTGGAGGATGCCGATTCTCATTTTGTTGCGGCGCGACGGGGACTGCTCACTTTTGACTGGTTCTCGAGGGTATCTCAATCGTGTGGAGGATGTTACCGGATAAGGTTTTGAGCTCCATTCGCACAGGGCCGCTCGCGGCGGTTGCGTTGAGAAGAACGTAGGTGTCGTCCGTGGTGACGAATATTGATTCTGGATCGAGGTACTTGTCAGACGACCCTTGGAGGCAGGTGTTGAAGTAGGGTGTTTTGCCAGAGAGGGTTGCCACTTCTCCGAAGTACCCGTAGCCAGTGACGACTGCGCTGGTTCGAAGGAACTGGGTAAGCCATGAATTCCCGGTGGCGCTCGCGCCTTTGAGGCTCGTGCGTTTTTCGTTCATCAGTGTGATCACGCGTCTTTGCGGCGACTGATCGAGGGTGGCGGTGAACCAAGCGAGGGGTTCGGCATCAGCTCGATGATCGTGGCAGGTTTGCCAAGTGGTTCCGAAGTCAGTGACGTGATTTAAGTCGAGGGCGATGAACCGGAGATCGAAGGTTGGGATGTCGAACACCCAACGCCATTCCTCACCGGGCAGGGCGAAGAACTCGCGGTACGCGGACGCGTCAATGTCGTAGACAGCGTGGTCCGGCGGTTTGGGGCCTCGGGGCGTCACCTCGCGGTCGTGGTTGCCGAGGATTGGCATGAACGGGGTGGTGGCCAACAGATCTGGTGCGAGAGAGATCATGCGAGAGAAGGCTCTGGTTCCTTCGAAGCCTTTTTCATGGAGGCTTGGAACATTGTCGCCGACGGTGAACAGCAGATGCGGGGCGTC
Source organism: Chthoniobacteraceae bacterium (assembly GCA_044347165.1). GTDB lineage: Bacteria > Verrucomicrobiota > Verrucomicrobiia > Chthoniobacterales > Chthoniobacteraceae > JBEEPE01. The sequence continues at coordinate 16,158 of JBIIXW010000056.1, forward strand.
CTTGCGAATGGCATCGAGGTTTTTGTCCATCGCATAGCCCCAATCGCCGATGATTGCGGCGCGGAGATTGACGCGGGGGAGAGGGCGGACGGAGTGCCACCGGCCATCGCCGATTCGATAGGAGAGGGGGGCGTCCGATGGCAAGGGAACTTTGATGTGGTGCCGCGCTGCGGTGACGTCGGAGGTCGCCTTGATCACCTCGCTGTTGCCGTGTCGATATTCCACGCGACCGATGGTTTGATTTTCCGTTTCCCAGTTGATGACGAGGTGGGTGGGGGTTGGGGTGTCGAAGGTGAGCCAAGGAGAGGGCTCTTTTGCGGCGGCCGCCGAGGTTGCGAGAGCTGTGAGGGCGGCTAGAGGGGCGAGGCGAAGGATCGAGGGCATAAGGAGCGGGTGAAACGGGGGTAGTATACAGCGGGAACGTCAGAGTTTCTTGTTGCGCAGCGGCGCGGCGAGCGTCATGCCGTTCACCGGTCTACCTCTCATGACAACACGTTCGCTTTTTCTTTCCATCACGCTTCTTTCTGGGGCCACCTGTGGGGCCCTGGGTGAGGAGACGTCCGGCCGGGTTCGATATAACCGCGATGTTCGTCCTATTTTGGCGGAGAACTGTTTTGCGTGTCACGGGTTTGACCCCAAGCACCGTGAGGCGGGGCTTCGACTGGATACGTTTGAAGGGGCTACTCGCGAGAATGACGGAGTGCGCGCCATTGTTCCGGGGAATGTTGCGCGTTCGGAAGCTTTCTCCCGAATTTTGAGCTCAGACAAAGACGAGGTGATGCCTCCTCCGAAGGCGCACAAGTCCCCCATCACGGAGGATCAGCGGTCCATTCTGAAGCGATGGATTGAGCAGGGCGCCCAGTACGAGCCGCATTGGGCTTTCGTCGCGCCGGAGCGACCGGTGGTTCCGAGCGTGTCGGGGGCGCGGCCGATTGACGCGTTTATTCGTGCGGAGTTGCGTAAGCGCGGGTTGGAAGCATCGGCTCCGGCGGATTCCGCGACGCTGCTTCGGCGGGTGAGCCTTGATTTAACGGGGCTTCCTCCTGAGCCAAAGGAGGTTTCGGAGTTTGTGGCGGAGTTTCAGCGGGACGGGGATGCAGCGTATTCGAGGTGGGTGGAGCGGTTGCTGGCGAGTCCACACCATGGAGAGCGGTGGGGGCGTTGGTGGTTGGATCAGGCCCGGTATGCGGACAGCAACGGTTATTCGATTGATGCGCCTCGACAGATTTGGAAGTACCGCGATTGGGTGATTGAAGCGTTGAACGCGGATTTGCCGTTTGACCGGTTTACGGTGGAACAGTTTGCAGGCGATTTGTTGCCGGGGGCGAAAGATTCGCAGTTGATTGCGACAGGGTTCCATCGCAACACGCAGATCAATCAGGAGGGGGGAATCGACGTGGAGCAGTTCCGGATTGATAGTGTTTTTGACCGGGTGGCGACGACGGGCACAGTGTGGTTAGGGCTGTCGATTGGGTGCGCCCAGTGCCATGACCACAAGTTCGATCCGATTGAGCAGAAGGAGTATTACCGGATGTTTGCTTTCCTGAACAATCAGGAGGAGCCAGTGATGAAGGTGTATGACCCGAGTGTGGATGTGAAAGGGCTTACGAAGGAGTTTAAGGAGGCGGAGAAGCGGTTGAAGGATGGGATTGAGGGGCGTTACGAAGAGATTGAGAAGTGGGCGGCGGGAATGTCGCGTGAGTTCAGGAAGACGCTTTCAGCAGATGTTCGGAAGGCGATTGAGACACCACGGGCGAAGCGGACTCTGCCGCAAAACCTTTCGATGTTCACGATTGTGGTCAATCCGAGCGACCCGTTGCGGGTGGTGGCTGACCGTTACCGGGAGCTGGACCAGTTACTGAATCAAGGGACCACCACACTGGTTCTGAAGGAGTTGAGTAAACCTCGGAAAACGACGGTTTTCATCAAGGGTGATTTCACGCGCCCGGCGGATGAGGTGACGCCTGGGGTGCCGGCTTTATTGCATCCGCTGGAAGGGGCGGGGGAGTTGCCGAACCGTCTGGATTTGGCGCGGTGGTTGGTGAGTCGGAAAAATCCGCTGACGGCGCGTGTGATCGTCAATCGTGTTTGGCAGCAATATTTTGGGAAGGGTTTGGTGGAGACAGAGAACGATTTTGGGCTGCAGGGGGCGGCGCCGTCTCATCCGGAATTACTGGATTGGCTTGCCGTGGAGTTCATGGAGAACGGATGGAGTTTACGGCATTTGCACCGGACGATTGTGGCGTCCGAAACGTATCGGCAATCCTCTGTGAATCGTCCTGACCTGCGGGAGAAAGATCCGAACAACGTGTGGTTGGCGAGGCAGCAACGCCTGCGGTTGGATGCTGAGGTGGTGCGGGACGTGGCACTGACTGCGAGCGGGTTGATTTCTCGGAAGGTGGGAGGTCCGTCTGTGTTTCCTCCGATTCCGGACGGAGTGATGGGGCAGGGGCAGGTGAAGCGGGCTTGGACGGTGAGTAAGGGGGAGGATCGCTATCGACGTGGGTTGTACACGTTTATGTACCGGGCTTCGCCTCCGCCTGAGTTGACGGTGTTTGATGCCCCGGAGGGTTTTACTTCGTGCACGCGCCGGATTCGGAGCAACACGCCTCTACAGGCGCTGACGTTGATGAACGATCCGGGATTTTTCGAGTTTGCGGAGGCGATGCGTTCCCTGATTGCGAAGGAGGGGTTGTCCGCAGCGTTTCAGCGGTGCACGTCGCGTGAACCACGCGCCGAGGAGTTGGCGGTTTTGAAGAGATTGGATGCGATGGGGCAGGCGCGCGCGCTTTTGAATTTGGATGAAACGGTAACCCGCGAATAACGACTATGAATCTGAGAGACATCACGCGCCGTCATTTGTTCAGCCGCTGCTCGGTCGGCTTAGGAAGCATCGGGTTGGCGTCACTGCTTGGTGAGCGTGGACTTGCAGCGCTGCCTGGAGAGACAATGCGTAACCCGTTGGAGCCGAGGAAGACACATTTTCCGGCCAAAGCGAAGAGCGTGATTTTCCTCTTCATGGCGGGCGGACCCTCGCAGCTCGATTTGTTTGAGCACAAGCCGCAACTGAATGCGCTGAACGGTCAGCCGATTCCTGACAGTTACACGGCTGGAAAGCGTTTTGCGTTCATGAACAGCAGCCATCGCGCGAACTTGCTCGGCACGCGGTTTGGGTTTCGTCAGCACGGTGCGTCGGGGGCTTGGGTGAGTGATTTGCTTCCGCACACGGCATCGATAGTGGATGAGTTGTCGATTGTAACGACATGCAAGACAGATTTGTTTAACCACGCTCCAGCAAAGCTTTACATGAATGCTGGCAGTGGGTTGTTTGGGCGTCCGAGCATGGGTGCGTGGATCACGTACGGGTTGGGGAGTGAGTGCAGTGATTTG
>JBIIXW010000057.1:0-19523 GCA_044347165.1 Chthoniobacteraceae bacterium
GTTGGATGCGCGGAACCAGTACCTTGTCTTGGAGCGGGCTGGTGAGCGAATCGGGTTCATTAGTTTGACGTCGCCGGACGCGCGGCCGTTTTCGGTGCACAAGTATTTCTCCGAATCAGACCTCGCCTTTTTGAATGAGGGCCGCTGGTTTGAAGTTCGCATTTTGACGGTGAATGCGCGTTGTCGGCGGGGCCCAGGTGCCATGCTTCTCATGTACGCGGCGTACCGTTGGGTGCAGGCGCATGGGGGAACGCATGTGGTCATTCTCGGGCGTGACGCGCTCGGAGACTTGTATGGCTCTCTAGGATTTCAGTGCGCTGGGGCTGAGACGCAGGCGGGGGACGTTCGTTATCTGCTGATGCACAGTGAGATTGGACGACTGACTGACTACGTGGAGAAACAGCAAGCGATGTTTCGGAAGCTGGAGCGACTGGTGCGCTGGGAGTTGCCATTGGCGTTTCGCAGTCCGGCTTCGTGCTTTCACGGGGGACGATTTTTTGAAGCGGTTGGGGATCGGTTTGATGATTTGTCGCGTCGGAACGCCATCATCAATGCGGACGTTTTGGACGCCTGGTTTCCGCCGGCGCCTGCAGTGATGGAGGCGGTGCGCGGTCACCTGGACTGGGTCATGAGAACCTCGCCGCCAACGGGGTGTGAGGGGCTCTTGAGCGTGTTGTCAGAAGTGCGGGGTGTGCCTGCGTCGTGTTTGGTGCCGGGAGCGGGGTCTTCGGACCTGATTTTTCGGGCATTTTTGCGCTGGCTGAAGCCGTCCTCTCGCGTGTTGTTGCTGGATCCAACCTATGGCGAATACGCCCATGTGCTGGAGCGGGTGGTGGGGTGTCGGGTTGAGCGGATTCGACTCCGTGAGTCCAACGGGTTTCAGGTTCCGCTTGCGGAATTGGAGTGCCGGATGCGCGAGGGATTCGACCTTGTTGTGCTGGTGAATCCGAATAGCCCGACGGGGCGGTATCTGACTCCTGCTGAGTTAGAGCCCGTGCTTCGGGGCGTTCCGGAGACGACTCGGGTATGGGTGGACGAGACGTATGTGGAGTATGCGGGAGTTGGGGTCTCGCTCGAGCGGTTTGCGGCGTCTGCGCAGAACGTGTTTGTGTGTAAATCGATGTCGAAGGTTTACGCATTGAGCGGGTGTCGTGTCGCGTACCTTTGCGGAGGCGCGGCAGCGATGGAGGATTTGCGTTCGGTGACGCCGCCATGGGTGATTGGGTTGGTTTCACAAATCGCTGCTGTGCGTGCGCTGGAGAATCCCGGGTATTACGCAGACCGGTATGCGGAGACGCATCAGCGAAGGGACGTTCTTGCCCGGGGACTTCGGGCAGCGGGGTTTGAGGTGATGGATGGCATTGCGAACTTTCTCTTGTGTCGACTACCGGAGGGTGGAGTTTCGGCTGCTGAGGTGGTGCAGAGGATGGCTGCGCACGGGGTGTTTATTCGGGACGTCTCGACCATGGGAGGGGCGCTCGCTGGTAGGTGGATTCGAATCGCGGTGAAGACGGAGCGTGAGAATCAACGGGTGTTATGGGAACTGCGGCGGGCGCTGGTGCGGAATGCCGAGGTGGGCGGGGAGGTTGCCGATCCGTCGGTCGATTCTCGGCCAAGCGCCTTATCCGTTCGGACTAGCGCAGATCGTCGGCATCTTAACGGCTTGTGAGCGTCTAATTCCAGAATCCGCGTACGACTCGCTCCCACTCGTCAGCCATGAGTTGGTGGCCGCGGTAGGTGGGGTGAACGCGATCCCAGATCCAATAATCAGCGGGAGTTTCCACCGTGGTTGCGTTGTCGAAAACGCGCTGGAAGTCGATGAATGCCGCTCCGTGCTTGGTTGCCAGTTTCGCAACGATGGCTTGTCGGGCGAGGATGTCGTCGGATGCCTTTGGGCCGTCGTGTTTTTCGAAGGGCGCACAGAGGACGAGCTTGAGCTTTGGATTTGCGGTGCGGGCTTCGGTGAGGAGCTCGTCGTAAATCTTCTCGTATTCGTCGAGGGGCACATTCTTTGACCGGTCATTCACGCCGACCATCACGCTGAGGATGTCAGGTTTGAGCTCGAGGGTATCCTTGGACCAACGTTTTTGCAGATCACGCACGGTGTTTCCGCTGATGCCGCGGTTGAAGAAATCCAGTTTTGCCTTGGGGAATGCGGCGCCGTGGCGCGCGGCGGTGATGAACACGTAGCCGTGTCCGAGAATGTGATTCGGGTCTGCGCTACGTCCGCGGTTTCCATCGGTGATGGAATCGCCTTGGAACAGGATGCGGCTGCCGGGCGCGAAAGCGTGGATGGGTTCAAGGCCGAGGAGTGCGGTTGCGGTGAGGAGGAAAGTAAGTGGGCAGAGGAGAAACTTGCGCATGTGCGGGATGGTATCGCGGCGGTTCGGACTTCTGAAAGCGTGTGATGCAGGGCCTTTGGGATGGAGCGAAACGTGGGGGTTTGCATCGGTGCGGTTTTTGCAGTGTTCGCGGCATGGACCTAACTGACGACATCGAGGTGAAGCGGCGGGGGTTTCTTCGGGCGGCGTTCTCGGGCGCGCTTTTGACGCCGGGGGTGATGGGGGCGCGTGATGTGGAATCCGTTGTTGCGGGTACCTTTCAAGAGCCGGCTCGGAGCGTTCCGCTTGTGGAGGATGCGGACGTGATTGTGTGCGGTGCGGGACCGGCGGGGGTGGCGGCGGCCCTCACGGCTGCGCGCGCTGGGGCGCGAGTTCGGGTGTTTGAATGGCGCGGCTGTTTGGGGGGTGTGTGGACGGCTGGGTTACTGGGTTACCTGTTGGACTTTGAGAAACCGGGATTCAATCGAGAGTTGTTGAAACGTTTGGAAGAGCGTGATTTGCGACGTGGAACGAGCATGAAGAGTGTTTGTTATGAGCCTGAGGGGATGAAGGTTTTGTTGGAGGAGATGTTTGTAGAGGCTGGTGTGCGGTTTCAGTTACATACCCGGGTGAGTGCGGCGTACCGTGAGGGACGTCGTTTGACGACAGTGGTGACGGAATCGAAGAGTGGTCGCGAGGCGTGGCGTGCGCCTGTCTTTATCGACACCACGGGCGACGGCGATTTGGGCGCTCTGGCGGGGTGCAGTTTTGAGTATGGGGAGAAAGAGGCGTGTCCGTGTCAGCCGATGTCGCTTAATGCGTTGCTGGTCTGTAAGGATGCGGAATCGTTGCGCCCTTTTTTGCATGGGAGCGATCCGAGCAAGGCGGATGGTGTGGCGAAGGATACGCTACGGGCGGAGATTGAGCGAACAGGACATTTTCCTTCGTACGCGAAGCCGACGTTGTTTCAGATTCGCGACGATTTGTTGCTGGTGATGATGAATCATCAGTACGGGGTGCCGTGTTTTGATGCCGCAAAGATTACGGAGGCGACGGTTCAGGCCCGTGCGGAGTTGCATCGGATTGTGAATGGGTTGCGGCGTTTGGGAGGTGTTTGGGAGGGACTACAAATTGCGGCAACGGCGGAGCAGATTGGGGTGCGCGATGGCCGTCGGATCAAGGGTCGTTACACGGTAACGGCGGGGGATTTGGTGGATGGGGCGCGGTATGATGATGGGGTGGTGCGGCCGACGTTTCCGGTGGATGTGCACGCGTTGGATAAGGAGACAAATCGCACGGCGGCGTACAGTAACAGAGGGGTGAAAGTGAAGCCGTACGACATTCCGTTGCGGGCTTTGATTGCGAGCGAGGTGGATGGGCTGATGATGGCGGGACGGAACATCAGCGGGGATTTTATTGCGCATTCGAGTTATCGCGTGACGGGCAACTCGGTGGCGATGGGTGAGGCGGCCGGTGTGACGGCTGCGCTTGCTGCTTTGTCCAAACGGCTACCGCATGAGGTTGAGTGGAGGGAGGCCGCGCGGCGGTTAGCTGAGTTGGTGCGGACGGTTTGATGACTCTGGGCCCCTCTCCTGTTCGTGTTTCGGTCTACTGCTTGCGAGGGGGTGTGGGTGGTCGGTGGTTTTCGAGAGGAGAGAAGGCAGGGTGGCGGTTTATTGAGGGGCGCCGTCCGAGGGGGGGATTTGGGCGGTGCTGCAGGTGTTGGGGTTTTGAGCTCGGGATTTATACGAGTGCATAACGGGTGGCACGAGCGGTTGACGGGTGTGGCGGGGAGCGGGAAGGCGGTTCGGGGCGTCTCTGGCTAAGGGGCTCGGGGATGAGCGGGGTTGCGTGAGAGAGGGGATTGATTCATTCTCTCAGGCCAATTTGCCATGAGTAGTCATTCCGAATCTCTCTCTTCAAAGGTCTCCGACGCGCGGGTGGACGATGTCCGTATCGCGGGGGTGACGCGGTTGACTTCTCCTTCGGCGTTGAAAGCGGAGATTCCGGCGTCGCATGAGATTCTGGAGCGGGTGGTGGGATGGCGCGCGACGTCGCGGCGGATTTTGCATGGGGAAGATCCGCGGTTGATGGTGGTGGTGGGGCCTTGTTCGATTCACGATACGAAGTCGGCGGTGGAGTATGCGGGGCGGTTGGCGCAGTTGGCTCGGGAGTTGGAGGATCGGTTGTTCATTGTGATGCGGGTTTATTTTGAGAAGCCGCGGACGACGATTGGTTGGAAGGGGTTGATTAACGATCCTGGGTTGGATGATTCCGGAGATGTGGAGCGTGGGTTGCGGGTGGCGCGGCGGTTGTTGTTGGATGTGGCGGAACTGGGGTTGCCCGCGGGCACGGAGTTTTTGGATCCGATTATTCCGCAGTACATTGCGGATTTGATTAGTTGGGCTGCGATTGGCGCGCGGACGACGGAATCGCAGACGCACCGCGAGATGGCGAGCGGGCTGTCGATGCCGGTGGGCTTTAAGAACGGGACGGATGGGAGCGTGCAGACGGCGATGGATGCGATGCGTTCTTCGCAGGCGCCGCATGGTTTTTTGGGGATCGATCAGGAGGGGATGACGAGCATCGTGAAGACGGCGGGTAATCCGGACGGGCACGTCGTGTTACGGGGGGGGCGTGATGGCACGAACTACGGGGCGGAGCACACGCAGGCGGCGATTAACAACTTGCGTAAGGCGGGGCTGAATCCGGGGTTGATGGTGGATTGCAGCCATGCGAACAGCGGGAAGGATCCGTTGCGGCAGCCGACGGTGTTTGCGGATGTGCTGGAGCAGCGCCGTGCGGGGCGGAAAGAGATTTTTGGGGTGATGCTCGAGAGTCACCTCGAGTTGGGGAACCAGTCTTCGGGTTCGTTGGCGGGGTTGCGTTACGGGGTTTCTATCACGGACGCGTGTCTCGATTGGGGGCGGACGGAGGCGTTGTTGCGGGGGTTGTAAGAAGCGGGGGGAAATGCGGAAGTAGAAGAAGCGGGTTGAAAACCCGCTCTCCGAGGGAGGTTACATTTCGCAGTTGTGGTCGCAGACGATGACGCGTTCTAGGCGTGGGACGACTTTTGCGACGGCGGCTTGGTGGATGGGATGGGGGAGGTAGGCGTCGCGGGCGGCGGGGCTTTCGAAGAGCATGACGAAGCTGTGGGTGAAGCCGTCGCTCAGGCCTTCGGTGCTGTTGTTGACGCCCCAAGTGAGGTTGAGGATGCCGGGGATTTGTTTGGGGAGGTCTTCGATGATGTTCCAGACGTCCGCGATGTCGGCAGGTGTGCAGGATTCTTTGAATTTGAAGAAGGCAATATGTTTGGTTCGCGTGGCCATGGATGGATCGTGGTGAAAATGTTGTGTGGTGTGAAACCGGATTTGGGGGGCGGGTTGAGAATGTGTGGGATGGGCTGCGGATTGTGGATGCTGGTTGGGGGGTGATGGGGCGTCGGAGGTGTTCAGGCTTTTCTCGCGCGAACGTCGGGGAGAGTTTTTGGTGATGTTGGTAACGGGAATCCCATGGGTAACGGTGGCGGCGACGGGGATGGCGCCATTTTTTAGTCTCCTGGCGTTGGTGCTTGTGGTTGCTGTATTTATGTCGCTGCTGGTTTTGCGGATGCGACAGAGTTTGTTGGCGGGATACTTTTTGAGTGGGGTGCTGATTGCGAACAGCGGCGCGTTGGGTTTGGTGGGGATTCCTGCGCACGACCCTTTGATTGCGCACCTTGGTGAGGTCGGAGTGATTCTTTTGATGTTCACGTTGGGGCTTGAGTTTTCGTTTTCTGAACTGGCGCATTTGTGGCGGTTTGCGGTCATGGGTGGCGGGTTTCAGGTTGCGTTCACTGCGGGGTTGGTGGCCGTGGTTGCGCGGGGAGTTGGAATGGGTTGGCCGGAGGCAGTCGTGACTGCGTTCGCGGTGGCGTTGAGTTCGACGGCCGTTGCGGTGAAGTCGTTTCAGGAGATGGGACGAGCGGACAGTCCGGGGGCGCGTTTGGCGCTGGGAGTGGGGTTGTTTCAGGACATCTTGGTGGTCTTTTTTTTATTGGTGTTACCGTCGCTGTACGGGGAGGCTGGGGGGGCAAGCACAGGTTTGACTTGGGCGATTGGGAAGGGGGTGATTTTCCTCGGGGTAGCGGTATTGCTTGCGCGGTATGGGAACACGCCGTTGCTGCATGCGGTGGCGCGCACGCGGAGTCGTGAGTTATTCACGCTGACAGCGTTTGGGATTTGCGCGGCGGTGGCGTTGATTGCCGAGGCGATGCAGCTGAGCCTGGCGCTGGGGGCGTTTGCGGCGGGGTTGGTGTTGAGTGAATCAATTTATTCGCACCGAATCATGGGTGACATTCAGCCGTTCAAGGACTTGTTCCTCACGATTTTTTTCATCTCGGTCGGGTTAATGATCGACCTTTCGGTGGTGGCTTCAGATTTGGGGGTCATCGTTGCTGGGACTGTCGTGTTGATGGGGATGAAGGCGTTGATTGTGAAAGGTATTGCGCGATTTTTGGGGATGGGCTGGCGGTCGGGTTGGATGGGGGCGGTGAGCCTGGCGAGCACGGGAGAGTTCTCGTTGGTGTTGATGCGCAAAGCGGGCGCGATTCGGCCGTTTGATCCGCGGCTCGAGCAAATCCTACTGGCTTGCACGGTATTGAGCATGGCGGCAGTGCCGGCGTTATTGCGTTGGGTGCGCTCATTTTCCGAGAGGCGGTCCGTTCCGCATGTGCCTGACATTGACCCGCGTCAGCCGCGAACGTTGCGTGAGCATGCGATCATTTGCGGGTACGGTCCTGTGGGGCGTCGTTTGAATGAGGCGCTTCGGTTGAGCGGCGTTTCAACACTGGTGCTGGACTTGAATGCAGACACGGTGCGCCGATTGCGTAACGAGGGGCAGCCGGTTCTGTTTGCGGATGCCTCGCATTTTGAGGCGTTGCAACTCGCTGGCGTGGAGCATGCGAGGCTAGTGGCTTTCACGTTCCCCGCGGTTGCGGTGACGCTGGCGGCGTTACCCGAGGTACGGGAGAGAAACGCGGGCATTGTGGTGTTTGCCAGAGCGAAGTTTGAGGGCGATGCGGAGGCGCTTCGTGCGCGTGATGTGCGGGTGATTCACGATGAGCGTGAGAGCGCGGTGGCGATGATCGAGAGTGTGTTTTGCGCGTATGAAAATGTTGGACTGACGCGGGAGGAGATTTTGCGGGTTACGGATGCCAACTGATGGCCGAGTTCGGGTTTGTCTCTTGCGAATCGCTGGACAGCTTTTCTTGACTTAATGCAACTCAATGGCAAGAAAGGAAGGGTGCGTGGGATTCGCATGGTTTTGTTGTTGGTGTGGGTCTGGGCCCTGGCGTTGGTTGGGGGCCCAGGCCTTACTGCGGACCACTCGCATGAGGACGACCACGGCGAGGAGGTTGGGGGATGTCTTGTTTGTGAACTGGTAGCCGTTTCTGGGGGGGATCTTGAAACGGTCGGGCGCGTGGAGGTTCGCGGTGCGCTTTTGAGCGGATTTGCGGAATTTATCCAATCTCAGGGGGTCCGTGACGGTGTTGCGTCCGAAGTTTGGATTGAGGGACGAGGGCCGCCGTTTTTGACAGCCATTGGTATTCCATGAGCGCGCTGGGGCGGCGGCATCATTCGGCCCAGCGTGGGCCCGCGGTTTCGCGGGGGTGAGTGAGTGAGAGACTCCGTGGTTGCGCACGGACGCCTCGGTTGACGGTGACCCTTGGGGGTTCCGGCATGGTGCACGCAAATGAACTGCATTGATTTGATTTTTTATGAAGAAACTTTCTCTGGGTATTTTGTCGGTTTCGTTGGTCGTTGCAGCGGGTGCCGACGAGCATCCGCGCAGCGAAGCGACGGTGTTAAGTGAAATGGTGGTGATGGCGTTGCCGCTGGAGCGAACGTTGTTTGAACAGGCGCAGCCGGTTTCATTGCTGGCCGAAGAAAACCTCAAACTTTCGTTGGCTCCGACCCTAGGTGAGACGTTGCAAAACTTGCCCGGTGTGAGCGCATCTGGGTTTGGTCCGGCTGCGAGTCGTCCGGTGATTCGCGGGATGGATGGTGACCGGATTCGGATTTTGCAAAATGGCAGCAACACGATTGATGCGTCATCGACGAGTCCGGACCATGCGGTGAGTTTTGATCCGGTGTTGGCGCGACGGATTGAGGTGGTGCGCGGGCCGGCGACGTTGTTGTACGGTCCGAATGCGATTGGGGGGGTGGTGAATCAGGTGGACGGGAGGATTCCGGAGACCCCGATTGGACAGGCGGTGCGTGGGACGGCGAGTGGGCGGTACGGGTCTGTGAATGCGGAGCGTGGTGGGGCGTTGATGGCGGAGGGTGGGCAAGGACTCTGGAACTGGCATTTGGAGGGGTTTAAGCGAGCGATGGATAACTTGACGATTCCTGGGGCGAATGTTTCGTCTCGGAAGTGGCTTGCGACGGAACCGGATGAGCGGGGTGAGTTGAATCGGACGGTGGGGCGGTTGCCGAACAGCGGATTTCGGACGGAGGGGTTGTCGGGCGGATTTTCAGCCGCCTCAGATCGCGGTTTCCTTGGTGCGGCGTATTCAGGTGTTCACTCGAACTACGGCACGGTGGCTGAGCCGCATTCCACGATTGATATGGAGCAGCGGCGTTGGGACGTGCGCGGGTTGATTCGTGAGCCGATGCGTGGGATTCGTTCGGTGAAACTGAACCTTGGAATCTCCGACTATCAGCACACGGAGTTTCACGGGGCTGATGCTGAGAACATCTTCAGAAACCGAGGATACGATCTCCGATTAGAAATTGCGCATGAGCGGGTTGGCGTGGTCGAGGGGACGTTTGGGTTGCAGTTGGAAGGAAGTCGGCTGTCGGTGACGGGTGAGCATTCGCCGTTTTTGCCAGTGGTGCGGAATAACACGGGATCGCTGTTTTGGTTTGAAGAGGTCGATCTAAATCCGGTGCGGTTTCAGTTGGGCGCGCGTTACGACAATGTGCGTCTCCGCGCCGGAGAGTTTGAGCGCGAGGGGACGGTCGGGAATCCCGATGCAGTCGCGTTCGGCGCGCGCCAGAACCAGTACGACAACCTGAGCCTTTCGGCGGGTGTGATTTGGACTCCTGCGAGCGGGTATGCGGTCGCCCTGAACAGCGCCTTTTCGCAGCGGGCGCCTTCGTATCAGGAGCTGTATGCGGGTGGGGTCCACCATGCGACGGCGGTATTCGAAATTGGTGATACCGCGCTGCGGAGCGAGCGTGCGGTTAGCGTGGATTTGTCATTCCGCAAAAATGCAGGACACGTCACGGGATCGCTCACGGGATACGTCTACCAGTTCAGTCGGTACATTGGGATGTTCAACACGGGGGATACGGTTGAAGAGGAACATGATGGCGAGACGCATGCGCTGCCGGTTTACGGGTTTCGTTCGGTGCCTGCGCGGTTTGTGGGGGCTGAGGCGGAGGTGGTGGTGCACTTGCATGGGGCGGTGGAAGTGGACGCGCAGGGCGAAGTTGTGCCGCAGGAACGCGCGCTCGATTTGAGTTTTAAGGCCGATTACGTGCGTGCAGAGGATCGGAGCGCTGGCGGTGGCGCGTTGCCTCGGATTCCGCCATTCCGCGGTACGGTTGGTTTAACACATCGTTCAGGAGGGTTTTACGCAGGTGTAGAGGGGCAGTATGCTGCGCGGCAGAATCGGGTTTCGGACAACGAGCTGCCTACGGATAGTTATTTCATGGTCAATGCGCACGCGGGGTATCGAATGAAGTTTAAGGACCGAAAGGTGGACGTTTATCTGAAGGGACTGAATCTCACCGATGCGGAAGCTCGGATGCACACGTCCGTCTTGAAGGACATTGCGCCGCTTGGCGGGCGCGGGGTCTCCGTCGGGATGCGAGTCGATTTTTGATGCCCGTTGGGAGTGGATGAAGATGAGTCGGGCCCGTCAGTGCTGAATCAAAACGAGTGCTGCACGGGCTGCCGATGAGGACGGGGTGGCATGGCGACGTGTCTGTGAGTGGACGGTGGGTATTCGCTAGGCCGTTCTTTCAAAAGCATCGGAGGCGATTCACATTGAGGGTGGCATATCCAACTCCAACCCCCCTCATCGCTTTGTGAAGAAACTGCTTCCCGCTCTCGTCGCACTCGCCACCATGGCGCTTGCCGAATCTCCCAAATCTGATGCCAAGCCAGCGGCGGCCCCTCCCGGAGTGCGCTTCGAGCAGGACTTGTCCTACATTCCGGACGGCGACGCCGCGCAGAAGTTGGACCTGTATTTGCCCGAGCAGGCGCCGGATAAACCGTTGCCGCTCGTGGTGCACATTCACGGAGGCGGGTGGCGTGGAGGAAACAAGTACCCGTGTCCGGTGGTCGGTATGGTTCGTCATGGTTACGCGGTTGCGAGTGTGGAGTACCGGTTCAGCCAGAAGGCCCTGTTTCCCGCGCAAATTCAGGATTGTCAGGCGGCCATTCGTTGGTTGCGAGCCAATAGCGAAAAGTACTCGATTGATCCGGAACGTGTTGGCGTGATCGGCGCTTCAGCGGGCGGTCATCTTTCCGCGCTGGTGGGGACGGCAGGTGGAAAGAAAGCGTTTGAGCCGATTGGCGGGAATGCGGAGTTCTCCGACCGCATCGGTGCGGTATGCGACTACTTTGGCCCCACAAACTTTTATTCCGTCATGCAGCAGGCTGCGGACGACAAGAACATCGCGAACATTTTCCGCTTCAACACACCGAGCGATCCGTACTCATCCTTGATTGGGACAAAATTGGATGATCACGCGAAGAGCACCGCGGTGAGTCCGATTCATTATGTGAGCGCGGATTGTCCGCCGGTGTTGATTCTTCATGGCACGCACGACGCGCTTGTGCCGTACGCTCAAAGCGAGGAGTTTGCTGCCGCGCTGAAGCAGAAGGGAGTTGCGGTCTGGCTTCAAAAGCTTCCTGGGTCGGGGCATGGAGGGCCGGCCTTTGGCAAACCTTCGGTCAACGAGATGATTCGGGCATTCTTCGACAAGCATCTGAAGGATCCTGCGACACCCTTCGCTTTGGTGCCTGAGGCGGATCTTGCGGTTGAACCGCCCGCGCCGAAGTAGGCGCTGAAGAGCTCATTTTCAGGCCTCATAACCATCGGCACATTATGAAAATACCATTGCGTCTTTTAGCCATGGCGTTCGGAGCGCTCAGTCTGCTCTCCGCCGGCGCAGAGGATTGGGGAGTTTACAAAATCGTTCCGGTGAGCGCACCGAAGATGACCCTCGAAGCGCGCGAAGCCGGGACGACAGAGGGCACAATTGTTACCATCAACAAGGCCGCTAATGCGCTGCATCAACGGTGGAGTGTTGTGCCGGCGCAGGAGGGGCTGTTTACGATTAAGCCGGCGCATGAACCGTCGCTCGTCCTAGCGGTGGCGCAGGGGTCTACGAAGCAGGGTGCGAAGATCGTGCTCGAAAAAGCTGCGGGCACCCCATCGCAGATGTGGACCCTGACCAAGCGTGAGAACGGTGCGTATTCGCTCACGCCGAAGCATGCGCCGGGCATGGGAATGGATTTGTTCGGTGGCAAACAAGAACCCGGTGCTCGTGTGGATTTATGGACGTTGCAGCCGAACGACGCGCATCTGCAATGGTTCATCACGCCGCTCGCGGGCAGTGGTTTACCTCAGGAACAAGCGAAGGAGGCGGCCTCCTATGAACCGCCCGCCATCAAAGGCGAAGACGTGCCCAAGGGTTCGATTAAGCAGTTCACGTTTCAACAGAGCACCATTTTTCCGGGCACCACCCGCGAAGTGACCGTCTTCATCCCTGCCCAGTACGATGCCTCGAAACCGGCGTGTGTCTATGTGAAGACCGACGGATACAACGCGCGCGAGAAGGAGTCGATGGAGGTGATGATTGCCACCAAGGAAATACCTGTGACCGTTGGGGTTTTCGTGCGACCTGGGGAAGTGCCGGCGCCCATGAAAGGGACTGCGGGACGTCGTAACCGAGACTTTGAGTACGACGGAATCAACGACAACAACGTGCGGTTTCTCGTTGAGGAATTACTTCCGTTTGTGGCGAAGGAACTTCAGCTCAACTTGTCCACTGATGGCAATGATCGGTGCATGTCCGGAGGCAGTAGTGGCGGGATTGCGGCCTTCACTGCGGCATGGCATCGGCCTGATGCATTTAGTCGGGTTTACGCGGCCAGTGGAAGTTGGGTGGCGTTTCGTGGCGGGCACGAGTTTCCGACGATGGTGCGCAAGTTTGAGGCGAAGCCGATTCGCGCGTTCCTGACGACGGCGACGCGAGACATGGAGAACTGCGCGGGCGACTGGTACACGCTGGATCAGGAGATGGATAAGGCGCTGAAATTTGCGGGGTACGATTACCAGTTTCGCACGGTTGAAGGCCGGCATGTGGCGGGGTACGGCGAATACTGGCGCGAGGCGATGGCCTATCTTTGGAAAGGCTGGCCGGAGCGCGTCCAAGCGGGTCCCAGCGCGCCGAGGGCGCAAGAGATTCTGGTACCGGGCGAAGAGTGGCAACTGGTGGCGAGCGGATTCAAAAGCACGCGCGGCCCCGCGTGCAATGCGAAGGGGGAAGTGTTTTTTGCAGATACATCAGCCAACAAAATTCATTGCATCAACCTCGATGGCAGTGTGAAAGAATTTGCCAGTGACACTGGGAATGCGCACTGCGTGAGTGTGGGAGCGGACGGCACGCTTTACTCGGTTTCTGAGAAGTCGGGCAACGTGTTGAGTTATGACGAGTCGGGCAAAAGCCGTGTGGTTTTGGAGGGCCTTCCAGCGCATTCGGTCTTAGCGATGCCGAATGGAAGCCTTTACGTTACCACGAATGACGACAAGAAGCCGAACACCGGAGGGTCTGTGTGGCTCGTGAAGGACGGCCAAAAGCGGCAAGTGGATGCGGGAGTCAAGTTCGCGACGGGGATGGCTTACCGTCCCGATCAGTGGCTTCTGTCCGTGGCAGAGGGTCACTCAAAATGGGTGTACAGTTACGAGATTGCCTCCGACGGTTCGCTCAAAAACAAGGAGCGCTATTTTCATCTGCACGTTGCTGACTGGGATGATGATGCCGGAGCGGAGTCCGTGTGTTACTCGTTGGAGGGAAGGCAGTTTGTCGCCACGCGAAGCGGCATTCAAATCAGTGCGGATGATGGTCCAACGCAGGTCATTTTGCCCGCGCCAAATGGCTCGCGAGTCACAGCAGTCGCCATCGGTGGGAGCGAGCAGGACACGTTGTTTGCGTTCTGTATGGACAAAGTTTGGCGGCGCAAAATCCGGCAACACTCGATGGGGGCATTCACCCCGTGGATGAAGGTCACGCCGACCAAGCTGTGATTTATGGGATTCAGCCAGTTTTTTTGCGGCCGAAGCAGGCGCCCGTGTCTGGCGGCATAAGGAGCAACCCATGAGGAGCTTTTTAGCCATGGGATGTTAGTTTTTGATAATCAGGACATTAGACCGCATGGGCAAAGCCTAGACGTCGCTGAGGACGCCGGTGCTCGTTCCGAAGGTGTCGGTGTGCATTCCTAGGTTTTGCAGGACTCGCAAGTACAGGTTACAGAGTGGCGTGTTATCCGTTCGGTCTTTCAGCACGTGCCCCTGATGATTGAAACCGCCTCCAGCGAGCAGAATGGGCAAGTTCTCGCACGTGTGCGCGGAGGCGTTGCCTAGGTTGCTGGCGCTGAGGATAGTGGTGTTGTCGAACAGGGTCTTGTCGTTCTCGCGGGCTTGTTGCATTCCCGTGAGAAACTGGCTGAGAACCTTGAGCTCCGCCTCTTCAATCAGGGCGAGTTGTTCAATCTTCGTTTCGTCCTTTCCGTGGTGCGAGGCGTCGTGGTGGGCGAGGGTGATGCCTTCGAGGTTGGGGCGTCCGGCCTCTCCCACGCCGAAGAGAATGACACGGGTGGAATCCGTTTGCAGGGCAAGGCGAATGACATCGAACCAGAGGGTGAGGCGCTGAGTGAGGAGTGCCGCAGAGGGATCCGCTTTGGGTGCGGTGTAATCCACGCGCGGTTTGGGCTTAGTGAGCCATGCCTCGTTTCGGACGAGACCCTGTTCGGCGTCACGCACGGAACTGAACATGATGTCCATGCGTTCGCGGTCCTCCTTGCCGAGGGTGCGGCCTAGCGCTTTGGCTTGATTGCTCACTTGGTCGAGGATGCTGCGGCCTGTTTTTAGTCGGTGCATCTCGTTCGCCACTTCGTCGGGGCTCCCGTCCGTGAAAAGTTGTCGGAAGATGGCGAGCGCACTCCTCTCGGGCGGAACCGGCACGCCTTTTTCGTTCCATGAAAAGTCACGGGTTTGGAGGCCCATGACCAAGTTTCGGTAGCGAGTGTCCCCGCCCATTTTGGCTGCGGCGAACTGATCGAGCGAGATGCTGTTGCGCATCCACTTAGCGGGCTCTTTGATGCGATCCCATTCAACGCCGGTGAAAAGTCCAGGCTCGCTGGTGTGATGGCTGTAGCGCGGGTGAGAGACGCCCGAGAAGAGGGTGAACTTTCCCCGATGCGCCTCGAGGTGTTTGAGGTACCGCGTGCTCTCGTAGTCGAGGCCCGCTGTTTCAGGGAAAAGGTACGGGGCGTGGAGGCCGAGATTTCGTCCGATGAGCAGCAGTCGTTTCGGAGCGGAGCTGTCCGCCGCATCTGCGCGGCGGGGAAGCATGGCTTCGAGCGCGGGGAGCGCGAGGCTAATGGCACCCGCGCGAAGGATGTGGCGGCGGGAGACGGGGTTTCGGAGGTTAACTTGGGGGAAGTTCATTTATGGAGGAAGGGTCGGGATTGAACGATGGCGTGCAGGAGGCTTCTGAGGCCGAAGTTTTGTTTGCTGGATTCGGTGACGATGGCGGCGATGTCCTCGCGATCTGCGAACTGCACCGGCGCACCTGTGGCATAGGTAAGAAGTTTGGAGGCGAGTGCGGAAACGATGCGTTCCTTATCATTCAAAAGCAGTGCTTTGTACTCAGTGACATCAGCGAAGGCGCGACCATCCGGCATGGTGTATCCGGGTTCCACTGCGGGTCCGCGGTGGACGCGCCGGTTTTTGAAGCGGGTGAGGGTGACGAAAGATCCGGTGAACTTTGGCATCCGGTAGAAGTCTCGCCATCCTCCGATGACATCGAAGGTTTCGAGGGCGAACCCAGGTGGGTCGATGATAGAGTGACAACTCATACAGGCTGGGGTGTCGCGGTGGCGGGCGAGTTGTTCGCGTATGGTGGTTGTGCCGCGGATGTCGGGCTCGATTTTGGGGATATCGTCGGGAGGATCGGGGGGGACGATTCCGAGGATGCGTTCATTGACCCATTTGCCGCGCAGGATGGGGGACGTTTTTGCGCCGTCGGCCGTGACTTTGAGAACGCTTGCTTGGGTGAGTAGGCCGCCGCGCCGGCTTTCTGCGGTCACGGGTACTTTGCGCAACTCGTAGCCCTGAACTTCGGGGAGATTGTAGAGTGAGGCGAGCCACTCGTTCACATAGGTCCAGTCGCTTTGGATGCATTCGAGCGTGCTTCGATTATCTGCGAGGAGGTCGTGAAAAAAGCGGCGGGTTTCCTGTTCGGCGGAGAGAGTCATGACAGGCGGGATTTCTGCGTACAGAACGCCGTCTGGGGTTGTTGCGTTGATGTTCTTCAGGTCGAGCCATTGGTCGACGAACGTTTGTTCAAAGCGTTTGGAGCGAGGGTCATTCAGCAGCCGTTCAAGTTCTGCGGCACGTCCCTCAGGCGTGGTCAGTTTGCCTGTGGCTGCGGCTTTGGTGAGCGCATCGTCTGGGGCGGTGTTCCAGATGAAGTAGGACAACCGATTCGCGACGGCGTGGCTGTCGAGTGGGCCCGGAGGTTCCGTGAGGAGGATGAAATGCGGCGAGCAGAGGACGGCTTTATAGCTATCAAGCATCGCGCGATGAAACGGGACCCCGTTGTCGAGAGCGTTGTGGGCCACTGTGATAAACTCCCTGAGAAGATCGGCTGTGACGGGGCGCCGTGTTGCGCGTGAAACGAAGCGTTCCAACAGACGGATGGCGTCATCCTTCGGAGCGGTTGAAACAGGGACCATGGGATCCGGCTTTCCTTTGACGGCGGGCACACTCGTGACTTTGGAAAGAGGCTGCGTTTTGAGTTCGTCGAAAAGGGTTTTGTATCCCTCCCCTGGGCCCCCATCGATGGCGCCGTCTGCGCGAAGCGGTCCTTCGATTTTGAGGCGACTGATCACGAGAACGCGTCCGGTCCACGTTTCCCCGTTCTGCTTCATCCGATTGATTTTGAGGCCATTTTCCAAGGTTGGGCCGAAGACGTGGACTTGCTGGCGCGCGTCGAGTTCGAGTTCGGTGGTGACGGTTCGCGGTTGGTCTTCGGTGACGTCGAACCAAGCTTGCGTGTCGGGAGCGTCGCCGGGTTTTGGGGTCCGGAAATCATGAATCCCCACGGCGACAGGCATGGGGCGTCCGTCATTGTTTCGCGCTTGGGCGGTAAGTGTTACGCGGTAGCGGCCGCTGCGTTGAGCGGGTGCGGTGTAGAGGGAGCGGTTTGGATAGAGGAGTCGGGATGGCAGAATCATGGCGCTGCCTTCGAGCCATCCGCCCCAGACGGTGTAGGTGTCTTTTGCGCGGTTGAAAATTGCGGCGCCGTCTTCGTCGTCGTTGAGGACGTTGCCGTGTTCAATAGCCATGGAGAGGGCCTTTTCGGCGGCGTTTTGGTACGCTGCAAAATGAGCTGCGGAAAGGGTGAGCCCTTCTCCGACCTTGTCGAACCCCGAGGTAACGGCGTCGTCGGGAAAGAACGAGCGCAGATCGGTTCGGATGTGGAGCAGGTCGTTGACGGTGGTTTCGTATTCCACACGGGTCATGCGCCGTGAGGGGCCGCGTCCGTCGGCCGCTTGGCGTGCCAGCGAGGCGTTGCGCAGGGTGGGCTTGAGGTGGTTGAGGAATGCATCACGGTGACCAGCCGGCGGTTGGCGTTTGGTTTTTGGAGGCATCTCTTGGTTCGCGACGCGATCGAAAATGGACTCCCATTTGAGGGCGTTGTTTTTGTCTGCGGGAGAGAATGGGAGTGCTTCGAGGTCGAGGCCTGCTTTGTGGGATGCGGAGTCGTGGCACCGATAGCAGTATTCTTCAACAAACTCGCGGAGGTCTGCGTGACCCTGTTGAGTGGCGTTGAGAACGGTAAAGAGAATGAACAAGATGCGGAGCTGCATTGCGGAAGAGGAAAGAGATTTCGGGAGACTCATTAGCGAGGTTACTGGGGCAGTAAGCGAACGCGAACGTCGTCAAGATAATGGGCTGGAAACTCAGCCACTTCATTGGGGAGAAGAGGTTTTCGGTGAACGGCTGCGCATTCAAAAATGAGGAACGTGGCACTGGCGGGGATCATCATTGTGACGCTGAGCGGTTGCCACTCAGGAGTCTGGTTGGCGATGACTTCACGACGAACCAAGCAGGTATTGAGGTCATCCCATTTACCCCAGAGATGCGGTGCATCTACGACGTTTCCCTCGAAAGCAGCCGCCTTGATATTCCAATGGTAACGCGTTCCAGGTGAGGTGTTACCCAGGGCAAACCACGCGCTGATTTCAAGAATACGGCTCGTTGAAGTGTTGCCGGACTGGAGCGTGGAGAGGTCAAGGATGTGAATGGCTTCTCCAACGTAGTTGGCGGCGCGGGCGGCTCCCGTCCGGTTGTCCGCGCGGAGGAACCGCCACATTTTGTTTCCGCTTCTGGGTGTGACACCATTTTGCGGGCCAACGATTTCCGAGAAGTCACCTCCCCACAATCCTGTGACCGAGGGCACGCCATTTGGCAGAGGGTGTGGCGCTTCTTCGAAGCTTGTGTCGAGGAGGGTGAGGGGTTTGTGCAGCGCGGGTGCGATGTACGCAAAGACCATCGTCGCGCAGAACAGACCGAGGATTAAGCCGGCGACGGCGGCTGCTTGGGGATGGCGGGTCAGCCACGTTGTTGTGGGAGCGCGATGAGCGGGCGAGTGCGCAAGCAGCAGCGCGGTGGCGGGGTTGGCTGCCGCAAGCTGATGGAGGTGCGCATCGATCGTTGCGAGTGAGCGCAGGGTGCGACGCGCTTCTGCGCTTTCGCGGAGGAGGGATTGCAGTTGGGCAAACGTGGCCGCGTCGAGCGTGTCGCTGAGGTAGCCATGCAGCAGAGCGAGTTGGTCGGGATTCATGGTTCTCGAGTTTCGAGGGCGAGTGTGCGTTCGACGCAGAGCAGAAGTTCTTGCCGGATGCGGGCGAGGAGTTGGTAGAGCGCGCCTTCGGTGCGTCCGGTTTTTGCGGCGAGCGATTTGATCGAGTTCTCGGGTCGGTAGGCGGTGAGGGCGAGGTCGCGTCGGTCGGGAGGAAGTTTGCCAATGCAGTGCTCAAGCGCATCGAGTTGGCGGTGGCGAAGGGACATTTCTTCGATGCCCTCTGTGGCGAGTTTCTCCGCGATGTCTTCGTCGAGCACCAACCGGTCGCGCGCGTGTCGCCGGCGAGCCATCAGGATTTCGTATTTTGCGATGAGACAGGCCCAGCGGGGGAAGTGAGCGTCATTTTCGACCGAGGCGTACTTGCGCCAGGCGACGAGGCTGACGTTTTGCATGACTTCGTCGACATCGGAAGCGCGTGGGAAGCAGGCGTGAACGAAGGCGCGGAGTTCGGGTTCGTGACGGGTCCAAAGCCGCAAGAAGTTTTCGTGCGTGTCACGAGGTTCGGGTGCGCTGTGAGGGGAGGATTCCATGCGTGGGTGGACACTTTGCTTCTGC
Source organism: Chthoniobacteraceae bacterium (assembly GCA_044347165.1). Taxonomy (GTDB): domain Bacteria; phylum Verrucomicrobiota; class Verrucomicrobiia; order Chthoniobacterales; family Chthoniobacteraceae; genus JBEEPE01. The sequence continues at coordinate 19,028 of JBIIXW010000057.1, forward strand.
CGAAGAGGAACTGATTTAACGAAGAAAGCGCGCACAGTTTATTTCTGCGGGTTTTCTGTCTTCTGGAGCGCCGAAGAAAGGTGGGTGGATTTGTCCGGACGCAGCTGTAGAAGCCAAAATGAAGAGCAGGGCTTGTTAGCTGCTTTGGGAGGGGGGGTTATGGGTGAGAATGAGCAGAGTGGGTTTCACGAGGGGGTGACGATACCGGTGAAACCGGTTGGGGCGGGCTCGTCGATTCATACGGATGTGACGGTGGTGATGCCACGAGGGACTGCGGTGGCAACGGGGTCGCTTTTGCAGACGGCGGTGCAGGTGAGGGCCCCTGGGTCCGCTGGGCTAGGGGAGGGGATGAGGGCCCGCGCCGAGGTGGATTACGATTTGGTGAAAGCCATCGCGAAGGGTGGGATGGGGGAGATTCATTTGGCGAAGGATGGGGAGTTGGAGCGGGAGGTGGCGGTGAAGGTGAGCACGGTGAGCGAGGGGGCGGTGGATCCGC
>JBIIXW010000164.1:0-6281 GCA_044347165.1 Chthoniobacteraceae bacterium
CGGCACATCCATGACCGGTTCTACCAGCCTTGGGAGCAGCCGAAGACGCTCATCCGGACGGGCAAAGCGCTTCGGGTGTTGCTGAGTTTACGGATTGCGAAGGACGGCGAGATTTTGGAGCGCAAGATCGTGGAAGGATCTGGAAATGAGGAGATGGACAAGTCAGTGATGGTCGCTGCTAACAAAGTCCTGAAGATTGAACGGTTGCCAGACGGAGTGAAGAAGGACCCTTTTGAGGTGAGTATCGAGTTTAAGCTCGATCAAAACTGATGCCCCCAGCGAGGTCTTCATTCCTCGCTCCCCTGAGCTTTTGTTTCACTGACGTTCTGGGAGTGCCTGAACGGGTTCTTCTGGGGCTGCTTTTGTGCTAGGGAACGCTACGGGTGTGGTGTTTCGCAGGGAAGCATTGGGTTGCGCTGCGATGATGGGTGGATTTCCCGAGGCGGGTTGGCGGGATTCGCGGGTTGCGAGTCGGGTGAAGACAGCAAGGCCCATCGAGACAACAAAAAGGGCTGCAAGCGCTAGGGCGAATCGTGGGGTGAGAACCGAATCTGATCGGGTGGGTGCGGCTTCCCAGAGACGCCGAAAGACGCTTTGTTTGCGCAACCCTTCCGCCCGTTCGAGGGCTCCTTTACAGATGCGTTGAAGGTCAGTCTCGGACGGTTGGATCTGGGCTCGTTCGCGGAGAAGTTCGCGGAGGAGTTCGTGAGACGGTACGGACGGCTTCATTTTTCGGAATAGGAGGAATGAATGTCACCGAGCAACCCTTGGAGTTGGCGGTGCGCGTAGAAAAGACGGGATCGCACGGTACCTTCAGAAATGCCAAGGATGCTGGCAATTTCGGCATGGGCCATCCCCTGAATGTCGAACATGGTGACGACCGCTCGGTGTTCCGCAGACAGTTCGTGTAGGGCGGCGTCGAGGCGCTTTCGGAGGTCGGTTCGGCCAGCCTCTTCGTCAGGGCTCGAGCCAGCGCTGACTCGGTCAAGGATGGTCTGCTCGGAGTCAGGATTTGGTTCGTCGAGGCTGACCATCGTCCGGAGTTTCCTTTTTTTGAGGAAGTTGAGGGTCATGTTGTGAGCGATGGACCGGAGCCAAGTGCCGAACTCGCTTTGTCCGCGAAACCGCTCCAGCGCGACATGGATTCTTGCCCAAACATCTTGGAGGACGTCCTCGGTGTCTGCGGGGTTGAGGGTCATGTTGAAGACGTAAACAAACAACCAATTGGAGTGTTTGGCGACGAGGCGCTCGAAGGCTTTGGTGTCCCCTGTTTTCACGCGGGCGACGAGCAGGGAGTCTTCGCTTCGAGCGGTGCCGTCATCGGGTTGGGCGGTCGTGACCGTCATTTCCGGCAGGCTAACACATTTGCGCGCGTGGGGGCGAAGATGTTCGCGTGAGGAAGGGTTTTTGGATGCGGGAGAGGTACGACCTGGGTCGAAGCGGGCCGTGTCCGTAGGCGACAAGGGGATCGAGTAAGGTTGGGACGCAATCACTGTGTATTTGACCACGCAAGGGGTGTGGATGTTCAAAAAATCGTGTCTGCGGATCCGTCAGCTTGCTCTTGTTGGTGTGGTGGCGAGTGAAGGTTGGTTGGGTAGACGGTTTCAGCACGGTTTTTGCGTTCACGAGGCGCGGCATGGTTAGTTCGTTTCAGATTGTGGTTCAGGTAGAAGGGGGTGAGCCACAGGCTTACACGTTTGGGGGAGGTGGGTTGTTGCTGGGAGACTCAGATACGGCGGGCTTACGAGTGCCAGGTTGGCGGGCAGAGCATTTACAGGTGGTGGTGGCGGTTGACCGGTTGGAGGTGGATCCCTGCGATGACGCGGAAGGCGTGTTGGTGAATGGGTACCCCATCGACGGGGCGGTTTGTGTGGAGTACCCGGCGATTTTGACGTTTGGGCGCACAGCGGTGTGGGTCTTGGTACCGGATGACGCGGGGGGGTCGGCTGAGGCGGCGCGTCCACTCGACACGGGTACGCTGGTTCCTGAGACCTGGCATGCGCCGGCGGATCGGCGTCCATCGACGGACACGGCGGCGACGATTGCGCCGGTTCGGAAGTCGGTGTTCGAGGCGCGCACTCGGATTATTGCTTCGATGGCGACGCCGACGTTGCATTCGCAGGAGACGATTCCGGTACGGGGGACGGTTGGCGCTTCTGGCGGCGGGCGTGAAGGGCGGGAGGAGCATCCGCCGGACAGTGCGGCGATTGACGGGCGGTATCGGTTATCGAGACAGATTGCGCGTGGGGGTATGGGGCGGATTTACGAGGGGGTGGAGTTACGGTTGAAGCGTCGGGTGGCGGTAAAAGTCAGCACGTTAGGAGATGCTGGGAACCTGCGATTTGTGCGTGAGGCAGAGATTCTCGCGAGTCTGGCGCATCCGAACATTGTGCCGATTCATGGGTTCGGCGTGGATACGTTTGGACGTGCCTGTTACACGATGAAGTTGATTAAGGGGAGAACGTTACAAGCGATTTTGGATGGGTTGCGTCATCGAGATGTCGAGTTGATGCGTCAGTTTACGCGCGATCGGTTGCTCGATATTTTCCGGAAGGTCTGTGATGCGATGGCCTTTTCACACGCTGCGAACATCATTCACCGCGATTTGAAGCCTGAGAATGTGATGGTGGGCGAGTTTGGCGAGGTACAGCTCATGGACTGGGGTTTGGCGAAAGAGGTGGGTGGCGTTGACCATGTGGCGACAACGGTGCGATTGGAGGAAGTTGGGCCGGCTGACTTTGGGCGGACATTGGAGGGGGAAGTGATGGGAACCCCGCAATACATGTCGCCGGAGCAAGCGGAGGGGCGCGTGATGGAGTTAGATGTGCGATCGGACATCTACAGTTTGGGGGCGGTTTTGTACGCGGTTTTGACCCTGCGCGCGCCGGTGGATGGAGGTACGGTTGAGGAGGTTTTGACGAAGGTGAAGCGGGGTGAGATTACCTCGATGGTTTCTCCGTCGACCCAGTTTCGGCACATGCGTTTACGGGCGGTGGTGGCTGCTCGAAGGATGCACGGGAATGTGCCTGACGCGTTGCAAGCGGTGGTTCGCCGCGCGATGCATCTACGTCCGGCTGGAAGGTATCAGTCGGTGTCGGAGTTGAGTGCCGATATTGAGGCCTACCAGGGTGGATTTGCGACGAGGGCGGAGCGGGCGGGATTTTTTCGGCAGGTCTTTTTGTTGTTACGACGGAATCGTACGGTTGCGATTGCGCATGTGGTGGTGATTGCGGTGTGCGGTTACTTTTTGTCTCGGATTATCGTTGGGGAGCGACGCGCGCTGGAGGGAGCGCAGGTTGCGGAGCGTCAAGCGGTGCTTTTGAGGGAGGAGCGTGACGCTGCGAGGGAGGCATTGACGCGGGCGAATGCGACGGGACCGGTTGCAGGGCGCCATTTTGAGGGGCCTGAGCCAGAGCGCGTGGTGGAGGGATATTCGGCGATGATGGGGACGCGTTTGGCGGAATTTGTGGATGGAGCGGGCCGGATGGTGCGCATGTCGGTTGGTTCGCGGGAGCGTCGGTTGGAGGTGCTTGGTGCGGAGGCATCGGAGTTATCCGTTCCATCGGATTCCGCTCCGGTGCCGGTGGCTTCCTCGATGGCGGCTTCGCTCTGTGGACGAGTGGTGGTGGCGTCCGGAGAGGAGTTGATGGTTTTTGACCAGAACGCCGGGCGACTGGCCCGAAAAGGAGTGGTTTCGTTACCGAGTGTCCCGATGCAGATGGTGGTGAGTCCGGAGGGGGGCTGGTTGTGGACGGGTCGGCGGTTTGTCGATTTGGCGAATGGGATGACGGGAGAGCCGGTTTTTCGGGATGGGGTAGGAGGGGTGTATGGAGCACGCGCCAGCTCTGTTTGGTTGTCAGAGAATGAGTTGGCTGAGGTGGTGTTGGTTCGTGACGGTTCGTCGGCTGGGGGTGAGGACGGAGGTCGACGTGCGATTGCGGTTTGGCGTGTGGGTCAGGCGGAAGCGGTGCGGCGTGTGTTTGCGCCAGAGGCGGTGTGTTTGGCGAGTTGTCCGAGCGAAGGAGTCATCGTGGAGGGCGGGACGGACCGGTCTTTGCGGGTGCGAAATCGAGAGACTCTAGAGGTGCTGCGCACCGCTCGGGTGCATGAGGAGCAGGTGCTGGATGTTGCGTCTCACCCGAGACGACCGTTGGTTGCTACGTGCGCAGAGGACTGCACCGTCAAGGTGTGGGAGGTGTCGGACCTCCGCTTCATTGGTGAGATTCGGGGCTTTAAGTCGGTACCCGTTCGGATTGCATTCCACCCTGACGGGAAGGGGATTGCCGTGACGGTGGAAGGAAATCGGGTGCAGATTTTTCGTCCCCAATTCCTCGCCGATTGATTGGCCTTCGTGGCCTAGCGGATTGAGAGCGCGATTTGTTCGAGGGAGGAGCTGTGGATAGCGGCGGACAAAATCGATTCGAGCTTTGCAATCGATTTAACTGCTGTGATTTGTGATCGAATGGTGTCTGGAAGTTCTCCGAATCGGATTTCGAGACACAGGAGGATGGATTGTTGGCGTCCGAGGATACCTCCCTCTTGACGGCCCTCCTCGCGACCTTCGACGCGACCTTCTTCGATGAGTTGCTGGGCGATTGTCATAGCGTTGGTGAGAAATGATTTGGATCGAACCTTTTCCGCACGGGCGAGCACCGCTGCTCTGTTATCCTCTGCATTCAGCACATATCGCAAGAACATCTCTTCCGTGTGAGCAGAGACCTTGCAGATCAGCGACTGGTCCCAGACCGCATCAGAGAGCAGTTCGCCTACCGGTTGCGCTTTCAGTGCTCGCAGAGTGAGGGTTCCGTCCGGAGTGCCCTTTAAGCGATGGTAGGGTGTTTGAAACAAGTCGAGGGCGTGTATGCCCAAGGACGGTTGGTATTGCCGCAGAGCGAGCTCCGCTTCGGGGCAGATCTCCACAAGATGCGCCAGATTTTCAGGTCCCGCCCACGGGCTGCCCGATTGAGCGACAACCATGCATAAGACGGGAGGTAGATGATTGCTCGGGTTCGACCGGATGAGCCGTTCCCATGTCCGAGTCACGTAGCCCAGAAAGCGGAGCAGCAAGGCCGGGTGCTGTGCCCTTTGATGTTCCAGCAGAATGATGAGTTCGCGGGTAGATCCATGAAATCGCGCGGTGTAAGCCAAATCAGATTCAAACGCCGCATAGTTGGTGTCTGTGTACCGTGGGGACTTCGCTACGAGGGTGTCCCACGAGAGAAGCGCGCCGATGTCATGCGGAAGGTGGCATCGGAGGAACGCACAAGCGTTTTTCGGTTGGGAAAAAGTCGCTCGGAACAGTTTGTCGTGCGGTTGGTGGAGAGCGGTGTCTGACATGGTGGCTTGTTTTGGGCTCGTCCCCTCATCGTTTCAGTGGGTGGTGCGGACGGAGGGAAAGCGCGTCGTGGGGCGGTGATTCCAGAGACCCCCATGCTGAAGGTGGGTTTTCCGCGAGTGGACACGAATCGGACGGGGGGCGTTTGCTGGGGTGCAGTTTGGCGGCCGCTGCGCGACGGGTTTTTCGCAACTTTGCGGCATTGTTCGTGTTTACGATGAGCGAAACGCAAAACGTTATGGACCCACTTCAGCACCTTCCCTCGGCATTGGATTACTGCGCGACGCGACGCGAGTTTTTGAACCGCTTCGGCATGGGTTTTGGCGCGATGAGTCTTGCGGGTTTGTTGGGAGGCGCGGGAACAGCGGAGGCTGCCGCCCTCTCACCCTTGACGCCAAAGCCCTCCCATTTTCCCGGCACAGCGAAGCGGGTGATTCATATTTTCGCGCCGGGCGGTCCCTCGCACATTGACACATGGGACCCAAAACCCGCTTTGGCGCAGCACATGGGCAAGGATGTTTCGGAGATTGGCGGGTTGCCGTTGCCTCCCCAGTTCAAGTTCACCAAACGCGGGCAGAGTGGGGTGGAGGTGAGCGAACTTTTCCCAAAAATTGGGGAGAGCATTGACGAAATCGCGGTGATTCGATCGATGAAGACGGATATTCCAGCGCACGAGTTTGCGACGGTGATGATGAACACGGGGTCCGGGCGGCTAGTGAAGCCTTCGGTCGGGTCTTGGGCGCTCTACGGACTCGGCTCGGAAAATCAGAACTTGCCCGGATTTGTGGCGTTGGGTGGTGGTCTAGGCGGGGCGACAAACTGGCGTTCGGCGTTTCTTCCGGGTGCGTACCAAGGGACGTTGGTGGGGAACGTCAGCCTGCCGCCCGAGAGGATTATCGCGAATATTCAGAGCAAACTGGCGTCGCCCTCGGAGCAGCGGCGGCAA
>JBIIXW010000165.1:0-6220 GCA_044347165.1 Chthoniobacteraceae bacterium
TTGGGTTTGCGTTCGGCTCCAACAACTGAAAGGGATGTGGCAAACGCTGCCGCGACTGTAAGCGTGAGACGGAGTGGGTTCATAGCAGTCAGAATGTTCTTTGATGGGATGGCTAGATGGACGAGACGTGAGTGGCGTCGGGCGGAGGTTCGTGGATGGTGGGCTAACACGCAACCTCTGTGCTCGGTCACATGGGATCCCTAAAAAAGCCGCATGATGTACCGCATTGTCGATTGGTTTGGTGAGCTGCGACGGGTGGCTGTTGCCGACGGCGGGCCCCGGAGGGTAGGCTAAGGGTATGATACACATCACGGACGCAGCATCAGCGCATTTGGTGGGTCTTGTCGCGGCAGAGGGTGCCGGAAAGGACGGTTTGCGTATTCGGGTTGATAAGGGAGGGTGTGCGGGACTCCAGTACAACATGTTGCTAGACAAACGGTCGGATTCGGATGCGGTGATTTTGTCGGGAGGCGTTGCCGTTTTGGTGGATGAAGAGAGCCAGCCGTACCTTCGGGGTTCGGTTTTAGATTACTGTGATGACTTGACTGGGACGGGTTTTCGTATTTCAAACCCGAATGCTGCAAGAAGTTGTGGGTGTGGCACTTCGTTTGAGCCGGCTGACGAAAGGAATTCGGCAGCAACGAATGCGTAACGACACCAACTCCTCAATCTGGCTGATTTCGCATGGCATCGGCGACCTGTTCAAAAAAAGCGGTCATCTGAACAGACTGTTCTGCGGGGACTCGTGTTTCTTGCAGGGAGTCGCCCATGAGTTGCAGCCATCGGTCTCGCTCTTTGGTGCCGATGGTGAAAGGGAGGTGTCTGGCGCGCAGTCGCGGATGGCCCCGTTCCTGAAGGTAGGCGGGTGAGCCGCCGAAGCGGTAGATGAGGAAGTTGGCGAGGCGTTGTTCTGCCCCATCCCAGTCATCGTGCGGGTACATGGGGCCGAGTAGGTCATCGGTGCGGACCCTTTTGTAGAAGGAATGGACGAGGCTCCGGAGAGTGTCTTCCCCAAGGGCGGGAGCGATTTGTGAGAGAGGGTCCATGGTGAGGGGAGGGTTTCGGAAGACGCTTGAGCCCATTGAACATGGGAAGACGAGAGCTGCGAAGCTCGCATTGGCGGGCCGGTGAGCGTATCGTTTCGGACATGCCAAGGCCTCAAACTCGGTCGGGCTCGACGAAACCGTTGAGCGGCAACGTTCACCTCCAGCGTTGGGTGAACAAGATGATGGCCCTATGCAAACCGGAGCGCGTGCATTGGGTGGACGGGTCCAAGGCGGAGTACGATCGATTATGCCGGGAGATGGTGTCGTCGGGGATGTTGGTGAAGCTGAACCAGAAAAAGTGGCCTGGTTGTTTTTATGCGCGTTCGGACGCGAGTGATGTGGCGCGGGTAGAAGAGCGAACGTTTATTTGCAGTCATTCGAAAGAGGGGGCTGGGCCGACGAATAACTGGGTTAACCCGTTTGAGATGAAGGCAAAGCTTCGGGAATTATTCAATGGCTGTATGCGAGGCCGTACGATGTATGTGATGGCCTTCAGCATGGGGCCGGTGGGGTCGCCGATGTCGCAGATTGGGGTGCAGATTACGGATTCGCCGTATGCGGTGGTGAATATGCGGATCATGGCGCGAATCGGGAAACGGGTGTTTGAAGAGATCGACCGTTCGAAGAGGAGGGTCGTTCCTTGCATGCACTCGGTGGGTGCGCCCTTGAAGAAGGGCCAGCGGGACGTTGCTTGGCCGTGTAACGCGGAGAAGTACATCGTGCACTTTCCGGAGACGCGGGAGATTTGGAGTTATGGGTCTGGGTACGGGGGGAATGCGTTGTTGGGGAAAAAGTGTCTTGCGTTGCGGATTGCCTCTGCGATGGCCCGAGACGAGGGCTGGATGGCGGAGCACATGTTGATTTTGGGGGTGGAGGATCCGAAGGGAGAGAAAACGTATGTCGCGGCAGCGTTTCCAAGTGCCTGTGGAAAAACGAATTTTGCGATGTTGATTCCTCCGAAGCATTATCAGGAGGGCGGCTGGAAGGTGTGGACGGTGGGGGATGACATTGCGTGGATTCGTCCGGGTGTTGATGGTCGGTTGCACGCCATCAACCCAGAGGCGGGTTTTTTTGGCGTAGCACCGGGGACGGGTGAGCGAACAAACCCCAACGCGATGGCGGCCCTGCGCAAGAATACGATTTTCACAAATGTGGCGCTGACGCCGGATGGGGGTGTTTGGTGGGAGGGTATGACGGATGAGCCGCCGGCGCGGTGTTTGGATTGGCAGGGGCAAGAATGGACTCCGGAGATTGGGCGAGCGACTGGGAGGAAGGCGGCGCATCCGAACAGCCGGTTCACGGCGCCGGCTTCGCAGTGTCCGACGATTGATCCGGATTGGGAGCGTCCGGATGGTGTTCCATTGAGTGCGATTGTGTTTGGGGGGCGTCGTGCGACGACGATGCCGTTGGTTTACCAAGCGTTCAACTGGAGTGGAGGGGTTTATGCGGGGGCGACAATGGGCAGTGAGATGACAGCGGCGGCGGCGGGCACGGTTGGCAAGGTGCGTCGCGATCCGATGGCGATGCTTCCATTTTGCGGATACAACATGGGGGACTATTTCCGTCACTGGCTGCTAATGCAGCGGCAGTTGAAGGAGACGCCTCGCGTTTTTCACGTGAACTGGTTTCGCAAGGACTCAGCGGGAAAGTTTCTCTGGCCGGGGTTTGGGGAAAATATGCGGGTGCTGCAATGGATTGTGGATCGTTCGAATGGTCGGGGTCGGTCGGTGGAGACGCCGGTGGGTTGGGTACCGCACTATTCGGATATCGACTGGACTGGGTTGGATTTTTCTGAGGAACAGTTCGATGCGCTTCAGCGGTTTGATCGGGCGGCGTGGCGTCAGGAGGTTTTGTCGCATGAGGAGCTGTTTCTTGATCTCAAGACGCATCTTCCCAAGGAACTGATTTACGAGCGCGAGTTGTTGATTTGCCGGATGTGAGCCGCTTGGTCGCTCGGAATGTCGGCGTTGCCGACCGAGTTGCGCGCGAGGGCTGAGGCGTCTGGTACCCCAGAGGGGCGTCACATACCAGACTGGGGCAACGCGCGCGCGCAAGATGTTCAGAGAGCGAAAGGGACGAGACATCTGTTGTTACGCCCCTTTGCGGAGTGGGGACGGCGTGCCCAGGCCGCTGCCCGGGCGTTGCCTCAAGTCGGTATGAGCGGCGCCGTCGTCGGCGAGGGCCGGCACTGTCGCCAGTCGTATTGTGACTGGCTACATCGCGTCCAAGTCGACCAAGATGTCCCGGGGCTTAGCGCCTTCACCTGGGCCGACGTATCCGCGACTCTCCAAGATGTCCAAGACACGGGCTGCTCGGGTGTAGCCGAGGCGAAGGCGACGTTGGAAGAGGGAGGTGCTCGCCTTGCGCTCCTGTCGCATGATTTCGATGCATTTTTCCAGGAGTTCTTCGTCTTCGTCGGATAGCTCTTCTCCCTCCTCAGAGTCTGAACGTTCCAATCGTGATTGGATCGCTTTCTCGTAAACGGGAGCGCTCTGGGCGGCTGCGTGCTCGACGAGACGTCTCACCTCTTCGTCAGTCACGAGAACGCCCTGAGAGCGAATGAGGCGAGAAGTGCCTGGTGGGCGATAGAGCATATCTCCCTGGCCGAGCAACTTTTCTGCGCCGTTTTCGTCAAGAATAACGCGCGAATCGAGGGCTGACGCGACTTGAAATGCAATCCGGCAGGGGACATTCGCCTTGATGACTCCCGTGATGACGTCTGCGCGAGGCGTTTGGGTTGCGATGATCATGTGAATGCCTGCGGCACGCGCTTTTTGGGTGATGCGCGCGATGGCGGATTCGACGTCGGCGGGAGCGGTCTGCATGAGGTCGGCAAGCTCGTCGACGATAATGACGATGTAGGGCATCCGCTCGGGGATGTTGAGCGTGTCCTTGTCTCGGGGGACCCGAATGGGGGGAGCGTCTTCCTCTTCCTCTTCCAATGCGTCGAGGATTGAGTCAGCGCATGCCGACTGGGTTTCCGCGGTCATGCTCGTGTCGCCTGCAGTTTCCTGCTCAGACTCATCAATGGGGGGGCGGTCATCCGTTGGGGGGCGCTCCTCGGTGATGGGGGGGGCGGGGTCTGTTTGAGAGGAGCTCGATTCAGCGAGCTCTTCATCGGATGGTGAAAGGGTTGCTTTATCGGCGGCTTCGCGGGCTCTGCGGGCGGCGTCCTCGAAAAGGTCACCTTGTGCGGCGCGTTCGGCGTCGAGTTCTTTTTGTGTTTTGGGTTTGGGCCGAGTGTTGAAGGCGCCGATGTTGCGGACGCCGACTTTGGCGAAGATGGCGTAGCGTTTCTCCATTTCGTCGATGGCCCAGCGGAGCGCGAGGAGGACGCGTTTTGGGTCGGTGACGACGGGCACGACGAGGTGGGGAAGGGCATTGTACATCTGCATCTCAACGACCTTTGGGTCGATCATGATGAAGCGCAGGTCCTCAGGGCTGAATCGGTAGAGGACGGAGGCGATGATGGCGTTGATGCAAACGCTTTTTCCGGATCCGGTGGTGCCTGCGACGAGGCCGTGCGGCATTGCGGCGAGGTCTCCGATGATGGTTTTCCCGTAGACGTCTTTTCCGAGCGCGATGGGGATTTTGCATTTGGTGCTGGCGAAGTCTTCCGATTCGAACAGCTCGCGGAGGGTGACTTTCTGCTTTTTCGAGTTGGCGATTTCGATGCCGACGGTGTCTTTCCCGGGGATGGGTGCGAGGATATTGATGCGTTCCGCGCGGGTGGAGCGAGCGATGTCCTTTTCGAGAGCGACGATGCGGTCGACTCGGATGCCTTTAGCGGGGTAGACCTCGTAACGGGTGATGGTGGGACCTCGGGTGATGTCTCCGGGAGAAACATCGATTCCGAACTGTTGAAGGGTATCAATGATGGTGTTTTGGATGCCGAGGAGTTCTTCGGGATCCGCCGCTTCTCTGTTCTCGAGATCGGGTGGGTCGAGGAGGTCGAGCGAGGGGAGTTCGTAGTTTTCGCAGTGGATGGAGGCGAGTGGACCGGAGGGTTCCGGTTTGGTGGCCGGCTTTGGGAGGGGGATGGCTGTGCTGTCGATGATTTTCGGGGCTGGGCGTGGCGGCTCGACGCGAGGAGGTGCGGCTGCGAGTTCGGTGGGAGCAGGGTTTGCGGCAGCCGAGTCGGCTTCCGATTCTGAGGCGAGCTGCGGCGCGGGATCCGTCGCGTTCTTGGGGCCACGAATTTTTGCAGGCTTTTCTGGGGGTAGTTCAGGAAGCGATTCGAACATGGCCTCCTCTTTTGCAGCGAGAGCTGCCGCTTTGGCGTGGCGCTCTGCGGCTGCTTCTCGACGGGCTTGCAGGTGTCTTTGAAGGGATTCGTGAAGACGAGATGCCGTGGATTTGATGGAGTCGATGAGACGGGTTGCGGTCGAGGAGAGGTCGACGTTGATGGCGCCTAGGGTGCCAACGAGGTAGAGGGCCGTGCTCAGGAGAATGCCGCCGATGCGACCGAAGAGGAGTGCGATTCCATTTCTTCCGATGATTTTGCCGAGGGTTCCGCCTGCATCGGGAGAGAGCAATTCGGAGAGGCTGGCGAGGGCGATCACCATAAGGGAGGCCCAGGCGATATTTTTCGCAGGGATTGCTCGATGGGTGAAGAGTCGGATGCCGCCGCAGATGGTGATGGTCAGGGCCATGAGGTAGCCTGAGAAACCGGCAACATTGGTGGACACGCTTCGGATGGTTTTACCAACGAGGCCAAGGGAACCGGGGAACCAGAGAGCGGCACTGAGGAGAAGTCCGACGAGGGAGAGAGAAAGCCCAGCCCAGAGAGGACGGCTTGGGGGGGAGACTGGTTCTAGGTCGGCTTGAGCGGACTTTGAGCGTTCGGATTTTGAGGCGGAGGAGCGGGACTCCTTGGGACGTGGCATAGCGAAAAAAGCCTGAGGGTGAAGTGGTGGAAGAGCCTAAGGCGAGGGCTGGTGGAAGGTCACGGCGGAAGCGGGGTTTCCACCTAGGTTTCGCGGTGTGGCAGAGTTGTTTTTTACGGATGGCCCATCAGGGTTTTTCGAGAGCTTTCAATTTTTATGAAAAGGACCACGAGCGGTTTTGTTGGCAGAGCGAGCGGATTGGATGAGGGACGGTGTGATTTGCGCCGGTTGAGAGGGGGGGGGCTTTGCCTTTTGGCGGTTTTGACGCTGTTACTCGGGGGGGCGAAC
>JBIIXW010000004.1:0-66048 GCA_044347165.1 Chthoniobacteraceae bacterium
GGCGGTGCGGTTTCCGGTTGCCTGCTGGGCGACGGCGACGTTTGCGGCGAGGTGAAACGAGCTGGGGTGGGCCTGCTGGAGCGGGATTAGTTCGGGAAGGATTTCATGCGCTTGGGCTTGGGCGATTCGCTTGATGAGGGCATTGGCTTCGGGGGGCTCTGCGGCGTGAGATTCAGCGAGGAATCGTTGCGCATTTGCGTGGTCGCCGAGGGTGTGCAGGGCTTTGGCGGTGAGCTCCGCGACCACGGGAGAGGGGTCTTGGTTTTGCGCCGCTGAGACCGCGTGGAGCAACGCTTCTTTGGGCTCGTTGAGTGCGAGGAGGAACGCTGCAAGGTGTCGGTGCGCGTCCGCGTTTTTGGGGTGGATGCGGACGGCGTGAGTGAGGAGCGTTTTTGCGAGGGTGTGGTCACCGAGGATTCCGGCGATCCAGCCGAGGTGGTGGAGAACGGCGGCGTTGCCGGGGTCGTTTTTGAGGAGGGTTGCGAACAGGCCTGATGCTTCCGCGTAGTGGCCTTGGTGAAGGGCAGCGATGGCGTCGGCGATAGCGGGCGGGTTTTGCATGTTGGGATTGAGCTTGTTAAGCGAATGCCGTTTCCGTTGCGAGGAGGAGGGATTTCCAGGCGGTGCCGGCGGCGTATCCGCCTTGGGTGGTTGCGGCGACGACGCGGTGGCAGGGGATGGCGATGAGCAGGGGGTTGGATGCGCAGATGGCACCGACCGCTCGCGGAGAGGTGGAGCATTCGCGAGCGATGGCGCCGTAGGTGAGGGTTTGTCCCATCGGGATTTGCTGGATGCGTCGGAGGACTTTTCCGCGTGTATTGAATGGGATTGGAGGAAGGTGTGTGGCGTTGCCCAAGAAGGTTTCCGCGTTGAGAAGATCAATCTGGCTGAGGGAGGCAGGTGGGGTGTCGGCAAGTCGGATGCGGCTCAGGATTCCTTCGCTATCCCAAAAGGTTTGGAGGGTGAAGGATCCGAAAGTGAGCGGTTGGTTTGCTGTGCTGCGGAGAGGACTCACAACCGTTTTGGGTTGTTGGCTTTGTCGGACGGTGGCTGCCGGCCAAGGATGAGAGCGGTGACGACAATCACGGTTGCGAGGTGGTATGGTTCAAACCCGAACCAGTTGGTGGTCAGGGGGTACGGGTAGGCTGCGAGGCGGAGGAGAAGGACGGTGCAGACGGCGTAGGCGGCGGTGATGCGGATGTTTGCCAGCGAAGGAGAGGTCGGAGCGAGGGCGTTCAAGACGCGTAGCGCGGATGTTTGGAGGCCCGCCCTGAGTTCTTTCCAGGCGTCGGCTGACTCGGTTGAGAGAAGGTTTTGAATGAGATTGAGCCATCCGATACCTGCCTCATTGGCCCTGGGTTTAGGCGCTTTGGGGAAGCGTGGGAGGTGTTCGAGAATCCACGGTTTGAGGCGTTTTTGGGCGGGGCTTTCGATGAGCCGTTGGGTGATGACGGCGAGCGCGAAGACGGCGGGAGCGGTTGCGGCAAAGATGGTGAGGGGGTTGGTGGAATCGAGTTTGGCTGCCATGAGGAGGCCGACCGGCCAGCCGAAGAGGTAGACGCCGAAGGAGATGTCGCCGAGCTTGGCGAGAGCGCTCGACAGGGGCGGCGTGAATCTTCCGAGGAAGATGATGATGGGAGGGCCGAGGAGTGGGAAGGCGAGGTGCGCGACACCGGCAGTGGCGGCAACGGCGAGGAGAATGCAACTGGAGACAAAACCTGCGGGGCCAACGGGCCAGCGTTGGTTGAAGCCGAAGAAGAATGCGCCGGCGCAAAAGTAGGGCGCGGTTTTATCCAGCAGCGCGTAGGGGAGGAGCAGGGGAACATCCGCCGCTCCTTTCCAGTCGGTGGAAGCGAATCCACAAATCGGACCGAGGAGCGAGATAGCGCCGAGCACAAAAAAAACGGCAGAGATGCGGCTGCTTTTCCTGAAGATGAGGGCGACGGCGAGGAGCAGGACGTAGTAGATCACCTCGTAGGGGATTGACCACAGGGAGCCATTCAGAAAATGCCCCATTTCAGGGTGCTTCGAGAAGGAGAGCGTGCTGCCGGTGACATCTCGTAATCCGTTGATGGACCAAATGATGGCCCCCCACACATCTTTCGCGAAGAGCACTTCACCGAAGGCTCTTCCGGTGAGGAGCGGGACGATGAACAGCATTGAGATTACGGTGGCGAAGACGAAGCCCGGGACGATTCGGATGAAGCGATTCACCAGATAGCGGATGGGGTCGGTGCTGTGGCTCAGGCTTTGGCTGAGGAGAAATCCGCTGAGGATGAAGAGTGAATAGAGGGAGTAGTTACCGATGCTATTTCCCCTGCCGAGCACGGCTTGAAATGGGTCGAGCGCACCGTCTCCTCCCGTGATGGGGTATATGTGCGAGAAGGCAACGCCCCATGCCGCGATGAGGCGGAAGGCGTCGAAGCCGGGATAGGTTTCAGGAGCGGGTACCGACACAGCGGCTTCGGGAGCGGAGGAGGGGGCGGACATGCGCTTGGTGGTTGCGGGTTCCCAGAAGGGTTGAAGGGGGGGGCGCACGGTGTCCACCGAAAACGAAACACCGCCCGGATGCACGTGGCATCGGGCGGTGAAACAAGCGGTCGACGTGAAGTGTGTGACGCCGACTACTTCTTGAGCGGATGCTCTTTGAGGATTTCGTCCACCATGTAGAAGATGGCGCGGTCCTTCACTTCTTCGCGCACTTTCTTCACCTGCTCTGCTTTCACGACCGGCAAGTCGTTGCCGAACGATTGGTTCACGTAGGTGATGACCGCCGCGAGTTCGTCGTCATTGAGGAGCGGGCCGAAGCCCATCATTGGGGGCGTCCCGCGGTCAGGTCCGTACTTTTTACCTTGGAAGTCGAGGGGTCCGTACAGACCTTTCAACACGATTTTAATGACGCGATCTTGGTCGCCCTTGAGCCACTCGCTGTTGGCGAGTCCGGGGTAGACGTTGTCAACGCCGCGTCCGTCCGCTTGGTGGCAGGTGACGCAGTGTGCTTCGCGGTTGAACACTTCTTTTCCGAGGTCGTAGGCCTTGCGATCGGCTCCCGCGAGCTTCTTGTTGGTTGGGCCGTAGGATTGGTCGGGGGTGGAGCGGAGACGAGCTGCGAGGAGGGCGTCACCGGCGACGGCTTCTTTACCATCGGGCAGTGAGGTGAGTTGTTTCATCGTCTCGCGGAAGCAGTAGTCGATGTAGTAGTCCTTCTCGGGCATGACCGTTTTGGCGAGTTCGATGGCCTTCTTGACGTTCGCTCCCTTGATGAAGCTGAGGGCGCGCACGGCTTCGAGGCGCACGCGAGGTGCGGCGTCCTTGATGGCAGTTTCGAAGATGCCAATCGCGTTCGGTATACGGTCCATCCAGTAGCAGGCCACGCGAACGGCTTGCGCGCGGGCGCGCGGTTCGGGCGACTTGAGCACGGCGTCCAGCAACTCGGTGTTGACGGCGTTGTGCCATTGATGGACCCAGAGGGCTTCGAGGCGATGGTGCTCGAAGGCCTTGTCAGCGCGGTCGAGAGCTTTTTCCCATTTTTGAACCGCCGCGATGACTGTTTTCGAGTCGTGGGTATCTAACTCGATTTTAGCAAGTTGCCGTGTGGAGTCTTCGTGCTCTTTGAGGAGATCGAGAAGTTTCTCGACGGGTTCGCCGTGGATTTTTTTCGGCTGGAGCAGAGGACGCGAGGGATAGGTGAGGCGGTAGATGCGTCCGTGTTGGTGATCGCGATTGGGATCACGCAAGTGGTGTTGCAAGTGGCCGATGAGCATCTGCGACCAGTCCATGACGTAGAGCGAACCGTCCGGTGCCACTGCGACGCCGCTGGGGCGGAAGTTCGGATTCTCTTTAACATCGGTTTGGAGAAGCGCGGGCTCGAGCGTTTCACCTTTGAGGCCTGCACCTTCTTCGGAAACCTTTGCGCGGAAGATTCCTTGGAAGCTGATGACGTTGGTGTTGAGGAACAGCCCCTGCCAATCGTCGGGGAAGTGGCGGCTGCTGAGGATGGCCGTGCCGGGGCATGGGCGCGACGGGCGGTTCCAGAACTGGCGCATGCCGGGATGAGCTCCGGAATCGAGGTGGCCGCTGAAGGCTGGGCCGAAGTAGTTCGCGTTGCCGGTAGCGTCCGTGATGATGTCGTTACCCCAGTAATCGAAGACGCGACCGTGCGGGTTGGCGAAGCCGTAGGGAACGTAGCGGTCGAAGCGACTGGTGCGCGGTTCGAAACGGTAGATTGCGCCGTTGACGTTGCGAACGGGGCCTCGGAGCGTTTCGACGTTGGTGCGGTGGAACACGCCGTCGCTGAAGTAGACGGCGCCACCTGGCTCGTAGCAGATGGAGTTGGTTTCGTGATGGGAATCAGCGGCGTCGAGTCCGTGAACGATGCGCTCTTTCCAATCGGCTTTCCCGTCACCGTCGGTGTCGCGGACGAACCACATGTCGGGCGACTGCATGACGAGAACGCCGTCCTTGTAGAACTGGAATCCGGTGGGGCAGTTGAGTCCGTCGAGGAACGTGGTGCATTTCGTGAACTTTCCGCTCTTCGGGTCGATGTCGAAGACGAGGAGTTTGTCGAACACCTTGGTGGTGGGGGTGAGTTCGGGATAGCTCGGCCATGCGGCGACCCAGAGACGGCCTTTGGTGTCGAAGGCCATCTGGACGGGGTTGATCAGTTCGGGGAACTCTTTCTCGGAGGCGATGTAGTCGACTTTGACGCCTTCGGGAGTGGTGAGGTGTTTTAACGATTCTGCTCCGTCAAGGTAGGGGACGGGCTCCGGACGATTCGGCGCGACGTTGACGGCGGGTGGGAGGTTGTCGTCTTTGATCGCGAGCGACTGTCCTTTGGCGGCGGCCCAGACGGCCTTGTCGCGGTTGGCGGTTTTGACGTCGCGCTGGGCCATTTCGGCGCCGAGCACGGTGGCGTTGTCGATCCCGTCTTTCTTGGTGACGGCGTCGGCGTATTTGATGCGCGAGCGTTGTCCGTAGATGTTGTATTGATCGACCGTGCGGTAGCGGTGGTGCCACTCGGTGTTTTTGTCGACGACTGCGTCATGGAGTTTGGCCAGCGTTGGATCGGTCACTGAGGGCGCGTCTTTTCCAAGGAGCGCTTTGAACTGGAGTGGTGCGAGGGCTTTGTCGCCCTCCTCTTTGAGGTGGATTCCGTTGATGGTCAGCGGTTTTTCGGTTTTGCTGAAAAGCTCTTTTGATGCGGTGAAGAGATCAACGAAGTGAACGTTGTTGGCTTTGGCCACTTCCGCCATGGCGGCAGTGTAGAGTTGGAGATTTTTGTTGTTCTCGGCTCCGTTGGGGAAGTTGGTGGGGTCCTTGAGGTCCTCGTGAGCGATGGGGGAGAGGAGAACGACGCGGGGTTTGCCTTTGCCGTAGTCGGCGGCGAGATGCTTTTTGAGGTATTCGTCGAGGGCTGTTTTGAAGTCGGCGAGACCGCTTTCGCCTTTGAACGACTCGTTGAACCCCCAATAGGCCAGAATGACGTTGGCGTGGAAATCGGCACCGGCGTGGTAGGTGACTTCGGTTTTCCCGACGGTGGTCGTCAGGCTACCGGGTTTCATGTTGAGGAAGTACTCGGTCGTGGGGACTTCGTCGCTTCGGGGGTGGAGGTTGACCTCATCGGCGGCGAAGCCGAGGTTGCGAACGGTGAGTTCGTGTTCGGGGAAGGCTTTATGGAGAAGGGTTTCGAGCCAGCCGTGGTGTTGTTGTCGGTCGGCGAGGCCGCTTCCGACGATGGCGATGTGGTCGCCTTTTTGGAGTTGGATTTGAGCGTGGGCCGAGAGGCCGAGGAGGGATGCGGCGAATAGCGCGGAAGCGGCGTATTTCATAAGGGGGATGCTGTTTGGACTGCGAAGGGGAATCGAAGCACGGGAGCGGTCGGGAACAATCCGGATTTTTGGGTTCGCAGACCGCTGGGATTCCGAGCTGGAGGGTACGGGGCGACGGGTGTTGCCACGTTCGTTGCGGGTTGGGTCGCTTTAGACGTTGAAGCGGAACTCCATGACATCGCCGTCTTTTACGACGTACTCCTTGCCTTCGATGCGGAGTTTGCCGGCTTCGCGCGCTTTTGCGTAGCTACCGAGGGTGACGAGATCATCGAACGCGATGGTTTCAGCAGCGATGAAGCCTCGTTCGAAGTCTGAGTGGATGACGCCGGCTGCTTGCGGGGCTTTGTCGCCGGCACGGATGGTCCACGCGCGGGTTTCCTGTTCACCGGTGGTGAGATAGGTCCTGAGTCCGAGGAGGTGGTACACGGCTCGAATGAGGCTGCCGACGCCGCTTTCTTTGACGCCGAGGCCTTGGAGAAACTCGAGGGATTCGGCTTCGGACAGATCCATGAGTTCGCTTTCGATTTGTGCGCTGATGACGACGGCGGAGGTGCCGAGATGTTCTCGGGCGTAGATTTGCACGGCGCGCACGTGGTGGAGCGCGGGTGTGGCGTCAGCGGGGAGCGGGGCGTCGGGAGTGCTTGCGAGCGCGGAGGCGGCGGCGAGGTCGGCTTCGCTGACGTTGCACGCAAAGATGGTGGGCTTGTTGGTGAGAAGGAAAAACTCTTTGGCGATGCGTTGTTCTTCGTCGGAGAGGGTGACGGTGTTGGCGGGTTTACCGTCGTTGAGCGGTGGCAGGAGACGGTCGATAACGGCGGATTCGGCTTTGGCCTCTTTATCGCCGGAGCGGACGAGTTTTTGGAGGCGTTCCTGGCGTTTGGTGAGGGATGCCATGTCCGCGAGGATGAGTTCGGTGTTGATGACTTCGATGTCGCGAACGGGATCGACGGAGCCGCTGACGTGGTGGATATCGTCGTCTTCGAAGCAGCGCACGACTTGGACGATGGCGTTGACTTCTCGGATGTGGGAGAGGAACTGGTTACCGAGTCCTTCGCCGGAGCTGGCGCCGCGAACGAGGCCGGCGATATCAACGAACTCGATGGCGGCGGGGATGATGCGTTTGGAGCCGGAGAAGTTGGAGAGCACTTCGAGGCGGTGGTCGGGTACGGTGACGACGCCGACGTTGGGATCGATGGTGCAGAAGGGGTAGTTTGCGGCCTGCGCCTTTCGGGTGCGTGTGACGGCGTTGAAAAGGGTGGATTTACCGACGTTGGGGAGACCGACAATACCAGCAGAGAGCATGAGATAAGAGGATTGAGGGGGAGACGGTACGCGGCGCGCGGTGGGTGAGAAAGCGAAATGGGGTGGGGTTGAGGTGGGCGGGGGCGGTGTTTTTTTGTCTCCAGCGATCGGGTGTTTCGATGCAGGGGTATGTGGCGGGAGGTTTTTGAATGGGTTTCGGGATTGTTGATGCCTCCGCACTGTTTGTTTTGCGGGGGAGTGTCCTTGGGGGAGGAGTGGGTCTGTGAGGGGTGTCGGGGCGGGTTGCCGTTTGTGGGGGAGGGCTGTTGCGGGTGTTGTTCACGGCCGGCCTTTGGGCGTTTTGTGGGGGGGGCGGTTTGTTCGGTTTGTGCGGAGACGCCGTACGCGTTTGAGCGGAATCTTTCGGTGTTTCGGCTGGAGGGGGCCGTTCGCGAGCAGGTGCATCGGATGAAGTACCGCGGGGCTGCGGCGATTGCGGGACGGATGGGGTACTGGCTTGGGCGGCGGTTGGTTGAGGATGCGTCTTTTCGGGAGGGACCGGTGGATTTTCTAGTTCCGGTGCCGTTGTCGCGGTGGCGTTGGTTATGGAGGGGTTACAATCAGGCGGAGGTGTTAGCGCGTTCTGCGGGGAGGGTGGCTGGGATTCCGGTTTGGAATGCGCTGAGCCGGAGGGGGAAGCTCGGGGCGCAGGTGGGATTGGGACGGTCGGAGCGTTTGGTGCGATTGCGAGGGGCGTTTGAGGTTCGGGAGGGAGCGGTTCTGCGCGGGGCGCGGGTGGTGTTGGTGGATGACGTGTTTACGACGGGTGGAACTTTGGATGCGTGCGCGCGGGCGCTTCGGGATGCTGGGGCGTGTTCCGTGCGTGCGTTGACTCTGTGTCGTGGGTAGGGTGTGAGGATGTCGATTTTCAACAGGCCGTCCTTTTATTCCGACAAGAAGCGCGAGTTGCCGCAGGGGCTGTGGCAGGCGTGTCCGGCGTGTTCGGAACTGATTCACAACCTGGAGTTGCAGCAGAACCAGCGGGTGTGTCCGAAGTGTGATCATCACTTTACGTTGGGTGCGGCGGACCGGGTGGCGACGTTGGTGGATCAGGATAGTTTTGTGGAGATGGACGCGGCGATGACGTCGGTGGATGTGTTGCAGTTCACGGGACAGGCGAGCTACACGGAGCGGTTGCGCACCTATCAGAAGAAGACGGGGATGCGTGACGCGGTGGTTTCGGGTTTCGGGACAATCAAGGGTTTGCGGTTGGGGTTGGCGGTAATGGATTTTAACTTTATTGCGGCGACGATGGGTGCGGTGGTTGGGGAGAAGTTGACGCGCGTGGTGGAGGCTTCGACGGCGGCGGGGGTGCCGGTGGTGATTATCTCGGCTTCGGGTGGGGCGCGGATGTACGAGGGGGCGGTTTCGTTAATGCAGATGGCGAAAACGTGTGGGGCGTTGGCTCGGCATGCTCAGGCGCGGTTGCCGTATATTTCGGTGATGACGCATCCGACGACGGGTGGGGTGAGCGCCAGCTTTGCGACGTTGGGGGACATCAACTTGGCAGAGCCTCGGGCGATGGTGGGATTTGCGGGGCCGCGGGTGATTCGGGAGACGACGCATCAGGATTTGCCGGCAGGCTTTCAGACGTCGGAGTTTTTGCAGGAGCACGGATTGATTGACCGGATTGTGCATCGGAAAGAGATGCGCGATACGCTTCACAGCCTGCTGTCACATTTGACCAAGGCGGTGGCTTAGCCTGTCGGTTCTGCCGTTGAGTGTGGCCGTTTAGTATGGATTACGCGGAGGCGGTTCGGTGGCTTTACGGCACGCAGTTGCACGGAATCCATTTTGGGTTGGATAACGTTCGCCGCTTGATGGCGGCGAGCGGGCTGGATGTGGAGCGGCCGACGGGGAGCGGCCGTATCATCCATGTTGCGGGCACGAACGGAAAAGGTTCGGTGTGTGCGTTATTGGACGCGGGTTTTCGGGCGTTGGGGTGGCGTACCGGGCTTTACACTTCGCCGCACTTGGTTCGGTTTCGTGAGCGGATTCGGGTGAACGGGGAGGAGATTGGGGAGGAGGCGGTGGCGAGGGGATTGACGGAGTTGCGACGGATTTCGGAGGGGTTTGAGGTGCCGCCGACGTTTTTTGAATTGGTCACGGTGCTGGCTCTGAAGCACTTCGCGGAGGCTGGACTGGATGCGGTGGTTTTGGAGACGGGGATGGGGGGGCGGTTGGATGCAACGAATGTGGTGCGTCCGGATGCGGCAGTGGTGACGCGGATTGGGCTGGATCACATGGCCTATTTGGGAGGGACGTTGGGTGCGATTGCCTCGGAGAAAGCGGGGATTTTCAAGCGGGGGGTGCCGAGTTTTTCGGTCGTTCAGGACGAGGCGGCGGGGGTGGTGTTGGAGTCAGTGGCGGCTGGGTTGGGGGGCGGGTTGGAGACGGTTGAATCGCGTTGGTTTCCGGAGGGGTGGCGGTTGGGGTTGGTCGGTCGGCATCAGCGCGAAAATGCGGCGTTGGCGTTGCGGGTGTTGCGGTCCGTGGTGGGTGGATTGGGGGATGAGGGAGCGTTGGAGAGGGCATTTGCGGATGCGCGTTGGCCGGGGCGTTTCGACGAGGTGGTGTCTGGGGTGGTTTTGGATGGAGCGCACAATCCGCCGGCAGGGCGCGTTTTGGCGGAGGCGTGGATTGAGCGGTACGGTCCGCGATCGGCGGTCGCATATGTGGGGGTGATGGCTGATAAGGATTGCGAGGGGTTTCTCGAGGCGCTGTCGCCGGCGTTGTCGGAGGTTGTTGCGGTGACGGCTCCGGGGGGACGTGCGATGGATGGGTTGGAGTTGGCGCGGCGTGCGTCGATGATTTTGAGGCGGCGCGGGGTGCCGGTTAGTTTTGCGGAGCGGGATGGGGTGTCTTTGTGGGAGAGGATGATGCATCGGGGCGCGTCGGGGGAGCGGGTGTTGGTGACGGGATCGCTGTACTGGGTGGGTGAGGTGTTGGGGTGGAGTCGTGGCCAGGTGATGGAAACCAGTCTGCAGTGAGGTTTTGTGCCTCGTGTTCGATCATGGCGTTTGAGTTGCTTTCGACGGGGCGTGAGATTTTTACGGAGAACATGATGATGCGATTGCACAGAGCTGGGGTGTTGGGACTGTCCGCGGGCCTCGCGGTGGCGGGATTTGCGGGCGGGGCCGAGAGCAGTTCTGGTGGCGGTTCTGAGGGCGAATGGCTGTTTTTGGGAGGGAAGAGTGGGTTTGAGATTCGGGAAGCGCGTTGGATGGAGGCTTTTCTTCGGGAGGCTCGACCGGAGTTGGCGGATCGGGTGCGTTGGGGTGTTCAGCCTTACGTGACGGCGGCTGAGATAGCGGAATGGGAGCGGAAGCTGTTTCGAGGCCCCGGAGTGGCTGGGGCGGCGCGTGCGGTGTGGTTTTTGGGCGGGGAGGAGGTGGGAGACGACTCGTTTGATCGAGAGAAAGCGGTGAAGCGCTGGAGCGGATTGCTTGAAAAATGGAAGGCGATTCGTGGTGAACGTGTTGCGGAGGATGTGGTGGTTGGTCCGGGGCGCACGCTTGCGGTGGGTGCTGATTTGGAAGGGCGGCGCGGGGAGGTGTCGGCGGTGCTCAGGGGAGTGACTGAGGGTTCTGGGATGAAGTATTTGGATCTGGGGGATTTGGTGGGGGATTTGGCGGGAAATGTTGGGGTGGCGACGGCGCTCGTGCCTCGGGGGGAGGTGACGGAGGGCGGGAACGCTTACTGGACGGGGCGTGGGTTTCTCACGGAGGAGGGGCAACGGTTGGTGGGGAAACGCTTGGTGACGGCGTTGACGGGGCGACCGTTTTTCAACACGGCAAAGGCTCAGGTCACTCGCGAGGGGATGGGACGTGGCGAATACGATTCGGGAGGATGGGTGCGGTTTATCGAGATGCGTCCGGCGTTTACGGGGTTGATTGGGGTGGGATTGTTTGACGGACGAGGGTTGCCGGACTTGGGTGATGGCCCGAAGAGCGGGCGTGAGCAGGTTACTTTTGGGACGGTGCAGACGAAGACGGTCCCGGACGGTTCGTTTTTGCGGCGTTACGATGCGGCATCGGGGGTACGGGTGTCCATTTTGGCCAACTCGGTCCGGTTCCCCGCGTTGGATGGGGCGTATCGCTGTGTGCGGGACAGGACGGGGCGCTGGGTATTTTTGGTGCGGTCGAGTGATGATGAGGTGCGGTTGGTGGCGTTGACGGATCGTGGCGATGGTGGGGCGCTGGATGGGGGAAGAGTTTTGTCGAAGCGGGTGTTGGAGCCTTCGGGGATGTGGGCGGATGGGGGTGCGGTGGTGTTGGCCGAGCGTGGGGGATTTTTTCGTTACACGCCGCGGCAGGGAGACATGGAGGAGGCGCGGCGCGAACCGTTGGCGATGGGGGAAGGATGGGCTTGGCGCGGGGACGATGCGGGGGGGCGTCCGGTGATGCAGCGGGGTGGAGATGGTTTTGCCGGTTGGATTTACGGGTGGCGTGGAGGACGGGTGAGCGGGATGTTTGCTCGCTTTGGGTTGGGGAGTTTTGGGTTTGTTTCGATGGTTCCTCGGATGTTGGAGCATGACCGACAGGTTCGGATGGTCTCGGATTCACTGGGGAATCTGGCCGTTTTTGGGAATGGGGATGAGTCGGTTCGGTTGGGGAGTCGGGGGTTGGGAATGGGGCATGGGGTGCCAGGGGAGAAGGCTCCGAGGCCGTTTGGTTTGATGCGTCGATTGCCGCCGGAGGTTGCGGTGGCTCGATGGGCTGTGGGTGGGGGGGCGGCGCCGGTGGCAGCGGGCCGATTATTGGTGGCGGGATGGGGCGAGATGAACGGCGTTTGGGCGATGGAGTTGAAGGATTCGGACGGGGTTGCGGGGGTGGCTTCGGTGGAGCGGGTGATTAACTGGGGCGACCGCGGGTATCGGCCAGTGGATATGACGGTGGAGCCTAATGGCGCGGTGGTTTTGTTGTTATCGCGCAAGGGGACGTTGGAGGAGATTCCTCCGGCTGAGGTGGATGCGCACACGCTATTGGTTCGGTTGACGGGAAGCGGGAAGGGTGGGAAGGTGCGGTCGGAGGTGGTGGATGTTTGGGGGCAGACGGGGGACGCGGTTGCGGTGAACTGGGAATCGGTGGATGAGGGGGAGGTGCTGGAAGGGCTGTGGGCGAGTGGGGGGGCGTTGGCGGTGCGGAAGGCGGCGGTTAACCGCGTCGCAGAATCGAAGGATTTTCGGGTTCGGAGCGGCTTGGCGCGATGGGTGGCTGAGCGGGTTTTGGGAGGCGAGTGGGACGCATCGTTGATGGGGCGGTTGGCGGCGGACCGCTCAGAGTTTGTGCGGCAGGAGTTGTTTGAGATGGCTTTGCGGTTGCCATCGAATCGCGTTCGGGACGCGGTGGGGATTTTAGAGGCGTTGATGGGGGGCGGCACGCATGACGGGTTTCGCGGCGAGGTTTATCCCGAGTGGCGGAAGCGGCAGTCGGGGAAGGATCGGTGGAAGGTGCCTGCGGATTTGGAGTTGCGCAGGTATGTGTTTGGTTTGACGTCAGATGCGGATTTGGAGCGGATGGAGGCGGGGCTAGCGGTTTACGAGGAAGCGGTGGGGCGCACGGGGGTGAGCGATGGGTTTCGGAGGAAGGCTTTTGTTGAGGTGGCGCGGGCGAGGGGGACTGTGTTTGCGGAGGAGGTGATGCGGGTGGTGGGCGATCGGGTAGGAAAAGGGGAGAGCGCGATGCGATTTCAGGCGCGTTTGTTGGGGATGGTTGCGGAGCGGGATGCCAAGGAGTTGGAGGCCGTTCGAGGGGGGGTGGTGAAGTTCACGGAGGCGACTTTGCCGGAGTTGAGGCGAGCGGCGTTGGGGATTTTGGTCTCGTCGGAGGGGGTGGATGCGGTGTGGAGACGTGTGGAGGGAAGTTTATCCAAGGAAGAGGAGATTTTGTCGTTGTTGGTGGCGCGTGAGGCCGGTGATTGGGCGGAGCGCGGGCGGGATTGGGTGGTTGGGCAGCTTGGGCTTGGGACGCTCACGCGGGAGCGTGCGCGCAAGCTCTTTGTGGTGCTCGCTCGGACGAACGGGCGATTTGCGCGGGCGAATGCGCCGATTTTTTTGCGTGAGGTGATGGGTAAGCGCCCCCTTGAGGTGGCGGTCGAGGGGTTGAAATCGATTTCGGCGGAGGGACGGCGCGGTTCGTTGGAGTTGGGCGATTTGGTGAGGTACGCGAGGGCGTGGCGACCGGACGGGGAGAGTGAGGATGTTCGCCGTGCGCGCGCGGTGCTGGTGTTAATGGCGCGAGAGATGGGGTTGGCGGAGGGGGACGCGATCGCGGAGTATTTGAATCGGTGAGGTCGTGTCAGGCGGCGGGGTTGGGTGCAGGGGAGCAAGTTTTTTTGTCGGGTGCGGGATGTTTTTTGATGTTTTGGGGGTGAAGGGGGCGGCGGGAGTGCGCGCGTTTGACTCCGTTGGGGGTGGGTCTACATTTTCGTTCGGTTTTCACGGCCCCTGAAG
Organism: Chthoniobacteraceae bacterium; assembly: GCA_044347165.1. GTDB lineage: Bacteria > Verrucomicrobiota > Verrucomicrobiia > Chthoniobacterales > Chthoniobacteraceae > JBEEPE01. Next base: position 13,585 of record JBIIXW010000004.1, read on the forward strand.
TCTTAGGGGAAAACCGGATGGGTGCGGTGAACAAGCGTGCCCAGTTGGTGTGGTGAATCCTCTCAACAACTATCTGCAAACTAACCGCTAAGCTATGAATCCAAATCCTGCTGCCACAAAAAATACCCTCGCCGCTGACGTGGAAATCAAAGGGTCAATCAAGTTCCAGAACGACCTGACGGTTGATGGGAAAATCGAGGGGGAGATTTTGAGTAATGGGGTATTGACGGTTGGGGAGAATGCCGAGATTCGGGGTGAGATTAAGACGAAGAGCGTGACGGTGTTTGGGAAGGTGCATGGAAACATCACGGTGGAGGAGCGGTGCGAGTTGAAGTCGCGTGCGGTGTTGCAGGGAGATTTGAAGGCGGCTCGGTTAGTGATTGAGGATGGGGCGACGTTTGTGGGTAAGTCGGAGGTGACTCCCAATCGTGTTTCGATGAAGCAGCCTGAGATTGTTCGTGCGCCCGAGCAGCGCGCGGCGGGTACACCTGCCTAGTCGGGTTGTTGAGCGGGGCATCCGAGCACTGTGAGCCAGTCCGGATGCCGTTTTTGCGGGGATTGCTGCGAATGTCGCGATTCCTGCTTGTGCACCTTTACGAGAGGAATTTGTGGCAAACGTTCGGAGAGACGCGCCTGAGCGAATCAGTGCGGATTGTCCGCATTGCGGTTTCAGCCAGTTGGAGGCTGTGACGGCGCGGAGCACGTTTTGTCGGCGGTGTGGGGAGCATTTTTTGATAGAGCGTCTGCTGGCGAAGGAGGCTGCGAGTTTGCGTGGGCCGACGTTTCTGGATCGTTTGGGAAAGATTTTCACTCGCGAATCCAATCGTAACATTGCGTGCTTTAGCTGCTTGCACCGGCACGAGGTGCCGAGTGACGCGCACTCAAGCATGTGTCCGAAGTGTGGTTCGTACATCGATATTCGGGATTTTCGGATTGCGGGTCCGTTTGCGAGAACGATTCAGACGCAGGGCACGGTGCATTTTGAGATTAAGTCCGATGCGGGCACTGCGAAGGTTTCGTGCGGCAACGCGGAGGTGGAGGGGCGATTTCGTGGGCGCATTCATTGCACGGGAAATGCGGCCTTTAAGTTGAAGGGAGCTTATCCGGGCGAGGTAGTCTCGGAGTTGATTACGGTGAGGAAGGGAGCTGAGGTAAAATTTGATTTCCCGATGCACACGGTGGACGCCGAGATTTGCGGGGGGGCGTCGGGAATCTTTGTTTGCGAGGGGCGACTGACGATTCAGAAAAAGGGGAATCTCAAAGGGACGGTGTACGCACGGTCGATTTGTGTGGAGAAGGGCGGGTACTTTTCGGGGGATTTGATTATTGGACAGCCGATTCCTGAGGCGTTGCGGGTTGAACGGAAGCGGTTATGGGAACCGAAGACGGTGGGGCGGATTGAGACGCACACGGATCGGTATGGATTGAGCGATCACAGCGACGTTCCTCCGGAGATTTTTTCGCATCGTCCGCTTCCACCGGACGCTGAGGAGTAGTGGTCGTTTGACCGGCGGGGTTATGTTGGAGGTGGAGTGGAACAACGGGTTGGTGGTAGGTGGGTTTCCGTTGCGAATGGACGCGCGCCGACCGGTGGCGGAGGCGATTGTGACGCATGCGCACTCCGACCACATTGCGGCGCATCGGCGGGTGATTTGCACGGAGATGACTGCGCGTTTGATGCAACTGCGGGTTCGTGGCGCGCGCGAGTTTGAGACGTTGGCGTATGGCGCAGGGATGACTCGGGAGAGGTGGCAGGTGACCTTGCACTCGGCGGGGCACGTGCCGGGATCAGCGATGGTGTTGGTGGAGGGTGCGGAGGGTCGGGTTTTGTACACTGGGGATTTTAAGTTGAGACAGGGGCTTGCTTGCCCTGTGGCGGACCCGCCTCGTGCGGATGTTTTGGTGATGGAGACGACGTTTGGCCTTCCTCGATACGTGATGCCGTCCTCGGAGGAGGTCATGGGGATGATGCGCCGATTTTGTGAACGGGCTTGGGAGGAGGGGCGGTGTCCGGTGTTGGCGGGGTATCCGTTGGGCAAGGCGCAGGAGATTATCCGGATTTTGCAAGAAGCGGGGTGGGTCCCCTGTTTGGATCGTCAGGTGTTGAGGACGACGGAGGTGGTGGCGGCGGGGGATGCGGGGTTTCCGCGACGTTTCGAAGGTTTGCCGGATGGGTGGCGGACTGGGGACGGGTTGGTTGGGCGGGTCGTTGTGGGGACGCCGGCTTTTGCGCGGGCGGTGCGCGGAGCGCGTTTTTCGGTGGCGATGGTATCGGGTTGGGGGATGGACGGTGGCTCGCGGTATCGTTACGGCGTGGAGGAGGTGATTCCGTTGAGTGACCATGCGGATTACCCCGATTTAGTGCGGTTGGTTGAGCGGGTGGCGCCGAGGCGGGTGTTCACGTTGCACGGTTTTTCGCGGGAGTTTGCGGCGGATTTGCGGCGGCGTGGGGTGGAGGCGTGGTCCTTGGCGGGCGGCGACCAGTTGGAGTTCGGGTGGTGAGGAGCGGCGCGTAAGATGCTTTTTGTCTCACCTCTGCCATGAACAAGTCTCGTCCTGTCCTTTTAACCCTCGTGAGTTGGTGGTGCGTTGTTGCGGCTTCTGCGAGTGTGGGGGTTTTGTTAGGGTTACAGTTTTTCGGTGAATCGGAGGCGGTTTCGGAGTTGTTGGCGCGGCTTTTCCGGTTGGAGGTGGGGCCGGAGGGCTGGTTTCGGCAGGGGCTTTCGGGGGCGTTGATGTTTTTTGATGGTGGGCCGTATCTGCGTTTGGCCTTGGCATTACACGCGATTTTTGCGGCGGCGTTTACGTTGAAGGGGGAGAAGTGGGCGCGGAATCTTTTAGCGGCCGTGATTGGGGTGAGTTGTTTGCTGGTGGTGAGCAAGGGGTTGGTTCCTGCGGCGATGCATGCTGGGTTTGCGGTGTTGTTGTTTTCGGTGATGTTCTCGGCGGCCTCTGCAGAGTTTTTGACGGCTAAGCGCAACTTTTTGACGAAGGTCATCCGACTATTTTCGAAGAATCGGAAGGTGGCATTGAGCGGAATTGCGGTGGTTGCGATGGGGGGAGGTGTTTTGCTGGAAGGGGCTGGGGTGGATTGGTTTGAGCATGCGCGCGGGATTGTGACGGACTACCATTTCACCAAGCGCGGGGAGTTGCCGATTGGCGAGGAGGTGGTGATGGTGGGGATTAACGCGTCCACGTTTGACCAAGGGTTACTGAGCGGTCTGATGGCGAAGGGGGAGCACGAGGCGTTAAAAATGTTGCACGACAAGGCGCAGTATCCGTTAAACCGGGCGGTTTACGGGCACTTGGTGGAACGCTTGTTTAGTTTAGGGGCGAAGGTGGTTGGAATCGACGTGGTCTTCCCGTCATCGAAGCCGGATGAGGACGCTTATTTTGTGGAGATGGTGAAGAAGTACAGTGGGCGGGTCGTGTTGGCGGAGACGAGTTTGGATGTGGAGGGGGGGAAACAGTTTTTGCCACCGAACCCGGAGTTGAGTGAGGCGGCGGGGGAGAACGGGGTGGGGTGGGTCACGGTGATTAAGAACCCAGTGGATAAGGTGGTGCGGTCGGTGCGGCACCAGACGTCGCGAGGGATTGAGTTGGGGCAGGGTGGTGAACCGGACTTGGTTTCTTTTTCGGCGCGGTTGGCGAGTGCGGGGCATGGGGTGTCGATTCCGTTGGGAACGCAGCATTATTTGATTAACTATCGTGGGCCTGCGGGGCGGATTTCTCGGATTGGGGTGCACGAATCGGATTCGAAGGAGGCGGCGATTGCGTTGGAGGAGGTGTTTGTTGATTCGGTGGTGAAGAGCGACCCGAAGTTTAGGGGGGGGGAGATTTTCAAGGATAAGATTGTGATTGTGGGACCCTTTGCGGAAATCCTGCATGACGAGCAGGCGACTCCGTTTGGGACGATGCCTGGCCCGGAGATTCACGCGAATATTGTTTCTTCTTTGGTGGCGGGGGAGCATGTGAGGAATGCGCCACGGGGAATGACGTATTTGCTTGGCGGTGTTTTTACGTTGGTCGCGCTTTTGGTGGCGATTTTCACGCAGAGGGTGATTGTGCGTGTGGGGGTGTCTGCGGTGATTTTTGGGGCGGTCTTTGGGGCGAGCGTGATGGTTTTTTCGAAGGCGGGCATTTTATTGGATCTTGTTCCGGTGATTGTGCCTGGGGGGCTCCATTTCTTGGTGACCTTGATTTTGGATTTGTCGGCGGAGCAGTTGGAGCGAAGCCATGTGAAGTCGGTTTTGGACAAGTACGTGTCCAAGAATGTGGCGAATGTGGTGGTGGAGCAGGTGGACGACTTTGACAAGGCGTTGAGGGGTCAGACGAAGCCGGTGACGGTTTTGTTTTCGGACATTCGGGGTTTCACGACGATGTCGGAGAGTCGGTCGCCGGAGACGTTGGTTGCGCAGTTGAACGAGTACTTTGGGCCGATGGTGGATGCAGTTTTGAAGGAGGACGGTACTCTGCAAAAGTTCATTGGGGACGCGATTATGGCGGTGTGGGGGGACACGCATTCACGGGGGTTGGAATCGGATGCGGCGCGGGCGGTTCGTGCGGCTTTGGTGATGAGGGACGCGTTAAAGCAGTTGAATGAGGGTTGGAAGGACAATCCGGATCGGTTGCAGTTATCGATTGGGGTTGGGGTGAATCATGGTCGGGTCGTGGTGGGGGAGTTGGGGCATCAGCAGCGGATGGAGTTTACGGTGCTAGGGGATGGGGTGAACTTGGCGGCGCGGTTGGAGAGTTCGACGAAGCAGTATGGCTGCGACATTCTGGTCGGCCAGACGGCGTACGAGTTGACGAGAAACGATTTTGTTTTCCGTCGGGTGGACAATGCGAAGTTTAAGGGGAAGACGGCGCCGATTGAGGTTTTCACCCCGTTGGGGTTGGCTGGCGCTGTGGTACCGGAGTGGATGCAGGCGTACGACCGGGCGTTGGACGCGTTTCGGGCGGGGCGTTTTGAGGAGGCGACGGGGATGTTCCGCGAGGCGGAGGGCGCGTCTGGAGGGGAGGATTTTCTGTGTCAGATGTATGTGAAGCGGTGCGAGAAGCTGATTGCGGAACCGCCTGAGGGCTGGGATGGTTCTTGGACATTGACTGAAAAATAGTTGCATGGCGTTGCATCTGCTTCAAATGTCCGTGCTAGCAGCGATTTAGCCCCATCAACCTTTTGTATTGCATGAAATCGAAATTCATATTGGCCACTTCTGTTGCAGTGGTTTTAGGGATGCCTGGCACGACGGCTTGGTCTGCGGGTGCTCCACTGACGGAATCCAAGTTCATTGAGGTTGTTGGAACGGTTCAGGTTGTGGGCGCTGGGGGAGCGGTACGAAACGCCAAAGCGGGAGACGTTTTCAAGGCGCCGGATTCGATTCAGACGGGCGCAAATTCTCGTGCTGAGCTTGTTGCGGACGACAAAACGGTGACGCGCGTGGGGGCTAACACGGCCTTTTCGTTCGCTGGATCGGGTCGCGAGGTGAACTTGAAAAAAGGTTCACTGCTGTTTCATTCACCCACTGGCAAGGGGGGGGGAACGGTGAAGAGTGAAGGGGCCACCGCGGCTGTGCTGGGGACGACGCTGGCGGTGAGTGCGACGCAGGCGGGGGGGTTCAAGGTCATGACGCTCGAAGGAAAGGCTTCCGTGCAGCAGCCTGGGGCACCGGCGGTTTCGTTGGGAGCAGGTCAAATGACCTTTGCAACTCCGGGCCAGCCTCTTTCACAACCGTTGAACTTTTCTGTTTCGGGAACGGCGGGTGGTTCGAAGCTCGTGAACGGTTTTTCTCAACCCTTGGCGTCGATGCCGAAGATTGAAGCGGCGATTGCGCGGCAGCAAGCGGAGTTAGAGAAAGGGGGCTTGGTGGCGACGGGGTTGTTTATCGGAGATTCAGCAGACAAGGCGTTCAAGGTGGATTCTACCGTTGTCGCGACGTACGTTCAGGGCAAACAGGACGAAAGTAAGCGGACGGACGATAAGTTTGATTTGGCCTACCTTCAGGCGACGACTTCAGCGCTTACGATTATTGATCAGATTGCGGCGCCGAGTCCCTCGATTTTCCTATTGGATGGGAAGGGGCGGGCGGAGTCCGGGTTGCTGTTGCCGAGGACGGTGGGTGCGCTGGCAGGACGAATCTCGGACGGACAGAGTACGCAGTTGAGTCTGGGGGACACCGTCGTGATTTCTCCGAACGAGGGTCTTCTCTCGGTTTTGCCGTCCGCGCCGGTTGATCATGTGGTGATTGCATCGATGCGATCGATGGAGATTGGGGTGGACAACTTGGTGGTATGGCCGATGGAGGATCTCGTCGGGGGCGACAATCGGCGTCCGGTTCACTTTGTGGCGGGCACGACCTTGCTCTTCGGTAAGCCGACGGAAGGTGGTGTGCTTTCGGGAGACTCTGTATCGACGCCGCGCGGGTTAGTTCGGATTGATGCTGATTTGCCTGAGGTTGGCTTTTACCAGCTGGGATCGGGGTTGGATGCCGCGACGTTGGCGGCGAGGGGGGGGGGATCTAAGGCCCCGTTGAAGATTTCTTCGGTGATTGTGTCGAACCTGTATCAGGCAGAGTTTTCGACGTCGTTTGAGTCGAATCAGAGTTCGAGAGTGCTGACTCCTGTTGCGTCGGTGGTCGGTATATCGTCAGGGGAAGTGACGTCGACGGTGGAGCAATTGATTCCGGCGGGCGCGACCATCTCGGTTTCTGACGACGGGTCGGCAACGCTGTCGACGGCGCCTGTTTTCTCCAGTGAACTGAAAGCGCAACTGAATCGGTTGGGGGCTGAGTACGGTTTGGTGAAAGACGGGGTTTATTCGGCAGAGGTGGTGTTATCGGTTGGGGGCTTGCAGCAGCGGTTCCGTTTGACGGATGGGTCGACCGATCTCACGGCAGTGGGTTCTGTGGCGGGCTTGCAGCAGGGTTGGCGGATCAGCGCCCCGGGTTTTGAAGGGGAATCTGCGGTGGTGACTAAAGTGCTCGGTGAATCGGAACTGGCGGGGGGCAGAGTTCAAGTCGACCGCGCTGCGACTCAGACTGGGGTGGAGGTCGCGCAGGTGTCAGGCGCGGGAGGGCTAGTGATTTCGGCTCCTTCTGTTGAGCTCTCGACCGTGGGATTGGTCGCCTCGGGTTGGATCTCGGTTAGCGCTTCGGGAGATGTTGTAATCAAGGATTCGAAGGTTTCGGATCCGCAGGGAGATGGCCAGTTCGGGTTGGCTGCCTTGGGGAACGCTCATCCAGAGTCGCTGGATGGGGTATTGAGTATCCGCTCCACGGCTGGATCGATTTTGATTAACTCGACGGATTTGACGGGCGATTCGGTTTCTTTGGATGCGGCATCTAAACTTAGTTTAGGGCAATCGACCTCTGCGGCAGACGCCTCCATTAACGTGGATGACGAGTTAAGCTTGTTGGTTACGATGACGCCGAGCTCGCAGGGCTCCTCGGGGCAATCCATCGCGAAAATCATCGGTGAAACGCTGGATATTTATGGGACAGGGTTCCTGTCTTACGACGTGGTGTCCCTGACGGCGCGAGGGGGGAGTGAGAATGTTGATGTCATCAAGTTGGACAAGAGCCTGATTCGATCGGACACGGTGGTTCTCGATGGTGGGAAAGGCAATATTCGGATTGGCGGTCCTGTTCCGGAATCTTCCTCCATTCGGGAAGTCTCTATTGACGAGTTAGAGACGCGAGTGAAGGTCATTTGGAATAAGGAGGAGTACGGTTCAAAGTTTACTGCGACGGCGGGGAAGGAGTTATCGGTGATGAAGACCTTCTTTGATGTGGGTGAGGTAAACCTTTCGGCGAAGACCGTTGTCGTTGCGGATACAAAGTTCCGCGAGGGTTCGCAGGTGAACTTCGCTTCGGAGCAAGGCCTGTTAGCCCAGAACCCTAACACGGGCCAACCCAAGCAGTTGGGGTATGTAAACCTGATCAGGAATGTATTTTATGGGGAGAACCTGATTACTTCGGACAAGGTGAGTCAGTGGACGGATACTCAGAAAAAGAGCATCCATGTTAGTAAATTGAAGTAGCGCCGATGGCTGTTTGCTTAGATTGTGATATGGAAATGAAGAAAAGGTGGATTTTTGCGGTTCTCTGCTCGGGTTTTGTCATGGATGCCTCAGCTCAGCAGGCAGGGGCTAATGCGACGCGGTTGGAGGGCGTTGGGAGGCAGGGCCAAAATCAGGCGGTGACTCAGCGCGCCGAGGAGGTTCGATCTGACGCAGCGGGTGGGGCGCAGGAGGGAGTTGCCCCGGAGTTGTTTCCGGGGGAATCCGACGATCTTGGGCCTCAGCAGTTGCTGCTCAAGAAGCCTCGCCCGAAGATGTTCGAACTGAGCACGGAAACTCAGGCTGTATTTTCTTCGAATGCGTTGCTTTCGGAGACGGGGCACCGTGGGGTGGGTGTGTTTGTTCAGAGTGCGTCGTTGACCTTTGCCCCGCGTCCGCTGGAAATTGGCGACGTCAAACTCGCGTTGAGAACGGGTTATCGGCAGCAGTTTTGGTTCTACGAGCCGACGACCAAGAATTTGAACTCGTTGGACTTCGCCTTTTCCGGTGTTTTCACGTCAGTACGCGCGATTTTGTCGGACGAATGGTCGGTGAACTTGGGGATGGATTACTCGCGGGTGCTCGGGTTTTCGGACCGCTCTAACTGGAGATCTTCGCCGGAGAACTATGTGGATTGGACGCCGTCCATCTCGGTGGATTATTCGAAGAAAGTGGCGGAGAAGGTGGGTTTTTCGGCCTCGTGGATCACGTCCGTTCATTGGACTGATTCTGCGAGTTGGAGGGGGAGGGCGACAGACCGCGACAACGATCGGATTGATCATTCGGTGGTGGTTTCTCTGTCTTGGCAGGCGGCCTCGAAGTTGGTTGTCCAACCGAATGTGCGGGTGCAACGGGTGGATTACTTCGAGGGAAAACGTGCGGACTGGTTTCTATCGGCAGGTCTGGGGCTGATTGTTCCGTTGACGGAGGCTTTCTCGGTACGTGCGAACCTCTCGATTGAGCAGCGTGAATCGAACGACGTGCTTTTTGGTACGCCGGACTACCGCAAGTTGGATGCGTCTTTGAGCCTGAGCGGGTTCCTGCGTTTTTAGTTGCCTCGAGGGGTTGGGCGCGGCGGTTGAGGAGGGAGCGAGGTGGATTTGTTGGCTTGGCCGTTTCTCCAACGGTCGTTGCCAACGGGTCCCGAATTAAGCAGGTTATGGGGAATCTATTCCCGCATGCGTGTATCGCTTTTTATTCCGTGTTTTATTGAGACGCTTTTCCCTCGGGTGGGCATGGCGATGGTGAGGGTGCTTGAGCGGCTTGGGCACACGGTGGATTTTCCTGAAGCACAAACGTGCTGTGGACAACCGCCGTTCAACTCGGGCTATTGGGATGAGGCGCGTGGTGTAGCGGAGAAACAGATGGAGGCGTTTCGGGATGCTGAGGTAGTGGTTTCGGCATCGGGTTCTTGCGGGAGCATGTTTCGTGTGTTCTACCCTGAGTTGTTTCATCATCACGAGCGGGAGGCGGAGGCCAAGTCGTTGGCGGGCAAGACGTGGGAGTTTTCTGAGTTTTTGGTGAACAAGCTGGGTGTGCGCGACGTTGGTGCAAGGTTTGAGGGCAAGGCGACGTTTCATGATGGGTGTCACGGGCTTCGTGAGCTTGGAACGAAGGCGGCTCCGCGCGAACTTTTGAAGCATGTGAAGGGATTGGAGTTGGTGGAGATGGGGGAGGCTGAGACGTGTTGCGGATTTGGGGGGACTTTTGCCGTGAAGTATTCCGAGATTTCAACGGCGATGGCTCAGGTGAAGTGCAACTCCATCCGAGAAACCGGTGCGGATGTGGTGATCAGCAACGACTCGAGCTGTTTAATGCAAATCCAAGGGTACTTGGATCGTCACTTTGGAACGGTGAAGTGCCGGCATTTAGCCGAAATTCTTGACGCACGATGAGCGCAACGACTGAAGAGCAACCGGTCAGGCAGTTCCATGCGGATGCTGCGATTACGACGACTGATGAGCCGAGGCGTGCTGCGGTTCGGCGTGCGTTGAAGAACTATGAGGTAGCGCGCGACAGAACGAAGTCCACGTTCACGGATTGGAAGCAGGCGCGCGCGGCGGCTTCGACGGTGAAGCACGAGGCGGTGAATCATTTGGATCGGTATCTCGCGGAGTTTGAGGAGCGTTTCACGGCGCGGGGCGGGAAGGTTTTTTGGGCTCGGGACAGCCGGCAGGCGCGCGACTACATTGTGCAGCTGGCTCGGGAGCGCGGGGTGCGTTCGATTGTGAAGTCGAAGGCGATGACGGGTGAGGAGATTCACTTAAACCAAGCGTTGGAGGCGGAGGGGTTTGGGGTGGTGGAAAGTGACTTGGGTGAGTTCATTCAGCAGTTGAAGGGTGAGGCACCGTACCATTTTGTGTTCCCGTGCATGCATTTGCGCCGGGACGAGATTAGTGATTTGTTCAACACCAAGCTTGGCACGGAGAAGACCGACAGCCCTGAGGAGTTGACGATGATTGCGCGGAGGTTTCTTCGCCAAGCCTACGTGGAGGCGGACATGGGCATTTCTGGGGGGAACTTCATCGTTGCGGATGCGGGGATGATTTCCATCACGGAGAATGAGGGGAACGCGCGATTGACGGTCGGTGTGCCGAAGATTCATGTGGCGCTGATTGGGATTGAGAAGGTGGTTCCTCGTTTAGCGGATCTCGCCTTGTTTCTTCCGATGTTGGCGACGGCCGGTACGGGGCAGCACATGACGGGTTACAACTCGATGTACGGCGGTCCACGGCAGGAGGGTGAGGTGGATGGGCCGGAAGAGTTTCATGTGGTTTTCTTGGACAACCACCGCACGCGGTTGCTGGCGGATCCGGAGCAGCGGGACGCGTTGCATTGCATTCGGTGCGGGGCGTGTCTGAACGTGTGTCCGATTTTCAAAAACATCGGGGGGCACACGTATGGGACGACTTATCAGGGACCGATTGGATCGGTCATCACCCCGCATTTCCGAGGGCTTCAGGATTGGAAGCATCTTTCGGGTGCGTCATCGCTTTGCGGGGCTTGCACGGAGACGTGTCCGGTGGGAATCGACATCCATCATCACCTGCTTCACAACCGGCGCAACGCCGCTGCGTCGGGCCCGATGCCGGGGGAATCGGCGGTGTGGAAGGCCTTTCGTTGGGTGATGCGGAAGCCGGGCCTTTACCGGTTTGGGTTGAAGTTTGCGCCGTGGATGATGCGCGTTCGGTCATGGCTTCATCGGACGGTGGTGGATCCGGCTGCGGGCTGGACGGCGTCCCGGGAGTTGCCGGAGGTGGAATCGCAGACCTTCCGCGATTTGTTGAAGGCGCATCGCGCGTCGAGCGGATTGCGGGCTGGTGAAGAGGTGAAGGGGGCGTCCGTTGCGGAGGAGCGGCGGCCGCAATCGGTTCAGTCGAAGAACAAGAAAAGCCGTCACTGAGTGCCAGCATGGATACATTGAACGATAGCAAGCGGTTGAGCATTGGTCAGATGGGCGCGGGTGATCGCGTGGGCACGTTTGCGAGGATTCGGGAGGCGTTGCGCGTGGAGGCTCCGCTGAAGCATCCTGCGGAACGCTCTGCGGGAGGGGAACCAACAACGGCGCATTTTCGCGAATGGCTTCCGCAGGTGGGAGATGGCGGGGATGACCGCCTCGCGCTCTTTGAGCGACTCTCAGCAGTTCTGAAAACGGAGTTGATTCAGTGCTCAGACCTTTCGAGTGCGGCGGACAGGTTCGTGGCGATGGGGCGGGATCTCGGGTGGACTCGATTGGCCTACCAAGAGGCTGCGACGCTTGAACCGATTGTTTCCCGGTTTCGTGCGGAAAATCCTTTGGCGTCCTTGCTTCGGGTGGAGTCTGGTTACGACAAGATGGAGTTGGAGCAGGCGCAGGTGGGGCTGACCGTTTGCGAGCTCTTGGTGGCTCAAACGGGATCGGTGTGCGTCACCAGTTTGCAGTCTGGTGGGCGTGTTTTGAGTGTCTTGCCTGAGCATCATGTGGTGGTGGCTTACCGATCGCAGATTGTGGGCGATTTGTCTGATGCGTACGCGGAGTTGGCTCGCCGTTATCCGAAAGGTTACCCAAGCATGATTTCGTTCATCACGGGTCCGAGCCGCACGGGGGATATCGAGCGGATTCTTGTGTTAGGGGCGCATGGCCCGAAACGATTGACGGTTCTGTTGGTGGATTGAGTGGGGGGCTGCCGGTTTAATCGGCGAGGAGCTTTTTCATGGCAGCCAGCAAGATTTTCCCGGAATCGGGTGCCACGTTTGAGGCGGTGGGTCCCACTTCGTATCCCCCCTGCTTGTATGATTCGGCGGTTCCGATGTAGGCAGGTCCGTAATCGCCGTAGGCAGCCATCATCACCTGACCGTTGGCTCGAAGCTTTTGAGCGGCAAGTTGATATTCAACAAACAGTTCGCCAGGCATATGAATCATCCGAGCGCTGCCGACTTTGAGACAGGTGAGATCGAGAGGCTTTCCGGACTCCGAGCGCTCCACCCATGCGAGTTGATCGGCAAACGAGACGTAGCCTTTGGGCGGGGTCGTTCGAAGTTGTTGGATCAGCGTCTCTTTGGAAAGGTGTGGCGCCAGAGGTAATCGGACTTCCTCTCTCGCCCAACCCACATCCTCGCTTTGAAGGGGGTGCTTTTCGGTTCCTCGGAGCGCATCGCGCATTCCATCGGCCAAGCGGGTCGCGAGCGCCATGCGGTTTTCCCTCGAGCCGTCATTGAACTTGCCCGCGGTTACGTTTCCACCAGCTCCGTTGAAATGAACGTGGAGCGTGGACGGCATGTCCTGTCCTCGGATGAACCGAGCGATTCCGGGGAAGTCGGGGGAAGGAATCCCGAGTCGATAGTAACTTTGCGGGTGGCAGGCGTAGGCGGTAAGAACGGCCACTGGCGTCTCACCGTCCCAGAAGCTCAGACTGGTGAGGAAGGGATCGATATTTCCTGTCGGTTCCGCACGAACGGCGGGATCCTTTGTTGCGGAGTAGCGAGTTGCTCTGACGCGTCCGTCTGGGCCAACGATGCGTCGTGCGCTGGCGATGTCGCGCACTTCGGCACGTCCCCAACCCCAATGGGAAACTGGGCGTGCATTGGGGAGAGCCGTTTTGATGGCTGCGGATGCGCGGGCGATGACTTCACGGTGGAAGGTTCCCTCGAAGCGGTTGAAGCCACCAATCTCGAGTTGTTTGACTAACCTCTCGGCGGTGAAGTCGCAACCGGGTGCGTCGTGTTGATGGAGCGCGTGAACTGCGACTCGGTCGGGGGTTGTTCCCGCTGCGGCGGCGAGGGCCGTTCGAAACGCTTCGTGGCCTTCGTTAGCGATACCGATCCAATCCACAGCGCACAGGACAATGGGGGTTTGTGGACCGATGATGACGATGCCTCGGCAACGCAGGGTGAGCTCATCGATTCGTTTTACGGGGTCATATGCCATCGCTGACCCGAGAGGTGGCGTCGCATCCACGTCAAACGTCGCGATGGAGACGGGCGCCGCGTGCGCTAGGACCGGCGAGACGATGGCAGCGAGGAGTGCGATGACGCGGCGGGTCATGGTGCGGTGCGGTCAGGGTTTGGGGAGGCGGCAGCTCTGCCAGGCGATGAAGCGCCACCCGTCTTTTTCTTCGCGCCAGACGGCGAGGAAGCCGAGTTCCGCATCCACTTCACCCGTTGCGATGGTGACGCGGGTTCGTGCGCGTCCTGTCATCAGGGCGATACCGGGGGAGGGGAAGGTGAAGTTTCGCTCACGATAGACGAACTCGTGGTACTGCATTTTCTTCGAGGCAACGCTTTCAATGAATGAGTCGCGGGTATCGATAATTCCGTTGGAGTGAGCGTAACGAAGCTCTGAGGCGAGGGTTTTTTGCATTCCGGCGGCATCGCCTTTGAGGATGGATTGAACGCGCTCATCGTCTGTTTTTGCGAGCGTTTCGGCCGGAGTTGCGGCGTGCAATGAGAGTGAATGGTGGGCGAGAGAAGCAGTGAGGGCAGCGAGTGCGGTGCGGCGGTGGATTTTTTCCATGGCCACAGGGGTGCAGTTCGCGGGCCAAGGTTTGGAGTGGGTCAGTCTGTGCGAGCTTGTTGGGCGTGGGAGATGCTAAAAAGGGATTCTATGAAAGTGTCTCCCCTCGTTTGTTCTTTGGCCTTTATGGTTGCGGTTTCAGTGAACCTTTTGGGTGAGGATTGGATGCAGTGGCGTGGCCCTCGTTTCGATGGGTCTTCTGCTGAAAAGGGTTTGCCTGCGAAGTTCTCTCCGGAGGAGGGGGTGAGTTGGTCCTTTGCCCTGACGGGGCCGAGTGCTTCGACGCCGGTTGTTGCGGGGAGTCGGGTTTTCGTTTCCACGGCGGATGCGGAGAATCAATCGCTCCATGCGGTGTGCCTGGATCGATCCACGGGCAAGGTCCTGTGGCAGAATAAAGTGGCTGATGGTTTGAAGCGGGATGATCGTAGTAACTATGCGTCACCCTCTCCAGTGACGGACGGAAAATCGGTGTATTTTTTTTACGGTAACGGCGATTTCGCGGCGTTTGACGTGTCCGGAAAACCGTTGTGGAAGAAAAACATTCAAGAGGAGGAGGGAGACTTTGCTTTCCAATGGACGTTTTCGGCGAGTCCGTTGCTTTTTGAGGGGCGGTTGTACGTTCAGGTATTGCAGCGGGATCAGCCGGTCCATGGGAAGGGGAAGGAGGGGGGAGAGTCTTTCCTTTTGGCCGTTGATCCGGTGACGGGTAAGACGCAGTGGCGCCATGTGCGTAAGACGGAGGCGCAGGCGGAGTCTCGGGAGGCGTTTAGTACGCCGATGCCGTATCAAGTGGACGGGAAATGGCAGATTTTGGTGGTGGGCGGGGACATGGTGAGTGGTCATGACCCCGTCACGGGAGCGGAGATTTGGCGTTGGGGGACGTGGAATCCGAATCGGATTGGCCATTGGAGGTTGGTACCGTCCCCAGTGGCTGGTGCGGGTGTTGTGTTGTCGTGTGCTCCGAAGAAGGAGCCGGTTTATGCGGTGAAGCCGGGGCGCGGGGTTTTGGATGACAGCGCGTTAGTGTGGAAGAGTGCGGAGCGTGGCATTACTTCGGACGTTCCGACCCCCGCATTTGCTGAGGGGGATTTCTTTGTGTTGTCGGATGTTGCGAAGACGTTGGCGCGGGTGGCGCCGGATGGGAAGGTGAAGTGGAGTGTTGAGACACCAGGGCGGGCAAAGTACGAGGCATCGCCCTTGGTTGGCGATGGAAAGGTCTATACGGTGAACTTCCTGGGCGAGGTGGTGGTGTTCGATGCTGCGAACGGGTCAGTGTTGCATCAGGCAAACTTTGGCACCAAAGAGGACAAAGTGGTTCGGTCTGCAATCGTTGCCTCGGGCGGTCAACTCTTTGTCCGGACGGATACGCGCCTGTTTTGCATTGGGAAAGAGAAGCGCTGAGTGGTGTTCAGGGCCAATCCCCCTCGGTTGAGGGGGATTGAGGGGGCTCTGCCGGCGGGCGAGGCGCAGCGTTGTACGAGGACGGGTGCGCCGAACGAAGCGAGCGCGGTCCGAGGGGGGCGACAAAGGCTCGGTGGTTGTTTCGTCGCTTGCGCTCCTCAAACCACCGGCTTCAGGTTTTATGCCTCCGGTGTGAAGGCTGGGGAATCTGTTATTGGCAGGCTTCGCAGGTTCCGCCATTGCGCATGGCCTCGATGGAGCAGGCGTTTTTTTCGGCTTCCGTGAACTCTTTCGCGGGGCGGCGGTCGTGGTTCGCGTTGTCGATGGCGCTCCGGTTGAGGGTGCGTAGATAGTAGGTGGTTTTGAGGCCACGTTCCCAGGCTTCGCGGTACATGAAGCTGGCTGCTCGGGCATCGGGTTCGGCAAGCCAGAGGTTCGTGCTTTGCGCTTGGTCCAACCACTTTTGGCGGACTGCGGCGCACTGAAGAATCCAGGTGTACTCGATCTCGAAAGCAGTTTTATACAGGGCTTTGAGGTCGGACGGGATACGGTCAATGTGTTGAATCGAGCCGTCGAAGTACTTCAAATCCTTCAACATTTGCTCATCCCAGAGGTCCCGTGATTGGAGATCTCGGACGAGGAAATCGTTCGTTCGTACGAACTCACCCGACAGGTTGGATTTGGCGTGAATGTGTTTGTAGTTGGGCTCAACGCAAGGGTTGCATCCCATGATGTTGGAGATGGTGGCTGTCGGGGCAATCGCGAGACAGTTTGAGTTGCGCATCCCGTGGGTCGCGATTTTTTGGCGCAGTTCTTCCCACGGCATCCGTTGTTTTCGATCGACCAAGACGGGTACGCCGCGCTCTTGCTCGAGCAGGGCGAGGGTATCGAGCGGCATCATCCCGCGATCCCACTTCGAGCCTTTGTAGGTTTGATAGGTTCCCCGTTCCTCTGCCAACTTGTTGGAGGCCTCGTAGGCGTAGTACGCAATCGCCTCCATCATTTCGTCGTTAAAATCGACGGCTTCCGGAGAGTCGAAAGACACGCGTTTCATGTAGAGGGCGTCTTGCAGACCCATGACGCCCATGCCGACGGGACGATGACGCATGTTTGACCGTTCTGCGGCGTCGACTGGGTAGAAGTTGATGTCGATGACGTTATCGAGCATCCGCATCAGCACCTCGATGGTGGATCGGAGCTTTGTGTGGTCGAGAGCGCCAGTTTCCGTGAGGTGGTTGGCGATATTAACCGAGGCGAGGTTGCACACCGCCACTTCGTCGGAACTCGTGTTGAGGGTGATCTCCGTGCACAGATTGGAGTTATGGATGACTCCTGCGTGATCTTGGGGTGAACGCAGATTGCACGGATCTTTGAAGGTGAGCCATGGGTGGCCTGTTTCAAAGAGCGTCTCCAGCATCTTTCTCCATAGCGTGAGGATGCGTACCTCGCGGCTGTAGATTTTGCCCTCTTTCGCGAGTCGCTCGTATTCGAGGTAGCGGTCTTCGAACTTTTGTCCGAACAGCTCGGGCAGGTCGGGGGTTTCGTTCGTGCGGAACAGAGTCCAAGTGGCGTCTTTCGGGAGACGGCCGTCCGAGATTTCCTTGAGCCGTTTCATGAACAGGTCAGGAATCCAGTGGGCCGTGTTCATGTTGTGGGTGCGGCGGCGTTCATCACCCGTTTCCTTTCGGAGTTCGAGGAACTCCTCGATATCCATGTGCCAGAGTTCGAGGTAGCTGCAGAGTGCCCCGGGGCGTTTGCCGCCTTGATTGACCGCAAGGGCGATGTCATTGGAGACCTTCAGGAAAGGCACAACGCCACTGGATTCGCCATTGGTCCCGTGGATATGCGCTCCCGTGCCGCGAACGGCCGTCCAAGAGCAGCCGAGTCCGCCGGCCCATTTCGAAAGGTGCGCAAAGCGGTTCCACGTTTCCGTGATGTCTTCGATGGAATCGCCGCAGTAAAGCAGGTAGCAGCTCGACAACTGGGAGCGGGGCGTTCCTGCGTTGAAGAGGGTTGGCGTGGAGGAGCAGGCGCGGCGCGTTTTGTAGAGGGAGTAGAACTCGACGGCGCGCGTTTCGCGGTCTTTCTCAAGGATAGATAATCCCATGGCGACCCGCATCCAGAAGATCTGGGGAGCTTCGAGGCGTCGTTTTTTACCGGTTGTCGTGTCTCGGTTGAGAATGAGGTAGCGATCGTACAGGGTCTGGATGCCGAGGAAATCGAACTGCAAGTCGGCGAATGGATCGAGAGCGTCCGCGATTTTGCGTAAGTCCATTTCGGCGAGGCGTGGGTCGAGGCGTCCGATTTCCACTCCTTTCGGTATATACGCTAAGAAGGCCTTACGGTGGGCATCTTTCAGGCCTTGGGGCCCGTCGGAGATTTTCCAGTCGAGAGTTTCTTCGTAGATGTAGGTGAGCAGGATGCGGCCAGCGAACAGGCGGGAGTCGGCATCGACGTCCAGCAGGTTCTTGGCGTTCATAATGATCGTCTCTTTGCGTTCCTCGGGGCTGAGCGAGATGGAGGTCGAGCGGAGGAGACGGCCCACGAGCTCGTTGTCAGAGAGACGTGTGGCGAGGCCGATTTTCGCGAAGGAGACGCGTTGCCGGATGTCTTGGAGCTGTTCGATGGACGCAAGTTCGAGCTGTTCTGCATCGTGCAAGTGCACTTGGGAGTGCTCGATTTCACGTTGGGCAGCACGTTTTGCTCGGTATTTTCCGTACGCCAGAGCGACGCGGCTGTGGCCCAGTTCGAGGAGGAGTTCCTCCACCATGTCCTGGAGTTGCTCGATGTGAACAAAGAGGGGGCGCTCTTTTTTCATCCGAAACTCGATTTCCGCTCGGATTTGTCGGCCAATCGCCTCATCAGCTCCCACGACGGCGCATGCCGCTGAAACGGCGCGGTCGATTTTATGACCAATCCAAGGAACGATGTGCGGTTTGCGGTTTAGGGATTCTGGGGTGTCTCTTCGGATGACCTTTGGGAAACCTTCGGAATCGGTGAGTTGTTGTGGTGGCTCGTTATGTAGCGAGAAAACAGAGGACATGGGTTGGGCTGCAGAAGGGGTGGAGATTTTCGAACGAAAGTTGAACTACGTAGGGTACGGGGGGATGCGGGAGAGCGTCAGCGCTCTCTGGGAGGAGATGCCTCAAATGAGATCGTCCTCGCTGGAATTTTTTACGCTTCCGCTCGTTTGGTATTCGGTGACCCGGGTTTCGAAGAAGTTTTTCTCTTTGCGCAAGAATATGACTTCGTCGAGCCAGAGGAATGGGTTGTCACGGACTTGTGATAGGCTGGGCAACCCGATGGAGTTGAGGCGGCGGTCGGCGTTGAAGTCAACGTAGTCGAGGAACTCCTTCTGCTGCATTCCCGCTGTGTCTTCGGGGAGGCAATCGCGGACAAAATCTTTTTCGAGGGCGACGCCTTCGCGCATGAACTCGATGAGATCTTTCTGGAAGTCAGGGGTCCAGATATCGGGGTTTTCCTCGATGAGTTGGGTGAGGATGAATCTGCCTAGGGCGATGTGATTGGACTCGTCGCGGAGCGTGTATTGGAACATTTGTCCGATTCCGGTCATCTTGTTTTGCCGGTGCAGGGAGAGGATCATCGCGAAGAGGGCATAAAACTGGGTGCCTTCCATGACTTGCGTGATCCCAAAGATGGCTTTGGCGAACTTTTGTTTGTTTGCGGTGATGGTGAGATCAATCCCCATCTTGAGGGAGGGGATGTGGCGCGTAATGAACGCGTTTTTGGCTTTGATTGACGGGATGTCGTTGAACTTTGCGGTGACCTCGTCCAGATCGATGTTAAGGCTGCCGATGATGTGGAGGAGGGAATCCATGTGGATGGACTCCTCGGCGATGTGGCGCAGGGAGGCGTGCTTGAGTTCGGCGGCGGTGAGGTTGTCCTCGATGACGTGGAGGACGCTGTCGCCGACGATGCCTTCGGCAGCGGAGAAGTAGCCGACGCCCATTTCGATAATCCATCGCTCTTTGGCGCTGAGGGCCCCCGTGTTCCACTGGAGAGCGTCTTTGGACATGTCGATGACGTCGGGTTCCCAGTGATTCGCCTTCATCTGCTTATAGATGCGGTAGGCTTCGTGGTATTTGAGAGGGAGCACGTTGAGCTCTGCGGAACGGTGTCCGTTGATGACGCGTTTACCAGCGACCCGTTCGCGGGCTTTAGTTTTGTCGAGGCGGAACGTTTTATTCCGGAACTGATAGACGACGACATTACCGTCCTCTTTGGCCGAGATTTCTCCGTCGGAGCTGGAGAAGTTGAGCGGATCAAGGATGGGGGTTTCGGTGGCGTTTGGGGCTTCGAGCAAGGAGGCAGACATACGGGGTAAGTTACTGAGTGAACGGAGTGGTTTTTGAACGAGAGGAAAGAAGTCTTCGAGGCGAGACAAACCCCAGATTTAACCGGAGATTTCACGTGGCAACGGACGAGGACTCTCGGGCGTTACCGACGGATTTTTCGGGTGATTTGCGGTTTGACAAGGGCGAGGCATTGGCTGGAGCGAGTGAATACGAGGCTTCCCGACAAAACCACTTCAGAGAGTGGTTTTGTCGGCAGTGGCCACAACCCATAGTGGTTTTGAGTGGGCCACAGTCAAGTGAGCGGGCGTTTTTTTGCGGGGGAAAGTTCCCTCGGATAAAATAGTGGGGGGACGGAATCGGGCTTATCTTGACTCCACGATTTGTATGGTTCTTCCGAAGGGGGGGGCGAGCTCTCCATGAGGGGCGTTTATGGAGCTGTTTTTCGGGGGATGGGTGGCATCTGCCGTCCTGTGCTGTGATCGCAGTTTCTGAGGTTCGGCGTGGTGCGCCAAACAAACGCTTGCGTGTCGCGTTCAGGCGGGTAGGGAAGTGAGGATTCACCTGCTTTTTGCGGGAACCGTTTTTTCCTGATGACGCTCGGACACCTTCTGAACATTCAGCGCATCGTTCCCGAGTTATCGGCGGGCGATCGGTGGGGCGTGCTCGAGGAGTTGGTTGACGTGCTTGTTTCTGAGGGGCGCGTTGAGTCTGCGAGCAGAGACTCGGTGTTGGCTGCGCTGCGACTTCGAGAGGAGACGATGAGCACTGGGATTGGGTTTGGAGTGGCGATTCCCCATGCATCATCGGAGCATGTTCGTGAGGTGGTTGCGGTTTTTGGCCGATCTGCTTCGGGCGTGGATTTTGGCGCGTTGGATGGTGCTGTGGTGAAGTTCGTGGTGATGTTCATTGTCCCTAAAAATCAGTTTCAGGCGCACTTGCGGACACTTGCAGCGATTGCCAAGTTTTTGAACGACAGAATGGTGCGTGATCGTTTGGCGCAGGCGCAGGGGCGGGAAGACATCCTTGCGATTTTCTCGGCAGGTCGCTGACCGAGACTTGCCTGTGTTGGTTATTTGCTCGAACTGATCGTGAAACTCCGCGAGTCTGTCGGTGAATGAAGTTTTGCAGGGGCCTGTATCTCAGTTGTTTGTTTGCCGTGTTTGTCGGCCCCTTCAACGTGTGTGCCGAGGACAGTGCGGTTGAGAGAAAGAATCGGTCACGGCGTGAGTTGTTTCGGGTGGGCGAGGGGAGACCGGATTCGCTGAAGCGGATGTCGGGGGCAGAGAGGGATGAGGTGGTGCGTGTTCAGATTTTGTTGGATGAAGCGGGGTTTGCTCCGGGGAAGATTGATGGCGTTCCGGGGGAGTTCATGGACAAGGCGGGGATGCGTTACTTGGCTGCTCAAAAATCCGAAGGGGACTCTGGACTTTGGGATTTACGATTGCCCGAGGAGCGGGGCACTTACACGGCGCATCGGGTTACAGCGAGGGATGTTGAGACCGTTGGAGTGCTGCCAACTCAGCCTGAAGCGCAATCGAAGATGAAGAGTTTGCCGTACGGGTCGGTGCTCGAGTTTTTAACGGAACGTTACCACTGTTCGCCGGTTCTGCTGGCCGCGTTGAATCCCGCTTTGGATTTGGAGCGGTTAAAAGTGGGTGATGTGGTGATCGTTCCTAGTGTTCAGCCGTTCTTGATTGAGGAGGTTCCTCCGCAGGGCAACTACCCAGAAATGAAGGGGCATGCAGGTCGGAGTGTGCGTGTTTCGATTAAGGAACGAATGCTCGAGGTGAGCGAGGGGGGACAGTTGATTGCGAGTTTTCCGGTGACGACAGGGAGCGCTGCGACCCCGACTCCGGTCGGGAAATGGAAGATTCTCGGGCGGAGTAGTCGTCCTGTTTTTCGCTGGGACGAAGGCGTGCTGAATCACGGGGTGCGGACGGACACTTTTTTCATGCTGCCTGCGGGTCCGAATAACCCGGTAGGAGTGGTTTGGGTTGCCTTGAATCGAAGCGGCATTGGTATTCATGGAACCAACAACCCGCAGACGATTGGTCGCTCGGCGAGTCACGGTTGCATCCGGTTGGCGAACTGGGATGCAGTGCGTTTCGTGGAGATGGTGACGGAGGGGGTTCCCGTTACGATTGAGTGATGGAACCCCTTGGGGGCGCTTGGCGTGAGGGGTCAGGAAAAGAGGTCTCGGATGATTCTCGCTTTTTCGACGCCGGTCAGGCGCTGGTCGAGGCCTTGGAAGGGGTAGACGAGTTGCTCGTGGTTGAGTCCGATAGCGTGGAGAAGGGTCGCGTGGAAGTCGCGGATGCTGACTTTGTTTACGGCGGCCTTGTTGCCAATTTCGTCCGTTTCGCCGTAGCGGGTTCCGCCTTTGACTCCGCCGCCAGCCATCCACAGGGTGAATGCATTAGGGTTGTGGTCTCGGCCGGGCTTCTCCCCTTTTTGTGAGATTGGGAGTCGCCCGAATTCGCCCCCGCAGACGATGAGGGTTTCGTCCAAAAGTCCGCGTTGGTTGAGGTCTTGGATGAGGGCTGCGAAGGGTTGGTCGGTTTCTTGCGCGAAGCCGGAGTGATTGCCGACGAGGTCGCGATGACAATCCCACGACAACTGGTTGTCCATACCGCCGCTGTAGATTTGGATGAAGCGGGTGCCGCGTTCCACAAGTCGGCGCGCGGTCAGACACTGGCTGGCGATGTGGGCGCAGTGGGGTTGGTCGAGTCCGTAAAGCTCTCGAACATGTTGGGGTTCTTTGGAGAGATCAAACGCCTCTGGGGCTGCGCTTTGCATGCGGTAGGCGAGTTCGAAGCTTTCGAGCCTTGCGTCGAGCTCGGGTGATGCGGGGAGTTGCGAGGCAGAGGCCTTGTTCAACTGAGCGAAGAGGTCGAGCTGGCGTCGCTGCCTTTCAGGCGTCATGTCCTTGACGGGCTTCAGGTTGGCGATGGCCTCACCTTTTGGGTTGAGCCAAGTGCCTTGGAAGACGGCGGGGAGGAAGCCGGCAGTCCAGTTGCTGGCGTTGCCTTTGGGTAACCCGCGGTCTTTTGGATCGCTCATCACGATAAATGCGGGCAGATCCGCGCTCGCAGAGCCGAGGCCATACGTGATCCATGAGCCGACGCTGGGATTTCCCATGCGGGTGACCCCAGTGTTCATCATGAAGAGGGCGGGCGAGTGGTTATTGGAGTCGGTGTGCATCGAGTGGATGAACGCCATTCGGTCCATGTGTTTGGATAGGTGTGGAAAGAGGCTGGATGCCCATCCGCCGCTTTGGCCGTGTTGACTCCACTCGAAGGGGGATCCCATGAGCGGGCCGACGGATCCGGGGAAGAACCCTGTTTTCGGATCGAAGCCTTCGAGCGTCTGGCCGTTGCGTTTGGTGAGTTCGGGCTTGTGATCCCACGTGTCGACCTGGCTCTGTCCGCCGTTCATGAACAGCCAGATGATGGAGCGTGCTTTGGCTTTGTGATGGGGTTGTCGGGCGTGTGCGGAGGGTGGGTTCGCGCCGAATGCTTCACGTTGGAGAAGATGGTTTGCAGCGATTGCGCCGAAACCGGCTCCCGCCATGTTCAATAAACTCCTGCGATCGAGGGAATGGTGGAAAGGGTTCATACGCTATGGGATGTAGACGAACTCGTTCAATGCGAGGAGGTTTTGGCAGAGGTCGGCGAGTTGGGTGAGTGTGTCTGGCGTCGAAGTGAGAAAGCGGTTTGCGATTTCCATTTCTTGGTCCGTCGGGCGGCGCGTGAGGGATTCTTGATAGGCGGCTGTGATGAGGTCGGTCGGTTTGGCGGACGGACCTGCTTTCTGGGAAAGCCGAGAGGCGAGCGCGGTTGCCCATTTCCGGGCGTGCGGGCTGTTGAGTTGGAAGAGCGCTTGGGGCGCAACCACAGTGGATGGGCGACTACCCTGACTCGTCAGCGGTTCCGGTGCGTCGAACGCCACCATCGACGGAATTAGGCGGCTTCGTTTCACGGTGAAATAGATACTGCGGCGGGTGGATCCCTCGTCGAGCGTGCCGGGGCCGAATGGCCGGGGGTCGAGCGTGCCTGATACTTTGAGGGCGGCATCGCGGACGATTTCGGCCTCCAGACGACGCACGGGATAACGCGTGAGGAGGGTGTTGTCTGGATCCTTGTCGCGAGACTCTTGCGAGGGGGACGAGGATTGTTGATAGGCGGCGCTGGTGAGGATGATGCGGTGGATGGATTTCAGGCTTCCTTCGTTGCGTAACAGCTCGTTGGCGAGCCATTCCAGAAGTTCCGGATGTGCGGGCGCGGTGCCGGTTTTGCCGAAATCGTTTGGGGTTGGAACGATGCCCTCTCCGAAGTGGTGCTGCCAGATGCGGTTGACGATAACGCGTGCGGCAAGAGCTCCAGCGCCCGACTGTGTGTCGGTGATCCAGTTTGCGAGGGCGGTTCTTCGGCCAGAGAACTTTGCTCCGTCAGGGACTGGGCTTTGCCATTTCGTCGCCGCGGCGTCTGGGCGGCTGAGGATTTGGAGAAATCCTTGGTCCACGACGCGCACTTTTTGGTTTGCGTCACCGCGTTTAAGGAGGTGGGTTTCCTTCAAGAAAGGCGCTCCCTGCGAGTGCATGACGATTGGCTGAAATCCCTCTGCACAAACAAGAACGGGTTCACCGGGCTTGGGGGTGGTTTTTTCGAGAGCGACGAGTTGAGCGGACTCTTTCGACCATGCCTGTTGGTCTGTTTTCCATGCGTCGAACAGCGTGGTTTCCTCTTCTGGTGTTAATGGTCGACTCTGCTTCGCCTGTAACAGGCTTTTGATGCGTCCATCGACGGGCTTTTGATTCAGCGAGGGTGCTCCCCCAACGAATGCGCCGATTCTTGGACGAGCGATGTTGTGTCCGGTGTTCACTGCGAAGTGGAGCCGGATCACCATTTCCTCCTCTCCTGAAAGGGCTTGTGGTTCACGTAGGGTGAAAATCGCGCTTTGATCCTTTCCGATTCCGCCGTTGTCGACGGCCCAACCGGTTGAAGGATTTTCGTCGAGCGCTGATTGGACGGATAGACCGCCGGTGTTTTGTTGGTGGGTGGCCTCAGCAGAATCGAACTGCGGTTTGAGGGGGGATTTACCTTTTTGTGTGATTTCTAACTCGATGCGGCTGAGGGCGAAGTTGCCGTTGGGGGCGCGTCCGGGCCCCTTGGCCTTTCCGGAAGAATCTGCGAGTGCGTCGAGCCGGATGCCGGTGAGGTTTCCGGCAGGAGCGGCACATCGAATGGTGTAGGTGTCCACTCTGGGATTGGTCCCTTCTGCGACGAATGAGCCATCAGGTTGCGGGCGGAAAGTGGCTCCGCCGGACGAGGTGATTTCGCGGACGGAGAGTGACGTGAGCGCGCTTTGTGGTGGTTCAGATTTTTCGAGCCATGTTGAGAAATCCTTTGCGCGAAGGGATTTTTCAACCTGTTGAAGGCGTGATTTTTGGGATTTTATTTTCTCCTCATGCGCGGCGATTGCTTTCGCGTGCGAATCTTTGTCGAGAACAAGGTCCACGTTCGAGCGCACGGTCGTGGTGAAGGTGGAGAGCATCCGGTAGTAATCCTCGGTGGGAATTGGATCAAACTTGTGGTCGTGGCAGCGGGCGCAACCCACGGTGAGTCCGAGGAAAGCGCTGGCGGTGGTGGACAGCATATCGTCCATGGCATCGTAGCGAGTCCGTTCAACTTCATTCGCGGTGATTTGTGTTGGAAAAACGCCGGCGCCGAGGAAGCCGGTGGCCATCATTGCCTGTGGGTTTGAGGGGGCGATTTCGTCGCCCGCGATTTGCCACTTCACGAAGGTGGGGTAGGGCATGTCGGCGTTGAGTGCCTTGATGACGAAGTCGCGGTAGTGGAAGGCGTAGGGACGGTCGTAATCGTGTTCGAAACCGCTGCTTTCTGCGAAGCGCGCGACGTCCAACCAGTGCCGTGCCCACCGTTCTCCGTAGGCAAATGACGCGAGTTGTTGGTCGACGAGTTTCTCCCATTTGTTGGGGTTCGTATCGGTTAGGAAAGCGTCGACCTCTTCGGGGGAAGGTGGGAATCCGGTAACGTCGAGGAAGAGGCGGCGGACGAGGGTTCGCGGGTTTGCGGCGGGAGCGGCGGTGATGGATTTTGCGGCGCGCGCTTTTTGGAGGAAGGCGTCGACGGGGTGTTTTGGAGGATGCGGTTGTGCAGGTACGTTGACGGGTTGGAGGGGTTGGAAAGCCCACCATTTTCGATCGTCTTCGGTGACGGTGGAGCGGTCGCGGGCGCTGGTTTTTCCTGCGATGAGGGGTTGGTCGTAGGGAGCGCCGGAGGCGACCCATTGTTCGAGGAGTTCGATGGTTGCGCTGGGAAGCTTGGGTTTTTCGTCGGGCATTGCGGGATCCACCTCGTGCCGAACCAGCCTCAGCAGCAGGCTGTTTTTTTCATCGAACGGGATGACGGCGGGGCCTTCGGAGCCGCCTTTGAGGAGAGATTCGCGGGTGGCGATGTCGAGATCGGCTTTGGTTTTGCGGCCGCCGTGGCAATCGAGACAGTGCTCTTTGAGGGTGGGCGCAACTTTTTCCCGGAAGAGGCGGAGCCCTTTTTCCATACGCGCAGCGTGGTCGGGCGGAAGGTCTGCAGCATGCAGGGGGAGGCTGAGGGATGCTGCGAGGAGAGACAGTGTACGAGGGGTGGCGCGCATGGGGTCCGGGGGGGAGTCAAGGGGAGTGTTGGCCTTTAATGCGGGTCGAAGGCGCGGCCTTAGCGTGTGGGCGGCGCAATGCCCGCTTGTTTCCGCTTTTGCTGGAGGGCCGTTTCGATTTGGGGGAGGGCGAGGCAGTTCATTACGTCTCCTTTGGTCAACCCGCCTTTGCGAGCGATGTTGGTTCCGAAGCTGAGGTTTTGGAACTGAGAGACGTGATGGGCATCAGGGTTGATGACGCAGCGCACGCCTTTTCGTTTCGCGAGAGGCCAGAAGCGCCAGTCCATGTCGAGGCGCCTCCCGTTCCCGTTGAGTTCAATCCAGGTACTGGTTCGCGCAGCGGCGTCGATGACGCGTGGGACGTCGAGGGCGTAGGCTTCGCGGGTGAGCAGGAGGCGACCGGTGAGGTGGCCAAGCATGGTCACGTGCGGGTTTTCGATGGCGCGAATGATGCGTTCGGTCATTGCGGACTCGCTCATTTCGAAGGCGTTGTGGACGGAGGCGACGACGTAGTCGAGTTGGGCGAGGATTTCGTCGGGGTAATCGAGAGATCCGTCTTTGAGGATGTCGCATTCGACGCCCGTGAAGATGCGGAAGTCGGGACCGAGTTCGGTGTTGAGTTGGTGGATAGCGCGGATTTGTTCGAGCAATTGGGATTCGGAAAGGCCGCGTGCTTGGACGGAGCTGCGGGAGTGATCGGAAATTCCGAGGTATTGGAGGCCGTGGTCGAGGGCGGCGTCGACCATTTCGCGTAGGGAGGATCGTCCGTCGCTGGCGGTGGTGTGGCAGTGGAAGGTGCCACGCAGATTGTCGAGTTGAACGAGGCGCGGGAGGGAGTGGGTCTCTGCGGCTTCGACTTCGCCGGTGGCTTCGCGGAGTTCGGGTTCGATAAAATCAAGTCCGAGTGCGCGGTAAAGGTCGGCTTCGGTGTGAATGTTCTCTGGGGGGAGTGGTGCGTCGGGCTGCTTTGGGTCTTGTGCGAGGCGGTATTCGTTCAGGGTCCAGCCTTTGTCCAGCGCGCGTTGGCGGATGAGGATGTTATGTTCTTTGGAGCCGGTGAAGTAGTTGAGGGCGAACGGGAACTGGGGGTTTGAGACGACGCGGAGGTCGGCTTGAATTCCGATTTTGAGCCGGACGCTGGATTTGGTGGGGCCTTGGACGAGGATGGATTCGACTTGGGGGTGGGCTGTGAAGAACGCCATGACGGGTGCTGGCGTGTTGGAGGACACGATGAAGTCGATGTCGCGAACGATTTCTTTGCGGCGCCGATAGCTCCCTGCGATTTCGACTTGGATGACTTCTTCGAGATCGCGGAGTTGTTCGCGGAGGTGTTCGGCGAGTGGGGCGATTTGGTGGAAGCGGAAGGAGTTGGCGTAGCGTTTTCGGGCTTCGAGGGATTCGAGGAGATTGGCTGCGGTTTTGGCTCCGAACCCTTTGAGGGCGGCGATGGAACCGTCCTTAGCGGCGGTCTCGAGGGACTCGAGGGTGGTGATGTTGAGTTGTTCCCAGAGAGCCTTGATTTTTTTTGGGCCTAGGCCTTGGAGTTCGAAGAGGTCGAACAGACCTTCGGGGACGGACTTTTTGAGTTCGTCGAAGTAGGGGAGGGAACCGGTGGTAACGAAGGTGGTGATTTTGTCGGTGAGTGCGTCTCCCATTCCGGGGAGGCTGGAGAGGGATTGGGTGGCGATGAGTTCTTCGAAGTCGCCGGTGAAGGTTTCGAGGGTTCGGGCGCCGTTCGCGTAGGCGCGGACTTTGAAAACGGATTCGCCCTTGAGTTCGAGGATTTGGGCGATGTCTTCGAGGAGCGTGATGGTTTCGTCTCGGTTTTTGAGGAGGGCGGGCATGGCTGGCTGGGGTGCGAATGGGATTGGCTTCGGAGGGGGGTGGGGGCTAGTTTCAGTCTATGTCTCAACGTACGACGGAGAATTTGAATACGGGGTTGCTGACGGTAACACAGACGGCGGTGGGTTGCGGTATTGGTTTGTTGATTGCGGGGAAGTTGCAGCGGCCGACGCAGAAAACGACGGCGACCACGTTGTTAACGATTGGGGCGTTGCTAGCGGTTCCTGTGGTGGTGGGGGCGGTGATGAAGGTTTGGCGTGGGCCGGAGTCGGAGAGCGGGGTGCGTCGTCGTTTGGATTCGATTCGGACGGACTCTGGTTTAGCGGAGGATGCGGAGATTTTTTGAGTTGGGATGGGGTGTTTAGGAGGGGGTGCCGTCCGGCACCCTTTTTTTTTTGATGATGCACGATTGGTTGGTGACTTGGTTTGGATGGGTTCGGGAGTGGGGGTATTGGGGGGTGGCGATTTTGATGGCGATGGAAAGTTCGATTTTTCCGGTGCCGAGTGAGGTGGTGATTCCGCCGGCGGCATTTTTGGCGGCGCGCGGGGAGATGAGTTTGGTGGGGGTGGTGATTGCGGGGACGGTGGGGTCGTGGTTGGGGTCGGCGCTGACTTACTTGGCGGCGAGGCTGGTGGGGCGAAGTTTTCTGGATCGGTGGGGGCGGTGGGTGCTTTTGGATGGGGCGAAGGTGGAGCGTGGGGAAGTTTTGATGCGCAGGTTTGGTTTAACGGGAATCTTTTTAGCGCGGTTATTGCCGGTGGTGCGGCATGTGATTTCGATTCCTGCGGGGTTGGTTCGGATGCCGTTCGGAGGGTTTTCGGTGGTGACCACGGTTGGAGCGGCGGTTTGGTGCGCGGTTTTGGCGTGGGCGGGCGAACGGGCGGCTCGGTTGCACCCAGATTTGTTGGCGGACCCTGCGGCGTTGGTGCGGGCGATCAAGGCGGACACGCTTTGGATTGTGGGGGCGTGTGTGGCGCTGGCTGCGGGATATTTGGTGATGTTGCGGCTGACGGGGGGGGCTGAGCGGGTTCAGCGGAGGTGAATCCAGGTGGTGGTTGAGATGGCGGGGCCGCGGAGGTCAGGGGTCAGGGGTTCTTGGTGGTAGGAGGCACCACGTCGATGGGTACGAACGGTATGGGCGGCGATGGCTTCGAGGGTTCGCTGGTTCATCGAGGTGCAGTTCGTGGAGAGGAGGATCGAGGCGTTTCTCTCGCACAGTGGGATGACAGCGGAGAGCGCTTCTCCGAGATGATCTTCGACTTGGAAACGGCGCCCCTTGTTGCCTCGCGAAAAGGTGGGTGGATCGAGGATGACGCAGTCAAACTGCTCTTTCCTGCGTTCGAGGCGTGGGAGAACGTCCATGACGTCGTCGGCGTAGAAGCGGTGCGGTTCGGCAGGGAACCCGTTGAGGATGAGGTTGGATTTCCCGCGGTCGAGGGATTTGCGGGACAGGTCGACGCTGCAAGTTTCGGCACCGACGCGGGCGGCGGCGACTGAGAACGCGCAGGTGTAGGCGAAGAGATTTAGCAGGCGTTTTGGGCGGACGGTTTGTTCTAGGTAGCGTCGGTTGGTGCGTTGGTCGAGGAAGAGACCGGTGGAGTAGCCCGCGGTGAAGTCGAGTTCGAAGAGGAGTCCGTTCTCAAGAACGTGGGTTTGGAGGGGGAGGCCGGGGTCACCGTGGAGGAGGACGGGATTGGACCGGTCCTCGTTTTTCCGGGGGAGAATGCGTTGGAAGACTCGTTGGGGGTGGAGGTCGTAGGAGGGAAGGATTTCCGGGAGCTGATTTGCGAGGGTTTGGATTCCCTCGGGGGCGGTGTGATGGAGGATGAGGTCGTTGCCGAGGAGGTCGACCCAACCTGACGGGGTGTGGGCGAGCCGAATCGCGTTTGTTTTCTGTTCGAGGAGGGAGCGGTAGTGGTTGGGGGTAATCCAAGTGGCGATCTCCGTCTGGGTCGGGGACGGGATTCGGGGGAGGGATGGGCGTTGGGCGGAGCGGGACCGTTGCATTCGTCAGCGTTGCGTGGGTGAATCTTTTGCGGATAGTGTGTGGTGTTGCTGTTCGGTTTATGAGGACAAAATTACCATTTATCGTGTCGGGGTGCATCGGACTGCTTTTTTCGCCCCTGCACGCGCAGACGCCGGATGAGGGGCAAAAGGTATTTGTCGGGTTATTCAGCGACTACCAGAAGGCGGAATCTTTTGAGAAGCGGGGCAACTTGGGGGCTGCGGCGGATTTGTATGAGGCGGTATTGAAGGGTTTGGACGGTTTAGCCAAGCGGTACCCTCAGTGGGAGCCGGACATTGTGAAGCACCGCACGCGGCTGACGCGGCAGGCGTTGGATCGATTGTCTCCGGTGCGTGAGGCGGCAGAAAAGCCGATGCCGGCGACGGGTTCTGGGGAGGAAGCGGGCAAACCGAAGGCGCGGGGAGGTGACGTTTCGGGATTACCTTCGGCGCCGATGGAAGGGGAGGCCGGGGGGGCTGTTGGTGGGGTGAAAAACTTATTTTCGGAGATTCAGCGACAGTTCAACCAGCTCCAGATTGATTTGCAGTCATCGAGCCAAGAGGCGTCGAAGTTGCGGAAGGACAAGCAGGATTTGTTGCAGCAGTTGAATGACGCGGATGGGCGGCGAACGAAGGCGGAAGAGAGTGCGAAGATGTTGGAGCAGCGGGTTCAGGTAACGGAGAAGGCGTTGATGGAGGCGAAGGATTCCGCGGCAAAGGGCACGGTGGATTTGGCGGGGTTGGAGGCGGAGCGAGACCGGTTGAGGCAGCAGCGGCGTGAGATTGGGGCGGAGTTGGATGCAGCGGATGAGTTGAAGAAGCGGTTGTCGGGGCGATTGAATCAGGCGCAGGAGCGGATTTTGTCATTGGTGGAGGAGCGAGATTCGGCGACGAAAAAGCTCGAGGTGGCCATCAAGGATGTCAGTGACTTGCAGGGGAAACTTTCTCGAGCGGGCAGGGATTTGGAGAGTGCGAACCAAGCGTTGGTTACGGAGAAGCAGGGAAGGGTGACGGCAGAGGAGGGGATGAAGAAGGCGGTGGCGGATAAAGACGCCGCGGAGCGTTCGTTGGTGAAGGTGGAGACGCAGATGAAGGCGATGTCGGGGGAGGTTCAGAAACTGAAAGATGACCGGGATGCGGTGGCGGCGGATTTGAAAAAGGTGGCAGCGGAGAGGGATGGGGTTCAAAAGGCGCTGGCGAAGGCGGAAGAAACGATCAAGAGCAGTTCGTCCGAGGCGGTGAAGATGGTTGCGCAGGCGGAGCGGGACAAGGCGAAGGTACAGGCGGATGCGCTGAAGGACCGGGAGGCGGCGGTGGCGGCCGCGGTGAAGGAGAAGGACGAGGCTTACAACAAGTTGAAGACGGCGAAAGAAGCGGCGGAGGCGGAACTGAAGACCTCGAGTGGTGAGTTGGCTAAGGTGCGGACCGAGCGAGACAATGCGCTGTTGGATTTGAAAAAGCTCTCCTCGGAGCGCGACGCAGCTCAGAAGGCGCTGGCGAAGGCGGAGGAGGCGATGAAGTCGAGTTCGTCGGAGTCTGAAAAGGCGGCAGCGCTGGCGGAGCGCGAGAGGGCGAAGGTGTTGGCGGACGCCTTGAAGGATCGAGAGGCAGCGGTTTCGGCAGCGGTGAAGGAGAAGGATGCGGCTTACGCGAAGTTGAAGGTGGCGAAGGATGGCGCGGAGTTGGAGTTGAAGCGGATGGTGGAGGAGCGTGACGCGGCGAAAGCGGCGTTGACGAAGGTGAAGCCAGGGATGGATCCTGCGAAGTTGGAGCAGGAGAAGGCGAAGATTCTTGCGGAGGCGCAGAAGGAAAAGGAGGAGGCAATCTCCAAGGTTGTTGCGGAGCGTGAGGCTGCGATTGTGAAGGCGCTTCAGGGGCAGTCGGATAAACTCGCGAAGGCTGAGGTGAACGCGGCGTTGGCGATGCGGGAGAAGGACCGCGCGGAGAAGGCGGCGGCGGAGGAGAAGGCGCGCAACGAGGCGATTGCAGCTGAGGCAGCGAAGGCGAAGGAGGCTTTGGCGAAGTTGGCGGGTGAGCGTGACGCGGCGGTTGCGATGGCGGACAAGATGAAGGACGCGCGAGGGACGGTGGAGCGGTTGGAAGCGGAAAATCGGGAGGCCGCTGCAAAACTGGCGAAGATTTCCAAAGATTTGGAGCAGGCTCGCGAGGAGGGCAAGGGGAGTGGTTCTCGGATGACGGAGATGACGGCTGCGGTGAACGAGGCGAAAAAACAGCTGGCGGATGCAAAGAAGCGCGCGGACGAGGCGGAGGCTCGCAGCAAGGAGTTGCAGAAGGGGATGGACGATGCGTTGGCGCGGTTGGAGGCGGCAAAGAAGGAGGGGGCTGAGGCGGGTGCGGATAAGGAGCGGTTGAAGCAGGAGCGGGCTGCGTTGGAGGCGATTGTGCGTCGTTCGCTGAAGGAGCAGGCGGAGCGTGAGAGTGTGAGGCAGGAGTTGGTGAAGGAAGCGGACCGTCTTGCGATCAAATCGGAGATCATGCTCAAGCAGATGGCGCTGCTGGGAGAACCTGTGGTGCAGTTGACGGAGCAGGAGAAGGGTTTGTTCAAGCAGCCAGTGGTTGAGATTGATGACGACGCCATTTCGATTTCGGCGATTAAGACGGGGCCGCGGAAGGGTGATGCGAACGGACCGATGAAGTCGGAGTCGGGGAAGCCAACGGGCGAAGCGCCCAAGAAGGACGAGGAGTCAGGGGCAGTCGCCAAGAAGGTGCCTCAGGCGGCATCGGGACGAGGCAAGGCGGCGCCAATGACGGATGAGGCTCGAACGCTGGCATCTCAGGCGAATGAACGTTTTGAGAAAGGGGATTTTACGGGAGCGGAAGAGCTTTACCGTAAGGTGATTGCAGCGAATCCGGAGAACGCGTTTGCGTTGACGAATCTGGGTGTGACGCAGTTTCGCTTGGGTCGGTTGGGTGATGCGGAAGTTTCGCTTCGCAAGGCGTTGGAGTTGTCGCCGGACGACGCGTTTGCTCGTTCGACGTTGGGGATTGTCTACTACTCTCAGGACAAGTTGGACCAAGCGGTGGAGGAGTTGTCGCAATCCTTGGTGATTAACCAAAACAGTCCGGTGGCGCACAACTACTTGGGAATCGTTGCGAGTCGCAAGGGGTGGCAGGATGCGGCGCGGAAGGAGTTGGAAACGGCTACGACGCTAGACCCGAACTATGCCGACGCGTTTTTCAATCTCGCCGTGGTGTGTGCAACGCAGAAACCGGCGGACAAGGATGCCGCGCGCAAGGCGTACCGTCGGGCCACGGAGTTGGGCGCACAGCGTGATCCGCGGATGGAGGAGTTGGTGAAGTGAGTTGGAGGGATAGGACCGGAGGGAATGCGGGGCCTGAGGGACGGCGTCTTTTCGGGTCTTAAAGGGTATGTGGATTGTTCGTCTCGCGTTGAGGCGCCCGTACACCTTTGTGGTGATGGCGCTCGCTCTTTTGTTGTTGGCGCCGTTGATGGTGCTTCGGACGCCGACGGATATTTTTCCGTCGATCAACATCCCGGTGATTTCGGTGATTTGGCAGTACGCGGGGTTGAGTGCGCAGGAGATTGAGCAGCGGATTATCTATGCGCACGAGCGGTCGTTGAGTGCGACGGTGAACGACATCGATCACGTTGAATCGAACAGCTACAACGGGGTGGGAATCATCAAGGTGTTCTTGCGAGAGGGCGCTTCGGTGGATGGGGGAGTGGCGCAGTTGACGGCGATTGCGCAGACGATTTTGCGACTGCTGCCACCGGGACAAACCCCTCCATTGATTATTCGGTACAACGCGTCCACGGTGCCGATTCTTCAGTACAGCATCACGAGTGATCGGATGTCGGAGGGTGAGATTTACGATGTGACGTTGAATCAGATACGGACGGCAGTTGCTACAGTAAAGGGGGCTCAGATTCCGTGGCCTTACGGGGGAAAGCAGCGGGTCGTATCGGTGGATTTGGATCTGACGGCGTTGAAGTCGATGGGCATGAATGCGCAGGACGTGGTGGATGCGGTTTCGGCTCAGAATCTGATTTTGCCGACGGGCACTGCGAAGATTGGGGGGACAGAGTACGACGTGGAGGTGAATGGGAGTCCGAAGGTGATTGAGGATTTGAATGAGTTACCGATTCGGACGGTGAAGGGAGCGGTGGTTCGTTTGAAGGATGTGGCGCAGGTGAGGGATGGGGCGCAGCCGCAGACGAATGTGGTTCGGCGGGATGGAGAGAGGGGGGTGTTACTGACGATTTTGAAGAGTGGGATGGCCTCGACGATGGATGTGGTGCGCGGGATTAAAGAGGAGATGCCGAAGGCGTTGGCGACGGTGACGAACGACCTTCATGTGAAGGAGTTCTCGGATCAGTCGGTGTTTGTGAAGCACGCGATTGAGGGGGTGGTGAAAGAGGGTGTGATTGCGGCGGGGTTGACGGCTTTGATGATTCTTTTGTTCATCGGGTCTTGGCGCAGCACGGTCATTATCGCGGTGTCGATTCCGTTGGCGGTGTTGTGTTCGTTGCTCGTGTTGAGCGCGTTGGGGGAGACGATTAACTTGATGACGTTGGGCGGGTTATCCTTGGCGGTTGGGATTTTGGTTGATGACGCAACGGTTGAGATTGAGAACGTGCATCGTCAGATGGCCATGGGTAAGCCGTTGATTCGAGCTATTTTGGATGGAGCGCAGGAGATTGCGTTGCCAGCGTTTGTGTCGACGTTGTGCATTTGCATTGTTTTCGTGCCGATGTTTTTTTTGCCGGGGGTTGCGCGGCATTTGTTTGTGCCGCTGGCGGAGGCGGTGATTTTCGCGATGCTCGCCAGCTATTTTCTCTCGCGGACGTTGATCCCGACGATGGTGCATTGGTTTTACCGAGGTTCCTCGTTTCACGGGGGGCATGGCGCAGGGGGAGATGGGGGTGGGGCGATTTGGGCTGCGCCGTTTGTGTGGATTCAGCAGGTATTTGAGGCGGGGTTTGAGGGGGTGCGTCGGTTTTATGTTTCGGTTTTGAGCGCGGTGTTGCGGTATCGCGTGGTTTCGTTGTTGGTCATGTTAGCGGGGATTGCTGTTTCTTTGGCGTTAGTCCCTGGGCTGGGGCGCGACTTTTTCCCAGCGGTGGATTCGGGCCAGTTCCGGTTGCATTTTCGAGCGCCGACGGGATTGCGTTTGGAGGAGGCGGTGATGATTGCGGAGAGGGTGGAGCGGGTGATTCGGGAGGAGATTCCGGCAAATGAGTTGGTTGGCATTTTGGACAATACGGGGATTCCGACGTCGGGGATTAGTTTGAGTTATTCAAATAATGGATTGATAGGGACTGGGGATGGGGACGTGTTGGTTTCATTGAGTCGAGATCATCGACCGACCGAGGAGTATGTGCGGCGGTTGCGCTTACGGTTGGGGGTCGAGTTTCCAGGGGTGATGTTCTATTTCCTGCCGGCGGACATTGTGTCGCAGACGCTGAACTTTGGGTTGCCGGCTCCGTTTGATATTCAGATTCGGGGACGGAACATGGAGGAGAATCGTGCGTTGGCGGTGGAGATGTTGCGTGAGATTCGGTCGGTTCGTGGGGCGGTGGACGTGCGGATTCAGCAACCGATGGATTTGCCGCGTTTGAAGTTGGAGGTGGATCGTGACCGAGCGGCGCTGATGGGGGTGACGGAGCGGGATGTCGCGGGGGCTGTTTTATTGGGGTTGAGTGGGAGCGCGCAGGTGCAACCGGTGTTTTGGTTGAACCCGAAGATGGGGGTTCAGTATTTGGTAAACTTTCGGGCTCCGGAGCATCAGTTGGATTCGGTGCGGGCGTTGGAGACGATGCCGGTGGCGGCGGCGAAAGCGGGGGCTGGGGATGGGCAGATTCTCTCGAACGTGGCGGCGATTTCGCGCACGCAAGGGATTCCGGTGGTCAGCCACTACAACATTCTCCCCGTGATCAACATTTACGGGGCGGCGAGCGGTCGCGATTTGGGCGGGGTGATGTCGGACGTTTACCCGATTATTGATCGGTACCGGGCGAAGTTGCCTCGGGGTTCGTTTATCGAGGTGCGGGGGCAGGTGGAGACGATGCGGACGGGGTATCAGGGGTTAGGGTACGGACTTCTGGGGGCGGTGGTTTTGATTTATCTGCTGCTGGTGGTGAACTTTCAGAGTTGGCGTGATCCCTTCATCATTTTGATGGCGTTGCCCGGGGCTTTGGCGGGTGTGGCGTGGGGTTTGTTTTTGACGCGGACGCCGTTGAGTGTGCCGGCGTTGATGGGGGCGATTATGTCGCTGGGGGTTGCGACGGCGAACTCGGTGTTGATGGTGAGTTTTGCTCGGGAGGAGATGCAGCGTGGGGCGGACGGGGTTTCGGCGATGTTGTCTGCTGGGGGGACGCGATTGCGGGCGGTGGTGATGACGGCGATTGCGATGGTGGTTGGGATGGTTCCGATGAGTTTGGGTTTTGGTGAGGGGGGAGAGCAGAATGCGCCGCGCGCCGCTCGGGGGCCTCACGCTTGCGACGGTAGCGACGTTGTTTTTTGTGCCGCTGATTTTTACCTTGGTTCGTCGGTCAGCTCCGAAGGGGGAACTGGAGTTGGATGATGCGGCAAGTGATGGTCGTGTGCGGGGCTGAGGGTGGGGTGCGGCGGCGGATTGATGGCGACGCGGGCAATCGGGTATCATCGCCTCGGTATGATTCGGAAAAAGCGAGCGATACTGGGGGTGCTGGCGGCGGTGTTGCTGACGGGATGGTTTCGCGTTGGTTTTGAGGCGGGGTTACATGAGCGCGCGCGGGGCGCTGGGTTTCATCTTGCGGAGGTGCGTTTGGACTTGAGGGAGCGGCTGGGGCAGGCGGGATTTATTGGGGCGTTGAGCGGGTTTCGTGCGCTGGTTGCAGACGTGATTTGGTTGGAGGCGTGGACGAGTTGGAGTCGGATGGAGTGGGTTCGATTGAAGGTTCAGTTGGAGGCGGTCACGCGATTGCAGCCGAGGTGCGTTTTGTTTTGGACGAGTTCCGCTTGGCACATGACGCACAACGCAGCGGGAGCGATGTTGTTGGACGAGCGAATGGCGGAGGGCGCGCGGCGTCGTGCGGAGCGGGAGTACCAGCAGTTTGGGGAAGCGTTTTTGCGCAGGGGTTTGGGATACAACTCGGAGAGTCCGGAGCTTTGGACGGCGCTGGCGGAGCTGTATGCGAATAAGTATCGAAACCCCGAGCAGGCGTATGCGTTGTATTTAGAGGCGGCGCGGCGACCGGGCTCGTTTCGGTTTGTGGAGCGGTTTGCTTATTTCCAACTTGCGAAGGTCAGGGGGCGGGAGCGGGAGGCGTACGAAAACTTACGCCGCCTGTATCTGGAGGATGAGGACAACCGGAAGCCGACCCTTCTTCGTGAGTTGGGGCGGCTCGAGCGTGAGTTGAATGTTCCTGAAGCCCAGCGGTTGGTGTCGCGCACTGGGTCGTGATGCTCAGTCGGGATTTGAGAGGTGGTGGCCTTTCGAATCTGCAGGGGTTTCGCGTTTATTTTTTTCGGTTTCGATCGACGAAACTGGCGACGCGCTCCATGGCGGTGCGGATTTGTTCCAGTGAAGTGGAATAGGAGCAGCGGACGAAACCCTCACCGCTGGGACCGAAGGCGGGGCCTGGAACACAGGCCACTTTTTCTTCGTGCAGCAGTTTGAGGGAAAACTCGGAACTGGAGAGGCCGGTGCTGGCGATGTGAGGGAAGACGTAGAAGGCG
Organism: Chthoniobacteraceae bacterium; assembly: GCA_044347165.1. Lineage (GTDB taxonomy): Bacteria > Verrucomicrobiota > Verrucomicrobiia > Chthoniobacterales > Chthoniobacteraceae > JBEEPE01. The sequence continues at coordinate 51,572 of JBIIXW010000004.1, forward strand.
CCGAGCGGTTTGAAGCAGGGGAGGCCCATATCATTAAAGCTGCGGACGATGAAGTTACGGCGGAGTTCGTATTCGCGTCGCATCGAAGCGACATCGCTTTCACCGTGTTGGAGAGCCTCGATGGCGGCGTCCTGAGCCATGGTGTTGGCGCAGAGAATGGCGTACTGGTGCACCTTCATCATGGCATCGGTCAGCGGTGCCGGAGCGCATGCGTAGCCGATGCGGAAGCCCGTCATCGCGAAGGCTTTGGAGAACCCGTGCAGGAAGATGGTTCGTTCGCGCATCCCTGGCAGGGAGGCGATGGAGATGTGTTCTGCGTCGTCGTAAGTGAGCTCCGAGTAGATTTCGTCGGTCAGGACGATGAGGTTGTGTTTGATGCAGAGCGCGGCGATGCGTTCGAGCTCTTCGCGTGTTTGAGTGGCTCCGGTGGGATTACAGGGAAAGTTCATCATCAGCGCGCGTGAGCGCGGGGTGATGCATTTCTCAAGTTGTTCGGCAGTGAGGCGGAAGTTGTCGGCGGCGAAGGTGGGCACTGCAACGGCGACGCCATGGGCGAGGGTGATGCTGGGGTTGTAAGAAACGTAGCACGGCTCGTGGTACAGCACCTCGTCGCCGGGATTGATGATGGCGCGGAGGGCGAGGTCGATGGCTTCGGAGACGCCAACGGTCACGATGATTTCGTTCTTGGGATCGTAGGCGACTTTGAAGTGTCGATTGACGTACTTTGAAATTTCAGTGCGGAGGTCGGGCAGTCCGAGGTTAGAGGTATATCCGGTGTGCCCGCGTTCGAGGCCGTAGATGGCGGCTTCGCGAATGTGCCATGGAGTGTGAAAGTCGGGTTCACCGATGCCGAGGGAGATGACGTTCGGCATGGATTGAACAATCTCGAAAAAGTCACGGATACCGGATTTCGGGATATTACGGACGTGGTGAGCGATGAAGGACTGCATGGAAAGGCGAGGGGGATAAATATTTTGTTTGAGCGGTGTTACGGGGATACGACGAGGCGTTGGGGGGCTTGGTCGCGGACGAGGACGACGTCGTTTTCTTTGTAGGCTTTGAGACGGAAGTGGGTGGCGGTGGAGATGACGCCACGGATGGTGCTGAGTTTTTCTGACACGAACGCTGCGACTTCTTGGAGATTGGAGCCCTGCACGATGACCATCAGGTCGTACCCGCCGGACATGAGGTAACAGCCTTGAACCTCGTTGAACTTGGAGATGCGTTGTGCGAGGCGATCGAATCCTCCGCCACGTTCGGGGGTGATTTTCACCTCGATGACAGCCACGACCTTTTGGGAGGGAAGTTGGGAGGGGTCAACGATTGCTTGGTAGCCGAGGATGGTTCCATCGGCTTCGAGCGCGTTGATGCATCGAGCGACTTCGTCCTCGGTGGAGTTGAGTTCTTTTGCGAGGTCGGAAAGCGAGGCCCGCGCGTTCGTGCGAAGCAGGGCGATGAGATTTTCGCGATTCATGGGGTTGGTTTAACGGTTGAGCGGATTTTTGCGGTTTTTGTCGGGCCGTCCGGCTGCGGTCCACTGGTCGAAGAGAGCCCAGCCCCGAGCGAGGAGATCGCGCGCGGTGTCGAATCGGTTTTCGCTGCCGAGCACCACCACGTGAAGTCGGCGGACTCGGGAAAAATGTTCGTCACCAACCGTCCATGCCTCGGGCGGACGCGATGCGGAGACGATCACGCAACCTCCTGCTCGGGCGGTGTTGCCGGTTTTGACACCATCGATTTTGTTGATGCCGAGGAGCGCGTTCGTGTTGCGGAGCGTGGATTTCGAGGAGCCTTTGGAGGCGGACTCGAAGGTGATTTCCCGTGTTGGTTGAGACACGTAAAAACGGAACTCGGAGTTGCTCATCGCGTAGATGGACAGCTTGGCGAGATCGGCTGCGGTGGAGTGAAGGGAGTATTTCTCGTGGGCCTCGATTCCGTGGCTGTTCTGGAAGCGGGTATTGTTCATTCCGAGTTGCCTTGCGAGGGCGTTCATCTGGGCAACGAAGGCGTACTCAGGCGGGGCTGAGGTGTCGGATTCGTTTGGGAACCCTTTGCCAAGCTCGGAGGCGAGCGTGTAGGCGGCGATGTTGTCTGATTGAATCAAGGCGGCGTAGAGGAGTGAGCGGAGCGAGGCTCGGTCGCCAGGAGAGAAAAGACTTGGAGCAAACGCGGTCAGTTTTGATGCGTCCTGAGGAACCGTGGCGAGGCTGGCGAGGTTTCGGTTGAACTTCGCGGCCCAGTCGATGGCCACCATTGCGGTTGCGATTTTTGTGAGGCTGGCGATGGGGAGGCGCGTGCCTTGGTGGTCGCCTTCGAGGATTTGTCCGGAATCGTGATCAGCGATTGCGTACGCTTTACAGCCGAACAGCGCAGATTGAGCGTGAACAAGACTTGGTGCGAGCAGCGGCGATGTTGCGGCGAAGGTGGTTTGGCGGAGAAAGTGTCGACGCGATAGGTTCATGGCACAGGGCTGCGGTGAGCGGGAGAAGATAGAATCCCTCGTGTGTCTTCGGAAGACGAAACTCGGTTTTGATGGACGGAGATTCCATTCTCGAGCAAGCCGACCCTAGAGCAGGTACTGAGCGACGGTGTCCGCGAGGAGTTTTCCCTTCAGCGTGAGGCGAAGATTTTGTTCGAATGATTCGAGCAAGCCGGCCTCGGTGAGTTGAGCGATTTCTCCGGTCTTGTGGCTGAGCAGTTGGGAGGGGATGCCTTCGCGCCGTCTGATGCCGAATGCGAGAATTTCTGATTGGCGGGTGGCGTGGCTGAGATTTTCGACGGTTCCGGCACTTCGACAGGAATCATGGAGGGATTGGACGTAAGTTTCCGTATTGGGGATGTTTTGGGTCCTTCGGAGTCCAACGGTGGAGAAGGCGCTTGGACCAAAGCCGAGGTAGTCTTTACCGCTCCAGCAGGCGGAGTTGTGACGACTTTCGTGACCCTCCTTGGCGTAGTTCGAGATTTCGTATTGATGCAGCCCGGTCGGGGGCAGGAACTCCATGACGCTTCGAAAAAAGCGTTCCTCCGTGATTTCATCGCGGTGAAGTTCGCCGGCGCCGAGTTTTTTGAAGAACTCGGTGTCCTCCTCGTAGGTCAGGCAGTAGGCGGAAACGTGGTCGGGCGATCTCCGGACGGTTTCATGGAGATCCGTCTCCCATTCCTCGGGGGTTTGATTGGGAATGGCGAACATGAGGTCGATGTTCACGGACGGAAACCGAGTCTCTCGGAGGATGGTGAGGCTTTCGTCCGCCTGTCTCGGGGTGTGGATTCGTCCGAGGGTTTTGAGCGTTTTTGGGTTCCAGGATTGGACCCCGAGGCTGACGCGATTGACGCCGAACTGATGGAGCAACTGGGCTTTCTCGATTCGCAGCGTGGCGGGGTTGGCCTCGAAGGTCCATTCCTCGAGTTGGGAGAGATCCACCTCGGTTGCGATATTCGACAAGAGGAAGTCGAGTTGTTCGACACGCAGGGAGGTTGGGGTTCCGCCGCCGAAATAGAGGGTTTTTGGTTGGAGGGTGTAAGTGGCAGCGGCGGATTTCACCTCTGTAACGAGCGCGTTGAGGAATGCGTCATTTTTATTTTTGGAGCCTTCTTCGAAATAGAAACAGCAGTACGGGCAGGCTTTTGGGCAGAAGGGGATGTGGAAATAGAGATGTTCAATGACGGCGGGTTGCACGGGGGAATGATGAAAGGAAGGTGCTTGGAATCCCAGTCTGGTTCGGGGTTGGAGATGAAGTTTGTCTTTCGCTCAATTTCCTTCATGCTTTCACAGAAGAGACACGTTGTTTTTCCCCTGAACTATGGTCCGGATTTTTTTGATTGTTTCGATTGTGCTGTCGCTGGGTTCGGCAGTGGTGGCCTTTTTGACAAAAGGGGATTTAAAAAAGGTTGAGGACGAGCAGTTACGATTGGTGCGGCAGGCAAAGACGGTGGTGGCGGAGTTGGGCAAGACCACGGATGTTCTCGAGCAGACAAAAACGGATTTGGCGGCAGCGACGAAGCTTGCCGAGGATCGGCAGAATGAAATTGGCGGCCTCAATCGCCAGTTGGCCGGTGCGAAGGATGAAGTGGCGAAGTCCAAGTTGGACAAGGCGGACTCGGACAAGAAGGTTGCAGATTTTGAGGGGTTGGTGGAGAAGGCGAAGAAGGACATCGAGCGAGTTCAGGGGCTGGAGAAGGAGATGGCGGATTTGAAGGCCTCTTCGATGGACGCGGTGGCGGCGAAGGAGAAAGAGATTGAGCGGTTGCGGGGAGAGGTGATGGCGGCATCGAAGAAGCAGGAATCTGGGAAAACGGCGCGCGGAGGGGCTGGTGAGATGGAGCCTGTGGCGACTGGGGGTGGCGGAGCGAAGTCCGAGGCGCGAGTGTCGAAAAAGCCTGCACCGAAGTCGGGTAACGTGGTCAGTTATGATCCGGCTTGGAACTTTGCGGTCATTTCCATGGGTGATCGGAGCGGGATTACGCCTGAGACCGTGCTGTATGCGATGCGTGGCGGAGCGACCGTTGCGAAGTTGAAGGTTTCGAAGGTGTATGCGGATCGAGCGGTGGTCTTTCCTGAGGGAGCGGTTGCGGAGAGTAAGCCTGAGCCCAAGCAGGAGGATCGCGCGTTGATTCGTTTGAATCTGTTTAACTCGAAGGGGCGCACTGACGCAGTTTCGGCGATTCGGGTGGGTGACAAGGTGGTGATTGCGGAAGGGCAGGAGAAGAAGGATGAGCGGGCTGCGGCGGTTGCAGAGGCGAAGAGTGCGGCGGCGGCATCTCCCGTTCCCGCCGCAGCGCCTGCTGCTCCGAAAGCGGACGGGGCTGACCCATTGTTAGCGATTCCGGGGCTGCCGGGGCTACCTGCGGACGATAAGCCGGCGGAAAAGCCCGCAGGTGGCGATTCGAAAGACGCGGCTCCGGACCCGTTTAAGCTGAACTTCAACTGACGTAATCATGTCTGATCGTTTTAGTTCCTTTTCGGTGCGGATTGTTTTGAAGTTGATTCTCGCGGTGGTTGCGACGTCCGTTCTGGTGGGGTGCGCTGTGGAGGAGTCGGAGGGGGTGTCGAATCTGCCGTGGAATCGTCCTCAGCGATGGGAGGGTCAGGGGATGATGGGGCCGATGATGCAGAATCAGTAGTTCTGTGCGCCTTGATTCGGGGGGGAGTCCAAGATTGAACGGGGTATGGTCCGAGCGGCGAGCGGGTCGATTTTGGTGATTCGCGGAGGGGCTCTGGGGGATTTTATTTTGACGCTACCAGCGATTGGCGCGTTGAGGCGGGCGTTTCCGGAGAGTCGGTTGGAGATTTTGGGTTATCCGCGGATTGCGGGGTTGGTAGCGGGGCGGTTTTACGCGGAGGCGGTGCGTTCGATTGAGTATGGTCCGATGGCGGGATTTTTTGCGAGGAACGGGACCTTGGATCCGGCTTTGTCCGAGTACTTTTCGAGTTTTGGTCAGGTGGTGAGTTATCTGTTCGACCCGGACGGGATTTTCGAAGCGAATCTGCGGCGTTCGGGGGTGAAAAACTTTCTCTCAGCGTATCGGCGACCGGAGGCGGGAGGGGGGCATGCGGCGGAGGTTTGGAGTGAGGCGCTCGCGGCGTTGGCGGTTTGGCCGGAGGATTTTTCGGTGCGTTTGCAGGTGACGGACGAGGACATCGCTGCGGCGGGGCGGAGTGTACGGCCGTTGGAGGGACGGGAGTATTGGGGGATTCATCCGGGGAGCGGGGGTGCTCGGAAAAACTGGGCGCTGGAGCGGTGGCGGGAGGTGGTCTTGGGGTTGCGCGAGATGCGGGGGGATATTGGGTTTGCGGTGACGGTGGGCGAGGCGGAGTTGGAGCATTTTGACCGTATCGAGTCGGCATTTGAAGGGGCGCCGGTTGTCTGGTTGCGCGACGAGGATTTACCGACGATTGCGGCGGTGTTTCGGGGGGCGCGCGGGTTTATTGGGAACGATTCTGGGATTACGCATCTTGCCGCTGCGAGTGGCGTGGCGACGACGGTGTTATTTGGGCCAACTGATCCGGGTGTATGGGCCCCGAGGGGCGACCATGTGCGTGTGGTGCGTTCGGTGGACGGAACGATGGAGGGTGTTGCGACGGAGGCGGTGCTGCGAGTGGCGCTCCGTTTTGAGGGGGCGTGTTAGCCGCAGTTGCAGGTGCCGCACGGGCGCGACTTTGCGGCGATCAGGCGGGCCTCGATGGCGCGGGACGTTGGGGTGGCGGCGAGGCCGCCGAGGCTGGTGCAACGGTGTTCTCGGGGCATCCGACTGGACACTTCCTTTGCGGCGTCGATGACTTCGTCGAGGGGGATGAGCGGATCAAAACCAGCCAGTGCGATGTTTGCGCAGGAGAGGGCGTTTGAGGCGGCCATGAGGTTTTTGCCAAGGCAGGGCGCTTCGACTCGGTTTGCGATGGGGTCACAAATGAGGCCGAGCGTGTTTTGGAGGGCCATGGATGCAGCGGCAAGCGCCTGATCTCTGGTGCCTTTTGCGAGGGTTACGAGTGCCGCTGCGGCCATGGCGGAGGCGGATCCTCCTTCGGCTTGGCAACCGCCGACTTCGGCGGCAAAGGTCCAGCGGGTTGCGATGAAAACGCCGATGAGACCTGCGGCGAGAAAGGAATCGATTTTGGCTTCGATGTCCTGTCCCATCCAATCGGCCATGCCGATAACGGCACCCGGCAGCGCGGCACATGCACCCGCCGTGGGGGCTGCAACAATCACGCCCATGCTGCTTTTCACCTCCATCATGGCGCTGACGTTGAGGATGATTTGATTGAGTGCGCCGGCGTCTAGTAGCCGTCCCTGTTGGAGTGCTGCGTTCAGGAGTGGGCTTTGCGCGTGGAGCACGCGGTCTGTGTAGGAGGTGCCGGCGATGCCGGAGCGGAGAGAGGTTTCGAGGATTTCGACGATGTGCCGCATTTTTGCTCGGACGTCTTCACGCGAGAGGGCTCCGCGATCGCATTCATAGCGGATGGCGAGTTCGTGGAGGGGTGTGTGCCGGTCACCGTCCCAAGCCAGCATGCTGTTGGTGTCGCGAAAGGGGAGCGTGATATCGGGACGTGACGGGACGGGGAGAACGGGCGCGAGGTGGCGTACGAAGAGGGGTTTGGGCTCGGAAGGTTCGTGGAAGTGGTCGTCTTTGAGGTGAACGAACCAACCGTGGCCGAGGTCGTGTGTTTGAACCACGGCGGCTTGGAAGTTGGGTAGCTGGATTTTTGGATACCAGAGCAGGGTCTCGTGATAGCCGCCGTCCATTGAAAGTGGGACTCCATCGATGGAGAGAACCTCAATCATTCCGCCGCCGGTTGAGATGGCGATGAGCGTGTGTTGCGAATGGGCGTTTCGGAGGGTGAGGCGGTAGGTGTTGGGGTGGGGGTCGCCTGCGGCGATGGTGACGATGTTCAGCGCGATTCCCGCATCCTTGAGTGCGGCAGCAGATTCCGGGAGGCGGGGGTCGTCCGCATTCCAGCCGAGCAAACCGCCGAAGAGTCCCATGTCGCTGCCCTGACTTTCGTGGGTGGCAGGCAGTGAGCCGTTTTCGTCAAACTCGACGAGGACGTTCTGGATGTCGCCCTGCATGAGGTCGCGGGCGAGTCTGCCGATTCTGAGAGCGGCGGCGCAGTGGGAGCTGGACGGGCCGCGCATGACGGGACCGATGACATCGTTGAAGAGGGAGACGGGGTTCATCGCAGGAGGGTGGGCGCTCATGCGAGGATAGGGTGAAGGACGTGGCCGTGTACATCGGGGAGCCTGCGCGTCCGTTTGCCGGCGGACTCACTCCGGCGCGGACTGCTCGGCGCTGGCTGATGAGATTGTCGGTGTGTTTGGGGGTGGCGGGCGCGGGCGCACGGTTTTGTCGATAAATTGAAATGCCGACTTTCAATTATTCGCCTGAATTGAAACCGAACTTGTGAGTTCATCGTGAAAAGGCCACTCTTGCCTATGTTTCAACGTTGGGCAGAGGCTGGGTGGCAGCGAAAGCTGGCGACACCGTTTGTGAACATTGTGTTTGGCGCACGCCAGACGGGGAAGTCCACGCTTCTGAAGGAGTTGATTCCGAATCCGGCGCTGCGGCTGGATTTCTCCGATCCAGGGCAGCGGTCGAGCTTCTTGATTCAGCCAGAGCAGATCATCGGCATCTGCAAGGCCATGCCGAAGGTCACGGAGCCGCAGGTGGTCGTGATCGATGAGGCGCAGAACGTGCCCGCCATCTTTGACGCGGTGCAGCATCTTTACGACGGCGACAAAAACCGCTGGCGCTTTGTGCTGTGCGGCAGCTCGGCGAGGAAGCTGCGCCTACTTGGTACCAACCTGCTGCCTGGGCGGTGCATGGTGAGCCATCTTTACCCGCTGACGACAGCGGAGCGACCCTGCGTGGAAGCGGAGGCGCTTTCTTTCACGCCTGAGTCCCCGCTGCCGTGGGGGGCGCTTCCGAGCCCGCTGGGATTAACGGCTTGGCCTGCCGTGGATTTGCCTACCCGCCTGGCTTGGGGCGAGCTGCCGGGTATTGTGAGCGTGGAGGAAAGCCTCCGCGCCGATCTGCTGCGCGCCTACAGCATGGTCTATCTGGCAGAGGAGGTACGGCGCGAGGCGCTGGTGAAGGACTGGCCTGCGTTCTCACGCTTTCTGAAGCTGGCGGCACTGGAGAGCGGGAATGTTGTGAACTACTCGAAAATCGCCCAGCAAGCGGGCGTGTCCCACTCCACGGTGAAAAGCCACTACGAACTGCTGGAGGATATGTTCATTGGCTTTCGTGTGCCGGCCTTTTCCGGCAGCGCGAGGAAGGGGCTGCTCTCCACACCACGATTTTACTTTTTCGATCTCGGTGTGCGCCATGCCGCCGCTGGACTCACGCCATCTCGCGATACCGCTTTGGCTGATGCCGGATCCGGCTTCGAGCAATGGGTGGGCATCGAGCTTTGGAAACGCTTGCAATACCAGCAAGACGGTCAGTTGAGCTTTCTGCGCACGAAAGACGGCGCGGCGGTCGACTTCATCGTCGAAAAAGGCGGTGTGGTGATTCCCATCGAGGTGAAATGGACCGAGCGCCCGACGCTGTCCGATGCGCGGCATTTGCTGTCCTTCCTCGAAGAGCAAGGTCCGAAGGCGCCGCAAGGGTACCTCATCTGCCGCTGTGCCTATCCCATGCAACTCCACCCGCAAATCACGGCACTGCCGTGGTTCTGTTTATGAGGCATGAGACTCTTCACTTTATCCGTATCTGTCCGGGGAAGAACACCCTGCTCGGGGGGGGCTGTCTGAGACGATGGGTGGGTGATGCGGTTCCGCTTTCCCGATTTTCGTACGAACCGATGGGCCGCTCCGCTGGGGCGGTCCGTCGCACCCACGAAGGTCGTCATCATCGGTCTCCAGACGGTTGCGCTCATCACAAGTCCGGTCGACAAATCTATCGATCGACATACCGTATGACGCATGGAAACCGTTACCATCTCTCCGAAGTTTCAAGTTGTTATTCCGCAGAAGATTCGAGAATCACTCGGACTGCGTTCCGGCGAGAAGGCCAAGATGGTTTGTTTCCGAAATCGCATCGAAATCATCCCAGTTCGCGAGATTCGGTCCCTCCGCGGCTACTTGAAAGGAATCAACACCGCATTTGATCGGGAAACCGACCGCGTATGAATGTCATCGATTCCTCAGCGTGGTTGGCTTATTTCGCCGACGAACCCGCCGCCGACTTCTTTGCCGAGGCAATCCAAGACTCGGAACTGCTTCTCGTACCGTCCGTTTGCATCTACGAAGTCTTCAAAGTCGTCGCCAGAGAGCGCGGTGAGGATGACGCTTTCCTGGCTGTTGCAGCGATGCAACAGGGCACAGTGGTTGCCCTCGATGCCGACTTGGCGCTGGAGGCTGCATCTGTCGCGTTGGAGGAGGGCTTGGCATTTGCCGATTCAGTGATTTACACCGTGACCAAAAAGTTCAGTGCCACACTCTGGACTCAGGACGCCCATTTCGCGGGCAAACGAGGTGTCCAGTATAGGGCAAAGTTAACTGGCCACTAGGTTGGCAACGGCACCCGAGTCCGCGAGTGGGCCAGCCGGGCGAGGACGCGTGGGTGCCGTTTTGCTTTGCCGGATGTCATAGCACGTCGGTGTCGAGCCGCCGGAACGGTCAGACGGCGTTTGGAATCCGGAGTGACGACTATGGTGGGACTTCCCACCATGATTCCAAGAAGATGAGCACTTACATTGCAACCATTCGCTGGCAGAACACTGGGCCCGATTTCCTCAATCGTTGCTACTCGCGCGAACACACGATTCATTTTGATGGCGGTGCGGTCGTGCATGGGTCTCCCTCGCCACTTATCGTGCCCGCACCATGGTCGAATGCATCCGCCATAGATCCCGAGGAAGCGTTCGTAGCATCTGTGGCGAGTTGCCACATGCTTTGGTTCTTGCATGTGGCTGTCGATGCTGGATTTGAGGCCGCAAGCTACAAAGACCAAGCAGTGGGTGAGATGACAAAGAACATGCAAGGAAAGCAGTGGATCAGCCGTGTGTCGCTCCATCCGGACATCCAATGGCTTGGTGAGAAGCACCCAACGGCCAATCAAGTGGAACACCTGCACCGTCAGGCACATGACGAGTGCTTCATTGCCAACTCCATTAAGACGAAAATTACTATCTGCAAGCCATGACGATCACCCGCGATGATTTCCTTTTGACTGATGAACCGGATAAGTTTGATGTGCTCGCCATCGCAGTACTGTTGCAGAGCACCTATTGGGCTGCACAACGGACATTTGTCCAAGTTGCGGAGTCGCTGAGCCATTCAACTTGTTTGGTGCTGACCTTGAAAGGCAGGACCATTGGCTTCGTGCGTGCGATCTCCGATAAGTCCGTGAACTCCTACATCTGCGATTTCATCATTTTACCTGAATATCAGCGTCTAGGTCTGGGCGCATGGATGCTCGAAACACTGATGGCCCATCCTAATCTCGCGCATACCACTCAACTGCTTATCACCAAGGATGCTATGCCATTTTATGAGAAGCACGGTTTCACCCAGCATCCTTATGTCTGTATGAGGCAACGCCGAGAATAGCCATCATGGGTCTCATCGACCTCACTCACATCCTCGAGCATGGCATGACTTTCCACCGCAGGTTGCCTGCGCCGTTACTTCGCGATTATCTCACCTTCAAGGCATCTCTCGAACTCTACGCGGAGGGTACAGAGTTTTATATCGGACGCATCGACATGGTGGCGAACACGGGTCGTATCTCGACAGCCCGTTCCATCGCTACGACGACGGGAAGGATTTATCCCAGCTGCTGCTCACGTCGCTCGCTAGGCTGGATGGAATCGTCGTCCGTTGCGAAGGGACAAAAATCACGCGGCGTTTAGGCGAGGATGGGGTGAAGGACGTGGCCGTGTACATCGGTGAGGCGGCGTTTGATGCCGTTGTGGTAGAACCCGAGTTGTTCGTGATCGATTCCGAGGAGGTGCAATGCGGTGGCGTGGAGGTCGTAGCAGTAGGTTGGCTTTTCTGCGGCGCGCGCGCCGAGCGGGTCGGTGCTTCCGTAGGCGCATCCGCCTCGGATTCCACCCCCTGCCATCCATGCGGTGAACGCGGATGCGTTGTGGTCTCGCCCTTTTCCTTGCGCGGCTGGCTGGCGTCCAAACTCGGTGGTGCAGATGACGAGCGTGCTGTCGAGGAGGCCGCGCGAGCGCAGATCGGTCAGCAAGGCGGCAGCGCCGGTGTCGAGGATGGCGCCCCAGTAGCCGTGGTCGCGGACGAGGTCTTCGTGGCTATCCCAGTTGGGACGAATTTTTCGTGCGGTTGTGTTTTCTGCGCCGCAAAAGATTTGGACGAACCGGACGCCACGTTCGACGAGTCGGCGGGCGAGGAGGCATTGCCGGCCAAACGGCCCGATTTCGGAGTGGTCTAGCGCGTAGAGCGTTTTGGTTCGTTGGGATTCGCCGCTGATGTCGGTGACTTCAGGGGCACTGAGCTGGAGTTTTGCGGCGAGTTCGTATGCGGCGATGCGGGCTTCGAGTTCCGTATTTGCGGCGCGCGCGTCGGCGTGGGTTCGGTTCAGAGTTTGAAGCAAGGCACGGTTTGCGGGATGACCTGCTGCGGGGGTGGAAATCAGCGCAGCGTCAGGAAATAGATCGGGGATTGGGTTTTGCGGATGATCCGTGTTGAGAGCGGTTCCTTGATGTACGGCTGGTAGGAAGCCCGCGCCCCAGTTGAGGACGCCGCCGGGGGGGAGTCCGCGCGGGTCGGGTAGGACGACGAAGGCGGGGAGGTTTTCCGATTCGGCGCCGAGTCCGTACGTGACCCATGCGCCCATGCTGGGAAAGCCGGGTAGCGTGAAGCCGCTGTTGGCCATGAACATGGCGGGTCCGTGCAAGGCGCTTTTGCTTTGCATCGAGTGGATGAAGGCGATGTCGTCGATGCGTTGAGCGAGTTGAGGGAACAGGTCGCTCATCCAGAGTCCGGATTGTCCGTGCTGACGGAACGGCCAGTAGCTTTGCTGACAGTTTCCTGGTTTTGAGGCGAAGAACTGCACCTTGCCTTCGGTGTCGAACGGAGTTCCCTGGCGTTTAGCGAGTTCCGGTTTGTGGTCCCAGGAGTCGAGGTGGCTGAGTCCGCCTGGGCAAAAGATTTGGATAACGGCGTTTGCTTTGGCGCGGTGAGGCGCGGGTTTGGGGCTCAGCGGGTTGAGGATCGATCCTTGCCGGTGCGGGGTTGCTTGGGCCGAAGATGTTCCGAGGAGGGAGGCGAGCGCGAGAGCGCCGAGTCCGTCGCCGGATTGTTGAAGAAAGGTTCTGCGTGGGAGGTGTTTTGAGGAATCCATGGCGTGTTCTTCTTCGGGATTAGTCGATGTAGACGAACTCGTTGGTGTTGAGGAGGGTTCGGCAGAGCTCTGCGAGGCTGGTTTGTTCGACGGCGCGGCATGCTGCGAGGCTTTCGGCTGGCGTTGGGGGGCGTTGTAGGATGGCGCGGAAGGCGTGTTGGACTTGGGTTTCGAGCGAGGGCTGGGCGGAGGAAATCTGCTTCGCGAGGTGGGTTGATTGTTTCAGGATGAACGGGTTATTGGACATCGTGAGGGCTTGGAGCGGTGTGGTGGTTTGGACGCGTGCTGGGGTGAGGTTGGCGGGATCCGGGCAATCCAGAGTCGTCATCAAGCGGTGGGGCGTTGTGCGCACGATGAAGCGGTAAATGCTTCGACGGAAAAGGTCTGGGCTATCTGGGGTGATGTATTCGTAAATGGGAGCGTAGGCCTCGGAGTATTTGAAGTCGCGGAAGCCGGGGCCGCCTTTTTCGGTGTTGAGTGAGCCGCAGACGGAGAGGATGGCGTCACGAATGGATTCTGCGTCGAGGCGGCGCGGGTTTTGTCGCCAGAGGAGGCGGTTTTGAGCGTCCAGAGTGGGCGCGTTTGCGTGGGTGGAGTCGATGCCGGACTGTTGGCGATAGGTGTGGCTGAGGAGGATGAGGCGGTGGATGGACTTGAGGCTCCACTGGTTTTTGAGGAGTTGGTCGGCGAGCCAGTCGAGGAGTTCGGGGTGGGAGGGTCGGTCGCCGCCGAGGCCAAAGTCGCTCGGTGTGGAAACGATGCCGGTGCCGAAGTGATGATGCCAGAGGCGGTTGACGATGACTCGGCGGGTGAGCGGGTTTGCGGGTGAGGTGATCCATTCGGCGAGGGCGCGTCGGCGTTCGCCTTCGGGAAGTGCGTTGTCGCCGAGGATGGGTGGGGAGTGGCGGAGCCAGGCGAGTGCGCCTGGGGCTACCTCTTCGGTTTGGTCTTCGGGATTGCCTCGGCGTTGGATTTTTATGGGGGCGGGAGTGGGGTCTGTGGTGATGGCGTAGACTTTTTCTGCGGCGGGGAGGGCGCGGATTTGTTGGTCCAACCGCTGCGCTTTTTCGCGAAGGCTGTTGCGATGGGCAAGGTCGGATGGAGAAAGTGATACGGTGGGTTCATCGGGATTGATGCGTGGGTCGCCGATGAATAGCAGGTCGTTTCCAATGCCATCGCCGCCGTCGGTGGCGATGAGCGACAACTGTTGGGCGCCCGCGGGGAGGGCGACATCCAGCGTTGCGGTCTCATTTTTACGAAGGCCGATGCGTTGAAAGACGATGTTTTCGTCGAGCACGACGGTGAAATCGGCGCGGGTTTGAGCGGCACCGGGATCGGCTCCGAAGCCGATGGTTCCGGTGAGGCGCAGGGTCGTTTTGCCGAGCGCAGTGCGGAGGGTATTGAGATCAAAGGTGGCGCCGCTGTTGGCGTGCATGCCGAGGAGGGAGTGTCCGTTCGAGGCGTAGTCGATTCCGTTGAGGGTGGTGGAGCGTTGGGCGTTGAGGGGCCCGTTTCGGAGGGCGTCCCATGCGTGGCCACTGGTGGCGGGGAGGCCTTTCGTCTCGGAAGCGGGGGACAGTTTTAAGGGGAATCGTCCGTCGGGGATGAAGACCGATTGGAGGGCGTGGGGGGTGTTTTTGAGGTCTGCAGGCCAGTCGATGCGTTGGGGACGG
>JBIIXW010000058.1:0-19150 GCA_044347165.1 Chthoniobacteraceae bacterium
CAGGCGGCACCATCGTTCGGCGCGAGCTTCGCGGAGAAACCCTCCGAGTAGACACCGGGTGCCTCGTCGCCATGACCTCCGGCGTCCAATACGACATCCAACGCTCCGGCGGACTCAAATCAATGCTCTTCGGCGGCGAAGGACTCTTCCTCGCCACCCTCCGCGGTCACGGTACCGTCTGGCTCCAGAGCCTCCCCTTCTCCCGCATGGCCGACCGCATCATCGCGAACGCCCCCAGCGCGGGTGGCCGCGCCACAGGCGAAGGCTCCATCCTCGGTGGGATTGGACGCGTCCTCGACGGCGATTAACCGCCCCGGTTTTTCAGCCATCCAGCGCCCCATGGCGTGGGAGTTGCATCCCACCCGCCCATGAGCATTCCGTCCGCTTCCGCAGGGAGCGCCTCCGTCACGACTCCCGAATCCCGCATCATCGAGCTGGGCCTGTCCCTGCCCTCCATCCCAAAAACCGTCCACGTTTATAAACCCGTGGTCATCACCGGAAACCTTCTCTACATCTCCGGTCACGGCCCGATGCAAAACGACGGAACGTACATCACCGGTGTCGTTGGTAAGGACCTCAACCTCGAACAAGGGCAAAACGCGGCGCGCCAGTGCGGACTCGCCCTCCTCAGCACCCTCCGCAACGAACTCGGCTCCCTCGACAAGATTGGCCGCGTCATCAAAACCCTCGGAATGGTCAACTCCGCCCCCGATTTCTACGACCATCCCAAGGTCATCAACGCGTGTTCCCAACTCTTCGCTGAAGTTTGGGGACCCGATTTGGGCGTCGGAGCCCGCAGCGCTGTCGGCATGGGCCCTCTCCCAGGTAACATCGCCGTGGAAGTAGAAGTCATTTTCGAACTCCGATAACCGTCGCCTCGCATGCATTTTCCGGACATCCAAGGCCTCGAAACCATCGAATCCCCCGCACTCCTTTTTCTCGAAGAGCACATCGACGCGAACCTGCGGGAAATGCTGCGAATGGTCGGCAACGACCCGACTCGCCTCCGCCCCCACATCAAAACCCACAAAACCGCCGAAATCGTCGACCGACACCTCGCACTCGGTATCACTCACTTCAAAGCGTCCACCCTCTCCGAAGCAGCCCTCTGCGCGGGCCGAGGCGCAATCGACGTGCTCGTGGCCTACCCCCTTCAAGGCCCCAACCTCCAGCACCTCAAATCACTCGAACAAAAGTTCCCGAAAACCCGCTTCTCGGTTCTGGTCGATGCGCCGGAAACCCTCGCGCAACTCGACGAACTCCACCGCACCGCTGGCACCCCCACTGCGGTTTTTCTCGAACTGGACTGCGGGATGGGCCGGACCGGAATCCCACCCGGAGCCGCTGCCGCCGCCCTTTACCAGAAACTGAGCGCATCAGCCTCAGTTCACGTCCTCGGCCTCCACGCCTACGACGGACACATCCACGACGCAGACCTCGCCACCCGTACCGAGCGGTGCAATACCGCCTTCGCGCCAGTGCTCGAGTTTCGAGCGCACCTCGAAGCAAACGGGCTCTCAGTCCCAACCCTCATCGCAGGCGGTAGCCCAACCTTCGGAATCCACGCTCCCCACACAGACCGAGTGTGTTCCCCCGGAACCACCGTTCTCTGGGACTTCGGCTACGGCGAAAAACACCCCGACCTCGCCTTCCTCCCCGCCGCGTTCCTCCTCTGCCGGGTAGTCAGCCACCCCGGTACCGATCGCATCTGCCTCGACCTCGGCCACAAGTCTGTGGCGCCCGAGAATCCGCACCCCCGGGTGAAACTTCAGGGACTCGAGGACGCCGAAGTTCTGATGCAAAGCGAGGAGCACCTTGTCCTTCGCGTTCCGAACCCATCCGCTTTCCCGTTGGGGACTCCCATCCTCGGCATCCCACGACACGTCTGCCCCACCGTCTCCATGCACGACAAAGCCTACCCAGTGCGCAATGGACGCCCCAACACCCCGTGGCCCATTGCCGCCCGCGGACGGTTCCTTCATCAGGCTTAACGCACTGCACTTTTCAACCTCCACCCCCGAACGTAGAAATCATGGATCCTCAACAGTGGCAACTTGTTGCCCTTGCTCTCGCCTCCGTCGCAGTCCTCGTCGTCCTTGTCGTGAAGTTCAAGGTCAACGCCATGTACGCACTCCCCGCGGCTTCCGCAGTGATGGCCGTCGGCGCCGTTAACCTTGGCGTCCACCCGCTCGGATCGGACGGTCAACCCGTCGCCGAAGCGTGGACCTACGCCCAGTCCTTCTCCGCGTTCGCGCAAAAATTTTGGGCCATCCTCTCGGATTTCTCCCCGACAGGTATCACCCCCATCATCATCCTCGGCGCCATCAGTGGACGCATCCTCGCCTCGTCCAGTGGGGCCGACTCCCTCGCAAAAGGCCTCCTCCGAACCTTCGGCATCAACCGCGCCGGCCTCTGCATCATGGCACTCGCCCTCTGCGTCGGTCTCAGCACCTGGTTCGCCGTCGGATTCCTGCTCCTGCTCCCCATCCTCCATAGCCTCGTCCGCGAAACCGGCCGCCCCTTCCTCTCGCTCGCCCTTCCTCTCCTCTCCTTCCTCAGCGTGATGCACGGCGTCATGCCCCCGCACCCCGGCCCCGTCGTCGCGGTCAAATACCTCCACGCGAGCACCGGAGCCACTCTCATCTGGGGGATGATTGTAGGTATCCCCGTCGCCGCCGTGGCCGGCCCGCTCTTTGCCCGCATCGTCTCCCGACGCTTCGCCGTCACCCCCGGCGACACCGGCGCCCCGACGCACGCCCGAACCGGCCCGCTCGCCCCTTTCGGCACCACCCTCTTCATCATCCTTCTCCCCATCCTCCTGATGATGGCCGCGTCCGCCGCAGAGATTGCCGGAGGCGAATCCACCATGATCAAGGTCATCCGAACCGCAGGCGCTCCCTCCCTCGCTCTCCTGCTCGGCATCCTCGCCATGCTCACCGTTCCCTCCCTCCGCCCTGGAGGTAGCCTCGCGCCTGTTCCGGGCCTCGTCCGCGACTGCATCAAATCTGTCGGCCCCACCATCCTCACCGTGGCCGCTGGAGGTGGCTTCGCCAAGGTGCTCACCGCCAGCGGCCTCGCAAAAATTCTGGGTGACCTCGCCGCGTCCGCGAACCTCAGCATCTTCGTCTACGGATGGCTCGCCGCCGCGTTCGTTCGCGTCGTAACCGGCTCCGCCACCGTATCCATCACCGTGGCAGCAGAACTTCTCGTTCCTCAGCTCCAAAACAGCCCGAACACCGTTCCCGAACTGCTCATCGTCGCCATCGGCTGCGGCTCCCTCTTCTTCTCACACCTCAACGACGCCGGATTCTGGATTGTGAAAGACAGCCTCAAACTCAGCATTCGCGACATGCTCCGAACCTGGACCATCACCGAAACACTCGTCGGCGTCAGCGGCCTCGGATTCACCATCCTCGTCAGTAAAATCCGCGATCTCCTCATCGCTTAAGCCCAATCCGGCTTGCAGCGATGCGGTGAAACGGGGACAAAATCAAGGTTCCGCGACGTTCCTCGTTCGTCGCACCACCCCGAAATGCTCCTCTTCGACGCCCATCTCGACCTCGCACTGAACGCCGTGGAATGGAACCGCGACCTCACGCGGCCCCTCACCGAACTCCGCACTTCCGAAGCCAAACTCCACGACAAACCCGACCGCCGCAACGGAACCGTCTGTCTGCCGGAAATGCGAAAAGCGCAAATCGGTGTCTGCGTCGCCACCCAACTCGCCCGCGTCGAACGAAACGCGTGGAGCCCCGTCTCCGGATGGCACTCCCCCGAGCAGGCTTGGGCAATGACCCAAGCCCAACGCGCGTGGTACGAAGCCATGGAGGACGCCGGACACCTCGTTCAAATCCGCACGCGGCCCCAGCTCGAGGCCCAAGTCCAACGCTGGCAGGACGCGCTCCTCGAAGGAAAAGGACGCCACGAATGCATGCCCATCGGCTACATCCTCTCTCTCGAGGGTTGCGACTCGCTCGTTCGTCTCTCCCACCTCGAAAAAGCGTGGAACTACGGGCTGCGCGCCATTGGCCCCGCGCACTACGGCCCTGGCATCTACGCGAACGGGACGGACTCCTCCGGCGGACTCAACTTCCGGGGCCGCGAACTGCTCCGAGAAGCCCGCCGCCTCGGCATGATTCTGGATGCCACGCACCTCTGCGACGACGCATTCTACGATGCGCTGGACGTCTGGGACGGCCCCATCTGGGCAAGTCACCACAACTGCCGCTCGCTCGTTCCTCACAACCGTCAACTCTCCGACGAAATGATTCGCCTCCTCGCAGAGCGAAACGCCGTCATCGGTCTCGTTTTTGACGCATGGATGCTCTACCCCAACTGGCAGCGCGGAAAAACCACCCCGCAGTCGTCGGGAGTAACGCTCTCGACCGCCTTGGAACACGTTGACCACATCTGCCAACTCACCGGCACCTCACAACACTGCGGCATCGGATCCGATCTCGACGGAGCCTTCGGGATTGAACAAACCCCTCAAGACCTGAACTCCATCGCCGACCTCCAAAAACTCGGACCCCTTCTCGAATCAAAGGGTTACTCACAACCCGACATCGCCGGAATCTTCCACGACAATTTCCTACGGGTCGCTCTTCAATCGCTCCCCGAATCCTGAGGGGGACTTCTAAACTCGTAATGCCGTTCGGTCCCCACGAGCGGCGATGGAACAGTTCATGCACGACGTCCAGTGGTGAACACTCGCAGTGCCGCGCTCCTCTCCATCCTCGGAATCTCCCTCGCATCGCTCGTCACCATCAAGACCCCCACCCCGCACCAAAGGCTTTCCAAGCCGCAGCCAAGAGACACCCTGGCCGGAACCTTCCACAATGAAGAATCATCTGCCGATGCCACAGCTGCAGCCTGTTACGCGCTCGACCATGCCATCGCGCAGGGAGCATCGCCAACCGTTCGTCCGTCGGGGCGCATTTCAGGAACTCCACTGACCTTCAATCGGGAATCGCCCGCTGGCGGAAAAGGCCGCTTCATGCCGGTCACAATCGTCGAGTCGACCTTTGCAGAAAATGATTTGGTAGCTTTCCCGACGCCGGATGGGACGGCAATGATGGGAACGATTAACGCCGTACAAACGTTCCCTGATGGCGCTCTCATCGAAGGCGAGTTGCTTTCGGGCGGAAGCTTCTCCGTCCATCTCTCCCGATCCGCAACCTTTGGCCATATCCTCCTCCCCAAATCGTTTCGCGCAATCGAGTTGCTGACTGAGCCGACCGGCACAGTCATCATGGTCGAACGCCTCCTCAGCAGTGTTATATGCGCTCCAGGATTCCCCCAACCTCTTGTAGCAGCCCCCGCAGCAGCGAACAACGCGGACGCCAACGCCCAGAAAGCGCCGCCGGAGCCGCTCACGGTTCCCCTTTTAGAAAGCCTTCCGAACATCCCTGCGAGCGGCGACATACCCGAAATCGTGCACCCCGTCGTCTACCTCCACTTTGTGAACGATCCGGCCAACGGAGCTACTTATAACCGCGGGTATTGGAACAAGGGAAAACCGTTCGCCGTCCTTAACACCACCCTCAACGCCTCAGATATCTCATATATACACGCTCGGGTGGCGGAAGACTTCAAGCCGTTCAAAATCAACGTAACCACAGATCCAGCCGCCCTCGATCGAGCGATTAAAAACAACAAAAACTGGGTTCAGGCTTGGATTACCCCGACAAAAACTGCTGCCCCCAAAGATGGCGGGGTCGCTGTTCTAGGGGGCTTCAGCTCTCAACAGATTGCATCGCCTACCCCCGATATCACGAGAGTGGGATTTCGCCACTGCTGGGCCTTTACGCAGGAGAGAAACAACTGTGCGGACACCATCTCACACGAAGTTGGACACACGTTAGGACTCGGACACTGGGGGACGCCAACCGCAGAATACTACCTCGGCCACGGTGAAGGCTCTCTCTCTTGGGGCCCCATCATGGGAGCCGGCTCAAAATCCGTCACGCAATGGTCGAAACCCGGCTCCTACTTCAAACAAGTCGGGAAAGGGAACAAATTCCAAGACGATCTCGCCATCATTACTCGCACGCAAAACTCAGTCAGTTTCGTCGACGACGAAGACCAAAATACCATGGCTTCGGCGAGCCCTCTCTCCGTCCAACAAAACCAGTTCATCGCCGAAGGGGTCATCCATAGTTCGAGCGATGCAGACTTCTACTCCTTCACCACATCCGGCGGCACGGTCGTCGCAACATGCACCCCCAGCGCCGTCTCTCCCAACCTCAAGGTCAGGCTCTCACTCCTGACAGATCGGGGCGTCGTGATCAGAACCTCTTCCATGAACGACCGAATGGAAGCCGCTGTCACAGAGGCGAACCTCGAACCAGGAACCTACTACCTAAAGGTCGAGGGCGCCTCTCATCTCATCCCAGAACCAGTCTCAGGCAGCACCTACACGATTCGCGAAGCCGCTGGTTTCCCCAAATACGGCTCTATTGGTGGATATCGCCTCGCCGGAAACATCGCTGGCAGTACCCCCACCTTGGCATTCACCAGCAACCAGACCGTCTCCGGAAAAGTCTTCGCCGCATTCCACCACGTCTTCAGCCTCGAAGGCGAATCACCCACCGTTTCCCTCGTCGGCACACTTCCAAAAGGCCTCACCTTCCAACCCGAAACACAAACGATCTCCGGTGTGCCCACGGTCGCCTCCGTCCAAACCCTCCCCATCCTCAGAGACAAATCCAAGCGAGTGCTGTCTGCGCCAGGACTCAATATCCTGCCAGGCATGTCCGTATCCGGAGACGGTATCCCACAAGGCACCACCGTTCATTCAGTCTCGGGGTCCAATGTCACCCTATCCAGTGCCACCACAGCGGCCTCTACCAAAACGGTCTCTGTGAATGCCCTCACAACGATCGGCAAAAAAGCCGTCACCCTATCGCCCGGAGGAACGAGAATACTCGTCGGTTCCCCCATCACCGGTCCCGGGATTCCAGCAGGTACAACCGTCACCGCATCCAGCACCCACACCGTAACCCTCTCAAAACCAGCATCAGCCTCATCGATTTCAACGGTGAACTGCGATGGGTACATCATCAATAATAACAAAACTGTTACGCTCGCCTCCTCTGATATCACCCCCATCGTCGGAACACCCATCTCCGGTCCGGGAATCCCAACA
Organism: Chthoniobacteraceae bacterium; assembly: GCA_044347165.1. Taxonomy (GTDB): domain Bacteria; phylum Verrucomicrobiota; class Verrucomicrobiia; order Chthoniobacterales; family Chthoniobacteraceae; genus JBEEPE01. The sequence continues at coordinate 7,148 of JBIIXW010000058.1, forward strand.
GGCACCACCGTGACGAAAGTATCAAAAAATCTGCTCACCCTCTCCCAATCTCCAACCGCCTCCTCCACGGCCCCCGTGAACTTCACCGCGACCACGGTCGCGAACTCCAAAACACTGACAGCGAAAACTCAAAACGTATTCCTGTCACCAGGGTCAAAAATCACTGGCCCCGGCATTCCGGAAGGAACCATCATCACGGCGATTAACGGCCTTTCAGCAACAATGTCCGCTGACGCAACATTAACGAGCCCATCGACCGGCCTCGCAGGATTCGAGGGTACATCTCTCGTCACAGCCAAGGTAGGAATCAACGCAATCCTTCCCGTCAAACTCTCGGCAACTGCTTCCGAACCCACAGAGGTCTCGTTCGCATGGCCCGACAACCTTGTGGCCACCGCCATCGACCGATTCGGAAACATGGTCACCCAAGACGTTCATCTCAACATTGCCAAAGGCGGAACCTTTTACTCGTTCCTCGGAAAAGATTCGCAACTCGCTGGCAAAGGATTCGGCATGAACTTCTTCGGCATATCAGCCAACCCGTGGGCGTCTCAGTCAGACGACTTGCCTGAAAATACTGATCTCGCCGAAACCGGTGTAAGTGGCAAGGTATCCAACGGCGGGTACACCGAGGTCTCAGTGAAGTTCACCGCCGCCGCATCCTCTGGACTTTCCTTTTATTGGAAAACGAGCTCCGAAGCCACCTACGACAAACTCTCCGTCCTGATCGACGGCAAAGAGGCCACCGCTCTCAGCGGGGAACAGTCGTGGAATCGGAAATCGCTCTCCGTCGCCGCAGGCGCTCGCACCATCGCGTTCCGCTACACCAAAGACGCTTTTGTGACCGAAGGCGCCGACCGAGCTTACGTCGGCGGACTCGAGTTCGGAAGTGTGGCGGGAATCGGCAAACAACCCGTCTCCGCGACGTACCTTGCCACGGCCTCAACCAACCCAACCCCGTTGTCCATCACCGCCGTCATCCCCAGCGACGACAAGGCCAAAGACTTAACCTATCAATGGTTCTCACTCGGAACCGGAATCGGAGACGGAAAGTCGTGGGTCGCCGTGAACGGCGCAACCTCCTCGGAGCTTCCCCTCGCCAAAGCCGACGTTGGCGTTCGTCAGTACCGATGCGAAATTACCAACTACTTCGGTACCGTTAGCTCCGAGCCAGCGGTTATCACCACCAACTAATCGCTTGCTACAAGCCATCTACAAAAACCTCGGTAAGACCTTTTCGGAGGCTGCCGCTGCTCTCGAGTTTCAACGCCCATCCCTCATCTGGTTCAATACCTCCCTCGCAGATTGCCTCGGTCTCTCCCTCTCAGCGCCTCCCGAGCAAATCTTCTCAGGACAGACCCTCCTCCCCGGCTCAGCCCCCATCGCGCAAGCCTACGCCGGCCATCAGTTCGGAAACTTCGTTCCCCAACTTGGGGACGGACGAGCCATGCTCCTCGGAGAGATCCGCCTCGCAGACGGATCCCTCCGCGATATCCAACTCAAAGGCGCTGGACCAACCCGCTTCTCCCGCCGCGGCGATGGCCGCGCCGCCCTCGGCCCCGTGCTCCGAGAATACCTCGTCAGCGAAGCGCTCCACGCGCTCAGCATCCCAACCACCCGAGCCCTCGCCGCAGTGGCCACAGGCGACCTCGTGTTCAGAGAAACACCCCTGCCCGGAGCCATCCTCACCCGCATCGCAAAAAGTCACATCCGCATCGGCACCTTTGAATACTTCGCCGCACGCGGGGACATCGACTCCCTCGCCACCCTCGCGGAGCACGTGATCGAACGACACCACCCCGACTGCGCTCAGCACCAAGGCCCCGACCGCTATCTGGCACTCCTCGAGGCCGTCTGCACCCACCAAGCCCTGCTCATCGCAGACTGGATACGCATCGGCTTCATCCATGGCGTCATGAACACCGACAACATGACCGTCTCCGGGGAAACCCTGGACTTCGGCCCCTGCGCTTTTCTCGACGAATACCACCCAAAAAAGACCTTCAGTTACATCGACACCAACGGCCGATACGCGTTCTCCAATCAACCGTCCATCGCCCAATGGAACCTCACCCGATTCGCCGAATGCCTGCTTCCGCTCTGTGGCAAAAATCCAGCAGACGCCGTCCCCGCAGCCACCCGCTCGTTGGATGCCTTCAGCAAAACCTACCAGTCAGTCTCTCAAACCCACCGCCACTCAAAACTCGGACTCCCAGCCGGGCACCCCAACGCTGACCCTCTTTTCACGCGCCTTCTAGAACTGATGCAGCAAAACGGTGCCGACTTCACCCGAACCTTCCACGCCCTCACTCAGGAAGCCTCTCCATTCCCCACCCAAGAAACACCCTGCGACGGCCCCTCGCTCCTCAGCGAAATCGGCAACGCCCCCGAATGCCAGCAATGGCATCGAGATTGGAAGGCAGCCGTTCAGTCCGAACCCGCATCCGCCGCCGAGCGCCACACGGCCATGCGCCAGGTAAACCCCGTCATCATCCCTCGCAATCACCTCATCGAAAGTGTCATCCGCTCAGCGGAAGATTTGGGCGACTTCGCTCCGTTTCACCGACTCCACGCTGCCCTCCAAACACCGTTCGCCCTCGATGAAAAAACAGCCCCCTTCGCAAGTGCTCCCTCCCTAGATCAGCGCGTTCGCAATACTTTCTGCGGTACCTGAACCACCCCGCCTGCCGCACTCCCGCTCCGGGGCAAACCCGCACCCAAGAATCACTCAATCCGCTAGCGAGCAAAGCCAAACTCCCTCGTGACCGCAGGGTGTCACCTCAGCCGAAAAAACGTTAAACCCATGACGTCGAAGCAACTCCGGAAACGTACGCGCGGTGAAGCGTAAACTAAAAAACAGCTTCAACCGCTCCGGCAATCCCGCCCGACGCGACACCAAACACGCATCCGCAATCACCGCGCAATTCCCCCCAATCTGCCCCACCTCAAACCGCACATCGCCGTAATCTCCCTCCAAGCCCTCCTCCACAAACAAACGCCTCAGCCACTGGCGCGTCTCCTCGTTATCGTACTGAGCCAAAACAACCTCACGAACATCCCGCATCCCTGGCACCTCCTCATCTACCCCCTCCCGCGCGAGGTTTGCGCTTATCGCAAGAATGTCCCCGTCGCGCATCCCCAACCGAATCGACGATAACAGACCATCCGGCAACAGATTCGGAGTAATCCCAAACGCCGTGAACACCCGAGCCCCTCGGCCTTCATATTCCCCAACCGCCTCCAAGATTCCGCCCAACTCCTCCAAATCACCCACCACAGCCATCGTGCGGCCTCCCCCCACCTGATCCGCCCGCTCCACAGACATCAACGCAAGCTCTGCACTCGCATCAATCGCGACGAACTCAACACCCACACCGCTCCGGTCAACCGCTTCCAACATCAACACCTCTTTCTCACCGCCCCCTGGACCCAACGCCACGACACCCCCAAACACTCCCATCCCACTCAACCTCTTGGCGACGCGCTCGAAAATCCCAACGAACGCATCATCCTGAAACAGCGGCGCATGCACCTCATGCACCCGCATCCACAACGACGCCTGTCGCCCACTGAGGTAGTGCAAGGAAGGATGCACCTCACCCGTTTGCAACATCCGCCTCAACAAGGCATCCCGGTGCGGTCCACGTGCCGTGCCATGAAAGAAGACCGGTTGCAATGCGCTCATCGTAAGTTCCATCCTCCACCCACAACCACATTCGATCCCGTCACATACGCCGACGCCTCACACGCCAAATACAGGACCGCCCCCGTCACATCATCAAAAGCCCCCTTACGCCCCGCCGGAATCCCACGCTCCCCCGGACTCCCCACGCTGTTCTCCAAGAAACCCGGACTCACCATATTCGCCGCAATCCCGTGTGCCGCCTCCTCCGCCGCCAACGAGCGCGTCAAAATCCAAACCCCCGTCTTTCCAATATGATAGCTCCAAGCGAGATCCCGTGCTCCCGGACGGTCCGCTCCGGAATCACCAATGTTCACAATCCGCCCACGCCCAGAACGGCGCAAAAGCGGGAGTAACGCCCGCGTGGTCAAAAACGTCTGCGTAACGGTCGTATCCAACCCCTCTCGCCACTCGGCATCCGACAACTCAAGCCCGTGCTTACCAACATACACCCCAGCGTTATTAACCAGCACATCCAGCCGACCAAACCCTGACTCCACCTCACCGCGCACCCGCTCCACACCCTCCGCCACTGACAAATCCGCCCCCACCACCAAAGCCCGTCGCCCCAACTCCCGGACACGCGCAGCCACATCCAGCGCCCCACTTTCACTTCGGTGAAAATGTACGACCACGTCAAACCCCGCCTCCGCCAGCGCCAAGGCAATCGCCCCCCCCAACCCACGCCCCGCCCCCGTCACCAACGCCACTCCTCGTGATGACGTGCTCATGATACCACCGCCATTGAACGAATCACCCCACGCAACTTCGCCAACTCATGCGTCCGCAACAGATCCGTGTGCGCCAGCAACGCGGCAAATCCAAAGAACGGCTCAGCAACACGAACCTCCTCCTCAAAAAACTCAAACGCATGCGGCAACGCCTGGCAAACCGGCCACCCCAACGCACGCAACCGGTACCCACTCAAAAATGTCTCTATCTGATACCGAACCCGCTGCGCGCTATCCGCCAGATTTTTGTAATAAAACCCCAACCCCGGATCCACCCACAACCCTTTCACCCCGCACGCCGCCGCACGCTCCGTCTCACGCGCAAAATATTCATACAAAATCCCCGCGTGATCCGTCTCCAACCGGAAATCCCCCACCGATCGAACATTGTCCGCCCCCTGAATGTAACAAATCACCACTCCCGCCTCATATTCCGCCGCAGCGCGATAAAAAGCCTCGGTGTCCCGCGCAGAGGTTAAGTTCACCACGCGAGAACCCGCCTCCAAACACGCGCGCGTCACCTCCGAATGGTAACTTTCCACCGACACTAACACCCCCGCCGCGCTTAACTCTCGAACCACCGGCACCAACATGGATGCCTGCTCCTTCGCCCCCACCGTGGCCGCATGCAAAAGCGTCGACTCCGCCCCCACATCCACCAAAGCCGCCCCCTCCGCTGCCAATCGAACCCCGCGACGCACCGCCGCCTCCACATTAAGCACCACACTCTCGCGATACCACGAATCCGCAGACAAGTTCACAACCCCCATCAACTCCGCACGCGGCCAAGGCTCAAACCGTTTTCCGCCCAACTCAAACGCCCTTACCACAGAATCATTCAACTCAGGGTGATGGGCCAACACACGGGACAAATACGCCAAATCAAGCATCGCAAATGAAAGTAAATACAACCCCTAAACCACTATTCGCCAACACAATAAAGCAACCAACCTCCATTCACCAGCGCCCACCCAAACCCCAACTCCCACTCACACTCCAACTGCTGCCCCGCGTTCCGCCATACGTGCGATACGGGTAAACCGGATGCCGGTGATTATAATACCCACCCCACGGCAACGTGTCCGAGTAACAGCGCCGCCCGCCAGAAAAATACGAGTAACGCCCACCAGAATAGTAGTACGGAATATCTCCGTAATAGTAATACGGAGTCCGAGCGTACGAGACCGGCCGAGAGGGCACATACCCGCCCACCTGCCCATCATACCGCATCGGAACAGCCACGCAGCCCGAGACGCCCACAACCAAACCCAGCGCAATCGCAAAACTCGCCACTTGCTTCATGCACCGAGCATAGCACGCCAACAGCACGACGACAAACCGGCCCACTTACAGCGAAAGAGTCGGTATTGGCACACACCCACCCGCTTGCGCATCATCCAAACATGGGAAGCGACATCGAAACACATCACATTCTCGTCAGGAAGGCCTCGGAACGCGGACACGCCAACCATGGCTGGCTTAAAACGTTCCACTCGTTCAGTTTCGCTGACTACTTCGATCCCGCCCACATGGGCTTTCGCAGTCTGCGCGTCATCAATGACGATACCGTCGCCCCGCGCATGGGTTTCCCCACCCACCCCCATCGCGACATGGAAATCTTCAGCTACGTCCTCGAAGGAGCGCTCGCGCACCAAGACAGTCTCGGCAACGCCAAAACCCTCACCCAAGGTCAAATCCAACTGATGAGCGCCGGATCAGGCGTCTTCCACAGCGAGTTTAACCCGTCTTCCACGGAACCCGTCCGACTCCTGCAAATCTGGATCACCCCAAACCAACGCAACCTCCCTCCCACCTACACCGAGTGGCACCCCAGCCCAGAGGACTTCCACTCCAAAAAACAACTCGTCATCTCGGCGGACGGGCGCCTCGGTTCCGCCATCATTCATCAAGACGCCAGCATTTTCCGAATCTGCCTCGCCCCAGGCGAATCCATCTCCCACGAACTCCTCGCCGGAAGAGGACTCTGGCTCCAAATCGCCTCCGGCAACGGATCCGTGAACCACATCCCGCTCCACAAGGGCGATGGAGCCGCATCAGAAAATCCCGGCACCTTCGAAATCCACGCTCACTCCGAACTGGACGCGCTCCTTTTCGATCTGAACTGATTCGACTCAGGCACCTCCCAGACTGATTCCTTTCCAAAAAGGCCACGGGAAGTCATCGTTAACTCCTCGTTAACACCTGCCGCCCCCGAGAAGGAAAGGATTGGCGAAGAGGAAGGCGCCCCTGCGCCTCCGGACCAGCCATGTCGGATCACAAACACGCTTCAAGTTGGACCCTCGCCCTCGTGGCCTTGGGTGTCGTATTCGGAGACATCGGAACCAGCCCGCTCTACGCGCTGCGCGAGTGCCTCAACCACGCCAAACCGTCTGAAGGCTCGCCCGTCGACGTGCTCGGCCCGCTCTCGCTGATGTTTTGGTCGCTCTTCGTGATGGTGTGCTTCAAGTACATTGGCTTCATCACGCGCGCCACCAACCAAGGTGAAGGCGGAATGTTCGCCCTCCTCACCCTCTTTCGCTCAGCCAAAGATTCCTTCACCCCCCGCACGTCCGCCGCCGTCGTCCTCGTCGGAATCTTCGGCGCTTGCCTCCTCTACGGCGACGGCATCATCACCCCCGCCATCTCCGTTCTCTCCGCCGTCGAAGGCCTCTCCCTCCTCGACGCAGAAATCGGCACCAGCCTTTCCAGCTACGTCGTCCCCATCGCAGCCGCCATTATCTTCGGCCTCTTTCTCGTCCAAAAAAACGGAACCGCAAAAATCGGCGTCGCATTCGGCCCCATCATGGTCGTTTGGTTCCTCACGCTCGCCGTCCTCGGTATCCTCAACATCTCCGCCTACCCAGGCGTCCTCGCCGCCCTGCTCCCCCACCACGGAATCAACTTCCTAGCCCACCACGGCCACGAAAGCGTCGTCCTCATGGGCCTCGTCCTCCTCGCCGTTACCGGCTGCGAAGCCATGTACGCCGACATCGGACACTTCGGCCGCCCGCCCCTCGTCAAAAGCTGGTTCCTCATCGTCATGCCCTCCCTGATGCTGAACTACCTCGGCCAAGGCGCACTCGTTCTTTCCAACGTCGAAGCCGCCCTCAAACCCGAGTTTCACCATTTCTTCAGCCTCGTCCCCAAACCCGCCCTCATCCCCGTCATCCTCCTCGCCACCGCCGCCACCATCATCGCCTCCCAAGCCATGATCACCGGCGTCTACTCCCTCACCCAACAAGCCGTCCAACTCGGGTACCTCCCCCGACTCAAAATCATCCACACCAACCCCGATGTCCGAGGCCAAATCTACATGCCTCAAGTCAATTACCTCCTCCTCGCAGCCTGCCTCACCCTCGTCTTCAACTTCAAATCCTCCACCAACCTCGCCGCCGCCTACGGTCTCTCCGTCGCCCTCGACATGACCTTCACCAGCGTGCTCTTCTTCCTCGTCGCCAAAACCGTTTGGAAATGGCCCCTCTGGAAGGCCGCACTCCCCGCACTCATCTTCCTCATCTTCGAACTCGGCTACGTCTCCGGAAGCCTCCTCAAGTTCTTCGCAGGCGCTTGGTTCCCCCTCGCCATCGGACTCAGTATGTGGGTCATCATGAAAACCTGGATGGACGGACGAGCCCTCCTCTACCAGGCCATGCTTCGCGGCCGCCTCCCCGTCAGCTTCCTCGTCGACGAACTCAAACGCGACCGCATCATCCGCGTCCCCGGCACCGCCGTGTTCATGTCCGCAAACCCTGATGGACTCCCGCTCGCCCTCCTGCATCACTTGAAACACAACAAGGCGCTGCACAACCAAGTCATCCTCCTCACCGTTCACTTCGAGGAAACGCCGCACGTCAAAAAAGCCCAGCGATGCCACGTCGAAGAGTTTCACACCGAGTTTTTCCGTGTCGTGCTCAACTACGGATTTGCCGAATCACCCAACGTCTTTGACGACCTGTGCAAAGTCCTGGAGGCCCGAGGCAAGTTCAACCGAAACGGCGTAACCTTCTATCAGAGCCGCGAGGTTCTGCTGACCAATGGACCCAGCAAAATGGCGCAATGGCGGAAGAAGTTATTCGTTCTTCTCTCGCGCATTTCCCGTCCAGCAACCGGGTATTTCGATCTCCCGCCCCGTCAGGTTATTGAACTCGGTATTCAGCTCGAGGTCTGACGTCTTCCAGCCCCGCGCGGTATGCCAACCCTCCTCCATGTCTGCGACGCATTCACTGCAACCCCCTTTCGGGGAAACCCTGCCGCTGTCTGTCTGCTCGACGCTCCGCGCGGCGAAGATTGGATGCAGCGTGTTGCCGGCGAACTGAATCTTTCCGAAACCGCCTTTCTTCACCCACAGGACGATGGATTCTCGCTCCGCTGGTTTACCCCCGTAAGCGAGGTGGACCTTTGCGGGCACGCCACCCTCGCCAGCGCTCACACCCTTTGGGAAACAGGGGTCCTTCACCGCGACGAATCCGTACGGTTTCACACTCGCAGTGGAACCCTCACCTGTCGACGGGATGGCGAACTCACCGCGATGGACTTCCCCGCCCAACCCTGCGCTCCGTGCCGCACTCCGAGTGGGCTTGAGGTGGCTCTCGGCAGACCCATCAGAGGATGCCACACCAATCAAACGGACTTGCTCATCGAACTCCCCGATGACCCCTCGGTGCGAACCCTTCAACCCGATCAGGGCTTTCTGAAAACGCTTCCGTTCCGAGGCATCATCGTAACTGCCGCTTCCGCCGATCCCTCCTTCGATTTCGTCTCCCGCTTTTTTGCGCCTGCCGTCGGAATCCCTGAAGACCCAGTCACCGGTTCCGCGCACTGTGCCCTCGGCCCTTTCTGGCAAGAACGCCTCAACCGCAACTCGCTAAACGGGTTCCAAGCAAGTCCGCGCGGAGGTTCCGTCTTGGTCGAGATCCACTTCCCTCGCGTCACCCTCAAAGGCCAAGCCGTTCTCGCCAGTCGCATCACGATCCTCCCCTGAAGCAATCCCACCCGCCCACGGGTTTCCCCAACGTTTACTGGGCAACCCACTTGCGGTCTCGCCCCCAAGAGCAATCGACCTGCCTGCTTGCATAAATGCACAAGTTCGCCCAACTCACATTGCTTGCACAAAGTGGCAAACCCATCGCATCCCTCTGATTAAACGAGCGTTAAGACCATCAAAATCGATGTCGCTCAAAAAACACCTTTCCCGCCCTGGCCCGGGGCGGTTAGCAAGCCGACCATGCACAACGGACCCCAACGCGCGCTTGCCGAGTTCGCCGGTACCGCCGCCCTCACCGCAACCGTCGTTGGCTCGGGCATCATGGCAGAGCGCCTCGCCAGTGGAAATGTGGCCATCGCCCTTCTCGCGAACACTGCCGCCACCGCCGCAGGCCTCCTCGTTCTCATCCGCCTCCTAGCCCCCATCTCAGGAGCTCACTTCAATCCCGTTGTCACCCTCACAGAAACTTCCGCCCGTCGCCTGCTCCCGAGCGTTGCCCTCCTCTACATCATCGCCCAATCCCTCGGCGCAATCGTGGGCGCACTCATCGCCAACGCGATGTTCGACCTCAGGGTCCTTCAAATCTCCACCAAACTCCGAACCTCCCCAGGATCGCTCCTCTCCGAAGTCATCGCAACGGCGGGACTCCTCCTCGTCATCCGAAGAAGCAGCGCATCCGTGGTCGCAACCCACGTCGCCCTCTACATCGCGGCCGCCTACTGGTTTACCGCCTCCACCTCCTTCGCAAACCCCGCCGTGACCGTTGGACGCATCTTCACCGACACATTCGCTGGAATCGCACCCGTCAGCGCCGCCGCCTTTATCCCCGCCCAAATCATCGGCGCCCTCCTCGGCATCCTCTTCCACAAGTTACTCGCCCAGCAACCCACACCTGAAAACAACGCCCCGTGAAACCACTCGTCCTCATCCTGTGCACCGGAAACTCCTGCCGTAGCCACCTCGCAGAAGGAATCCTGCGCCACCTCGCCGGAGACATCCTCGAAGTCGCCAGCGCCGGGTCCAACCCCGCAGGCTACGTGCACCCACTCGCCATCCGCGCCCTCGCAGAAATCGGGATCGACATCTCCGCCCACGAAAGCAAACACATGAACCGCTTCCTCGACCAGCCGGTTGAAACCGTCATCACCGTTTGCGGAAATGCAGACCAAGCGTGCCCCGTTTTCCCCGGCCAAATCAACCGCCACCACTGGCCGTTCACCGATCCCGCCCATGCCACGGGCTCCGAGGAGGAAATCTTCGCGGTATTCCGAGATGTACGCGACCGTATCCTGGCCGTCTTCACCGCCTACGCCGCCGGTCGCCGCGCCGGTTAATCGCCACCCAGTGACCAACCAATGCTGTCGCCCGTCGCCGGTGATCGAGGACCGAGAGAGTCGATACCTCGAGGGCAAACGGCGAACGAAACCTCGCCACCGGACCGGCCATTCCATTTTCCTCAAAGCAGCGGGCAGGGCGTGAACTGAGCCCAAAAGGGTTGCGCCATCTGCTACACTTCGGAATGGCTGCAACGCACCTCGTCATCCTTTTCTACAAGTTCACCCCCGTCGCTGACCCCAGCCTTCTGAGAGACAACTTGCGCGAGCGCTGCGAACAACTCCGCATCAAAGGTCGCGTAATTATCGCAGAGGAGGGCCTCAACGGAACGCTTGGTGGCGAAGAAAATGACATCCGACAAATCGTCTCTTTCCTTCACGCAGACCAACGGTTTGCCGACATGGAAATCAAAGAGAGCTTCGGCTCAAACGACACCTTCCCAAAACTGTCCATCAAGGTCCGCCCGGAAATCGTCACCCTCAAATCGCCCGCACCCCTCCAAGCCGACACCCACCACAATCACCTCTCCCCGTCAGAGTGGCAGTCGACCATTGAAAACGATTCAGACGTTGTACTCGTCGACGTGAGAAACCGTTACGAATCCGCGGTGGGCAAGTTTGCCAACGCCGTAGAATGCGACATCGAGAACTTTCGAGAGCTTCCTGCTTATATGGACCAACTCGCTCGATTCCGTGACCGGAAGATTCTCATGTATTGCACCGGCGGAATCCGATGCGAGAAAGCGTCAGCGCTCTTTCGGCACCACGGCTTCGACAGGGTTTACCAACTGCACGGAGGCATCGTGAACTACCACCGTGAAGTCGGAACAAAGCACTGGCAGGGAGAATGTTTTGTCTTCGACCAACGCATGACGGTGCCAACGCCGGAGCCCGTCGAAGACATCGGACGCTGCGCCCACACCGGTTCCCCGACAAACCGATTTGTGAACTGCCTCCACGACCCCTGCCACATCCTGTTCCTCCTCGATGAAGCCGCTGAAAAAGCCAATCCATCGCACCGACTCTGCCCATCCTGCTTGTCCCAAGGGTTGACTCCAGAAACCGCCGACTACGTTGGCAGCCCCGCCCGCCTGCACCCCCAACACTGATCGCCCTCCCTTTCCCCGCCCCCGCTCTGCATGCCGGAGGCATGCCACCCTGCCACCGTGGTTGAGGAGCGCCAGCGACGACACCACCGGCACCCTACGACGCCTCCCCCCCACACTCCTGTCAGATAAAACAAAAAAGAGACGTAACCCGAAGGTTACGCCT
>JBIIXW010000254.1:0-6114 GCA_044347165.1 Chthoniobacteraceae bacterium
CGTTCCCCCGCCGCTCAACCTAAACCCGTTGTTCGACGCTCCAAGTACCCATCCCAACTCATCCGAATACCCATCCGTGGCAGCCGTGTTACTCACCGTCACCGGCAACTCTGTCACCAAGCCGCCCAATCGCACGTTCCCCAAGTTCACACTGGCACTACTCAACCCATAGGTCGCCAAGCGGTACACCTTCCCACTCACCCCAACGCTCGCACTCCCCACCAACGGCGCCGCATCCGAGAGCCCCGTCCCCACTTGTCCCTTCGACACGTAACTCACCGTCGCGCTCCCGCTCACCAATCCGGCCACCGCCGTCGATCCCCCATACCCGAGCCCAAGGCTCGTCCCATCGGTCAATCCCGCTCCCAGTCGCGCCACACTCCCGCTCACGCTCACTCCGCCAACCCCCACAACGCTCGCTCCCAAATCATCCGAGTACCCGTCCCCTGCCGCCACGTTCCCAACGCTCAACGCCACCGGCGCAAACACCCCGCCCTCACGCACCGCCGCCAACGTCACGCTCGCAGGCACGCTCCCAACCGCCAATCGATACACCCCGCCGGAAACCGATACCGTCTGCGACGCAAGACTTCCCACAGGAAGGCCGCTCGTTCCCGTTCCATCGGTCGCAAAGTTCATCACCACCGAACCCGATTTCGCTCCCACAACACCGGTATTGCCCAACCCAACCCGCAACGTTGCCGAGTCCGTCTGACCTGCGCTCAAGAGAGAAACAGGCCCGCCGGTCACCGTCGCATCACCCGAAACCACGCCAAACGCGGCATTGAGCTTCTCGCTGTAACTATCAACCGCAACGTCGTTCGTCAGCGACAGCGTCGCCGGCACAAACGACTCGCCCACGCGCACATTCCCCAAACTGAATATAGCGTCCGTCAAGCGCGCAACCGCCGGCCGGTACACCGCAGCGGAAACACTCACCGTGCTCGAGGTCAACGCCAGATCCGTCAACCCAGTTCCCGCCTGACCCGCTGAAACCAAACCCACCACTAAACTACCGGTCTTACCGCCTGCAACCGTTGTATCACCCGTGTAAGCGATGGGTAATACCCCCGACTCGCCCGCCCCAAGCGTCAACACCCCCGTCATCCCAAACCCATTGCTCGACGCCCCCGCCGTTGCCTTCAACACGTCCGAGTACCCATCCACTGCCGCCGTGTTCGTCACACTCACGGACGAGGCCGATACCGCCTGCCCCGCACGAACGTTCCCCAGGTTCACCGTCCCAGGAAGAACCGTTGCCACCGCAGGACGGTACACCGTGCCACTCACCGTCACTGCCGCAGATGCCTGAGCCGTCACTCCCCAACCACTCGTCCCCAACCCCGTCGAAGCAAACGAAACCGAAACGCCACCCGTTTTCACGCCTACCGAGCTTGTGTCCGACAAACCCACCAACAACCCCGTGTTATTCTCACCACCCGCTGCCAACCCGGACACACCCACACCGCTCTTCGCCGCGTCTCCCGTCGTCACCCCCAACGCCGCATCCAATCGCTCGCTAAATCCATCCGCCACTGCCGAGTTCCGAACCACCACCGGCGCCGCCGCAAACGAATCCCCAATACGCACAGCCGCCAACACCAACGCATTCACCACAACTCCTCCCGACGCCTGACGATACAAATCCACGTACGCCGTACCCGTCGCATCGTCCATCGTCACCTTCTCGTGCAACACCGTTCCCACCGGACGATTCACCGTCACAAACTCGCCCGTCCGCGCCCCGCTGTACGTCATCACTTGGTAGCGCCCAGCGCCCATCGAACCAGCGCCCGCCGCGTTCGCGTCATCGATCAACGTCAGGGCTGATCCCGCTCCCAAAACGAACGCCCCGCCCACCGCAACGCGATCCGACGCGCCCGGCACCGCCACTGTCCCCGGCGCACCCAATCGAGCCACCATCGTCCCGCCCACCGTCAACGCGCCCGTGTTCACCGCACCCAACCCCGTACGATTCAACTCCAGCGAGGAACCCGAAACCACGTCCATCGCGCCCGTCACCGTCCCACCCAACCGCAACGTCTGACCAGACGCTAACGCAAAGCCTACCCCCACCCCCGAAACATCCAAAATCGCTCCCTGCCGAACATCGAGAACCCCACTCGACAGCGCTCCCGAACCGCTCAACGCCAGCGTCCCCGTCTCAACCAAGGTCGTCCCCGAATACGTGTTCAAGCCGGACAACGTCAGCGTCCCACTCCCCACCTTCCGCAAACGAACCGTGCCGCCCACACCCGAGTTATCAGCAATCACACCCGCAAACGACGACGACCCATTGGCGCCGCCCACCGTCAACACCGCCTCCGTGCCCGCCGTATCATTCAACACCCGCGCTGGCACCACCCCCGACGCACCATTCACGCCGTTCAACGCCACCGCAAATCCCGCCAAATCCAGCACTCCCGCGGAAGACGCGCCACCATCCATCACCAACATGCCCTTGCCGCTTCCCGCCGGAATCGCAGCTGCAACACCCAACCGCGTCACCCCGTCAGCCAGCACCGTGTCCCCCGAATACGAACCCGCGCCCCCCAAACGGAGCAGCCCAGCGCCCGCCCGCGAGAACGCGCGAGCGCCTCCCGTTTCCGTCACGGAACCCGTCAAGTTCACCTCGCTATCGATGCTCATCACCGCCGAACCCGAAAGACTCACCGAGCCGCTCAACGTCAACGGAGCCGCCAACACCGCATCACCCAACGCCACCGACCCCGTCACCGAAACCGCGTTCGCAATCGTACGCGCCGTCGACGCGTCCGAACCCGACAACCTGCCCCCCGCCAAAACCACCGGCGCCGAGCCAAGCGCCGACGCAGCACCCATCCGCAAGCTCCCCGCCTCAAGACTCACTCCGCCAAGCAGCCCTACATTATTGCCCGCCAACTCGAGCGCCCCATTCCCCCGCTTCGCCAACGAACCAGCCCCTGAAATAGACGAAGCAAACACCACGTCATTTCCATTCGTGTCAACCGCAGCCACCACCCCCGCCGGCACCGCACCAACCCGACCACTCACGTCCGTCGTCACACCCGCGCCCAACCGCAACGCCCCGCCACCAAAGGTCAACACCCCTGACCCCAACGCATCCGCGCCGCCCATCACCACCGTCCCGGCATTCAACAAAATCGGTCCCGACCAATCCGGACTCGCTCCCGCAAACGTCGTCACCCCTGCGCCCGCGTGCTCCAACGTGCCCGCCCCCGAAAGGCTAGCGGCAAAGTTGTACGCATTACTCCGCTGCACGACCAACCGCGCCCCCGCTTCCAGGACCACCGCTCCCGAAACACTCCCCGTCGTCCCTGCATTCCCAATCTGCAAGCTGCCCGCTTTGACCGTCGCACCCCCCGTAAACGTGTTCCCCGCAGTCAGCACCAACGAGCCAGCCCCCTCCTTCACCAAACCACCCGACCCCGTCGCAATCACGCTCCCCACCACCACGGTCCCCGCACCTCCCACCGTAAGGGTCAAACCCGATCCCGTAATGTTGCCCGGATTCGACACCGTCAGCGTCCCCGCATCCGAAACAATCCGCGCATTCGCGCCCAACGTCACCAACCCACCGTACGTATTGCTCCCACTCTTGTTCCGCAACGCGCCCGTCCCCCCGAAACCCGTTCCCGAAATCGTCAGCGCCTCTGCCCCCACCGTAATCCCGCCCTGCAACTCTAACGAAGCACCCGCCGCCACCACCGTGCCCTGCGTGGTTCCACCCAAACCCGAGCCCGACTGCAAACTCAGCACCCCCGCATTCACCGTCGTCAATGACGTGTGCGTGTTCGTCACTCCCAACACCAACGTTCCAGCGCCCGACTTCACAAAAGCAGTCGTCCCCCCCACCGCACCCGACAACGTCAACTGAGCACCAGTACCCACATTGAACGCACCTCCCCCCGTGGTCAGCGAAATCGGACCAGCAAACGACGAAACACCCGTCGATGCCGCAATCGTTGCCCCTCCCAAACTCACCGGCTCCGCCGATGTGTACTGAACCCCACGGAAATCCAGCACCGCTCCAGAAGTCACCACCGTGTTCGTGCCCACCGTTCCCAATGCCCCATCCGCCGTCACCGCCAACGTCCCCCCATTCACCGTCGTCACCCCCGTGTAGGTGGACGCCGCCTGCAACACCACCGAGCCCGTGCCCGATTTCACCACCGAACCACCCGTGCCCAACGCAAGCGCCGCCCCAACATTCACCACGCCACCGCCGTCAAACGTCAACGCAACCCCCGACCCCGTCACCACCGCCGAAGAACCCAACTGAAGAACGCCGCCCGCACTAAACACCGTCGAAGGCCCCGCCAACGTGATCGGCCCGTTCCACGTGTTCGCCCCCGACGCATTCACCAATACGCCACCCGCTCCAGCAACCCCACCCCCCGACACCGTCAACGCCTCGCCTGCAACCGTCACCCCACCCTGCAACTGCAACGTCGCCCCCGACGCCACCACCGTCCCCGACCCCACCCCTCCCAACGCCGCTCCGTTCGCAACCGTCAACGTTCCCGCATTCACCGCAACCGTCCCGCCAAACGTGTTCGCACCCGAAAGCGTCAACCCGCCCACACCCGCCTTCGTCAAACCATACCCCGCTCCGCCGTCACCCACCGAACCGGAAAGCACCAAGTTCGACCCGTTCACCGTCACCGTCCGGCTCCCCCCCGCCAACGTCACCGCACCCGTCCCCGTCTCCAAATCCAATGTCCCCGTAAACGCAAAATCTCCCGCAATCCGCACCGGCACACCCCCGCCCAACACGATCCCAGGCATGTTCACGTCCAATACCCCAGCCTCAATCGTAAACAAACCCGACCCCACGGCGTCCGAATGACTCAAGGTCAACCCGCCCTGCGCCAGCGTCACCCCACCCGACAACCCCGCCTGCCCCTTCGCCAACGTCAACATGCCATTTCCCGACTTCCTCAACCCACCCGCACCACTCAACGCCGTGTTAAACAACACATTGCTCGTCCCAACATCCACTCCCGCCATCACGCCCGCCGGAATCGCCGCAACCTTGGACGATACATCCACCGACACCCCACTGCCCCACATCAACGTGCCTCCCCCAAAAACCACCTGCGCCCCCGTCGCCAACGCCGTCCCCACGCCCAGCTTCACCCCACCCTCCGCCACCTGCACCGTCCGGTTCACCGTGTTCGCCACGCCCAACGTCAACACGCCCGTCCCTCGCTTCACCAGCACCGCTCCCGAACCCGCAACCACCGGCGATCCAAACACCACATCATTGGAACCCACATCCAACGTCGCCGACACCCCCGCCAGAACATTCAACCGAGCCGACAAATCCGTCGTCGTCGCTGAACCCCAACGCAACGTCGACGCCCCCTCAACCGCAACCGTTCCCGTCGTCCCCAAACCCGAACCAGTGAAGGTCAACGCTCCGCCCTTCAATACGGTCCCCCCCGTAAACGTATTACTCCCACTCAACGCAACCTCCCCCGACTGAACCGTCACCGAACCCGCCCCCGAAATCGCCGCCGCCACCGCCGTCGCCACCGAGCGCTGGAACGAAATCACCGCCCCCGACGCCACCGCAATCGGTCCACTCCCCGGAGCCCCGCCCGCACCGCCATTCCCAAACTGCAACGTCCCCGCATCCACTCGCGTCTCCAAGTACGCCAACGAACCCGACAACACCAAGGTCCCCGCCCCCGACTTCGCCAAACTCAACGTCGGCAAGTTCAAATCCGCCGTGTACGCCACCGCGGCCGTCGCATTCCCCGTATCCAAACCCAACGACGCACCCGTGCCGAAAGTCACCCGTCCCGAGTTCAAGAAACTGCCCAACTGCACCGCTGTCCACTCACCCGCCCCACCCAAACTCAACGCCAACGTCGTCCCATTCCCCATCGCAAACGCCCCCAAGCCCGGCGCCGACACTGACTGACGCAACCCAATACTCCCCGCCTGCACCTCCACCCCCCCCGTGAACCCCGACGAGTTATCCCCGCCCAACACCAACGCCCCCACCCCCGTCTTCGTCAGCTTGGCCGCACCAGAAATCGTCCCATTCAACGCCAACATCCCCGCATCCACCGCCACCGTCGCATCCGCCGCCAACGTCACCGCCCC
>JBIIXW010000059.1:0-18883 GCA_044347165.1 Chthoniobacteraceae bacterium
ACCGCCATGTTCAACGCAAGATTCACCGCCTGACTGTCCGTAAACCGCGTCCCATTGTCGTCCTTCGAAATATTCCAAAGCGCATTCGCCGGATCCAAAGTGAAATCCTTCGGGAAGTCGCGAAACAACTGCGCCAACACAATCGGATGCGGTGAGTTCAAGTTCACCTTCCCCCCGCGCACCACCCGATCCACCATCGACCGAATCTCACCCGTCTTGGGAACCCCCACCTGCGCCGTCTGCGGACTAAACACCGGCTCCTCCAACGAAAACACCTCCAACAACGCTGCGTCCCCCGAACGATCCGAGGAGAAATCGAGACTCTTCCAATCCATCCCCCCGCGGAAGGCATACCCCATCTCACCCACAGAACGAAACGGTCGATTCAAAACCGCAGGCCGAGCACCATTCACCTTCCAACGCGGATTGTCAGACCCCGCCAAGCGACCATCCACCGTCGGCGTCGCCACCGAATACTGAGCCGAGATGTCCACCCGCTGCTGCAACGGCTGCCCCACGAACTCCGTGTCATCGTAGGTCCATCGCTGCAAGTACCCGTCGCTCGGTCGTACCACCCCATCAGGATCCCGATAAAACACCCGCCACACGACCTTCCCGGCATTCGTCGGCTGATCCACAATCTTCGGATCGTACACCTCAATCGAGGGGGGAGTCATGCTCAACACCTTCATCAAACGCCCGCCCTCCAACTGATTATTGAACGGCACAACGTCGTTTCTCGACAACTGAGCCGAAGGAAAGCCCGTCAGCGGCAAAAAGTAGCCCTGATGGTCAAATCGGAAGAAATTGTGCGGCCAATCATACGCCTTCCCCGGTGCGTACCCCAAAGGATGCCCCCCTGGATCTGTCATGGTCGGGAGCTGAGTTTTGTAACTCGGAGGCCTCACTTCCGGGAAAGGTCCGATGTTAATGTTGTACATCGAAAGAATGTAGTTCGTGTTGTTCGGACTCCACCCCATCCACCACTCGCGCCGGAACCACTCGTTCCAACCCATCGTCGACAACCACTCAGCCCGGTTATTCACGTTGTACGTGGCCGGCCCCAACCCGAACAACTCCGGCATCGCTCTCGAGGTGTACAAGAAATACGGACTGCCCGGAATCCTCGCCATCGCTGCCGAATACCGGAATCGATCATCCCGAGGATCACGCCCCCAATCGTCCCGCCACACATCCAAACCGAAGTCATCATCTGGCGGACCCGTCATGTCATAGGCCGAGTACCATGCCAATCGCAGCTGGTTGTAGTTCGCAACCGTCTGACTGATGTTCGGATTCGGCGGCGCAGAGGGGTTGTAGCCGTTCCGAGGGGGGAACGGAACCGCAGTCCGCCGCAGCGTCGTGAAACTCGTCGGTTGCGCCAACTCACGCGAGCGCGGCGACGATGCATCCGAGCGCGGATCAAACTTCACGTACCCGCGAGGCCAATCCAACTTGTCCGTCGAACCGCCGTTCGTGTGGGTGAACTTCACCCACTCCAACCTCGGCCCCCGCGTTGGGCGCATCCGTTGATAGGGAACCCATTCCCCCAGCTGGTTACGGTACTGCAACTCCATCTGATACCCCGGATACTCCAAATCCCGCTGAAAGGATTGCTCGATAATCCGAGGATCAAACTTCAACGTCACCCGCTTAAACGGAGCCACCATGTTGTACTCCGGTCCGAAAAATAACTCAGCCCCCGTGGCGTCCTTATAAAAGTTACCGGAATCCGGATCTCGGTAATAGCCACCACCACCGCCGTTATATCCAACACTACCAAGCAAAATTCCACTCTTATCCTTGTCCGGGGCAACCACCTCCTCAGACAGCATCGGTCGCTTCCGCTTCGGATGCATCATCAAGTGGCCGTTCGCATCCTTTCGCAGCATCGGCAAAATCAGCCGCATCGTCTTGTCTTCGATTCGATCAATCTGAAACGCCAGCGCCCCTCCCGTTAACGGCGTCAACTTCTGCTCCGCCGCCCGCACAATCGAGCTTTCCTGCGTCAGCTTTTCCAACAACAACTTCGCGGCAGCCATACGCCCACCCGCTCCCTTGTACTGGTCAAACGGAGATAGAAAAACAGCATCAGGTTCCGAGTAGTCCTTGGTCTTATCGACCATAGAAATCAACCGCACGTCATAGAATGGCTCGCCTTCCTTCACAACCGCCTCCCCAGGCGCACGAACCCGCCACCCAGAGCCCTTCGGCAAACTCTCGCCAAACTGCAAGCGCGTCGACGACAGGTACTGCGCATTCGAGGGAGTGCCTGCAGGCAAAAACCTGCGCGCCAACGGCGAAATCAACGGCTCCTTGAAACTCGGAATTGCCTTGTTGAAATCGAAGTTCACGTACTTCCCAATCACCTCGGCATTCTCGTTAAAGTCCGCTTTGAAAATCTGAATCCCTGTATTGATTCCGTTATTCGATCCCGCCCGAGTCCACATGCTCAGGCGCTGCTCCGCCAACCCAATGTCCGTGAAGCCCCCCAAGTTACCCGGTACCTGACCAAACCCAAATGCCGCCGGATACCAACCGCTCGTCCACCAACCCAAATCCGTCAAACTCACCCCTGGCGTCGGTACCTGCGAATACCCGGCGGTATTCGCCGGCGCGCCAAAGGCCGAAACCGCGTCCGACGCAAAATCCGCAAAGCCCGAGGTGTCCTTGTAAACCCACGGACTTCCCTCGCTCCAACCCGCCGCTCCCCCGCCCGCCACACGATTCGAATCGCCGTCCTGAATCGACGCGACACTCCGACAAAGCGTCTCCACCGAGATTCGGAAGAACTTGTTGTTGCTGTTCGGATTATTCCCAATCTGCGTCAACACTCGCATGTCCGGCAACGCCGCCACCTCCGCCGCCGTCCGCCGCTGAAACTGATTCGGATTCCACAACATCGGAAACGCATACAACCTCACCGAAAATCCGGGTTTCCAAGGCTGCGACCAATCCCAATACAAATCCTTCCCATCATTGTCGTAAGTCGCCGCAGAGAAACCCAACCCATAAATCAGCGGCAAATTCTCGTTCCCAAACGCCAAGTCTGCCCACCGAGATCCCCCTCCGCCTCCCGTCGTCCCAACCGCAGTCATGTTCCGAGCGCCACTTCCCTTCACCGAAAAGGGACGGGCCAGCACCGTCGGAAACGAATCGGCATCCCATTGGTCGATAATGTTCGCCGCTATCTTGAAGATTTGGTTGTCCGTGCTGATGAAATAGTCGATCGAATCCACACCCGGATTTGAACTCACCCCCAATCCCCCACGCCCACTCTGCAAAAACCGCGCACTCCCCAGAAAACTCGGATCCTCCCACTCCGTGTTCATGATTGGGCTTAACCCAGAACCAAACTCCTGCTCCAACGCCCGCATCACCGGCCCACCCTGCCGCCGCTCCGGTGGCACATAATCGTCTGACTGCATCGAGTTCAAACCCAAGTCCGTCATCACTCGCCCAAGTGACCCCGCAACCACAGCCGACTGGAGCAGTTCAAAAAAGTTGGGCTCACGCCCCAGCTTCGCCACATCCGCCAACGTCAGAATGCGCCCGTCCGCCAAGTTCCCATCCTGATACACCCAACACCCAAACCGGTAATCCGCCGAACCCTCCGGCGAGTTAATCACCTTAATCGACTCGTTCGGCCCCACCGTCTCCCACTTCAAACCAAAATAATACCGAATCGCATCCTCATAAACCTTGCTGCGCCCACTCGACCAATACTTCTCAAATAAATCCAACCGCGTCAGAGAAAACCGATGCTTCACCAAAGGCTCCCCCTGCTTCGCATCCGGTAACCGCTGCATCGGATCCGTCGCCGTTACACCGTAACGCGGCGTCGTGCCCGTCACCCGCACCGTCCCCAAATCCGGATTCAACAACTTCTGCGACGCAATCAGCGCCGTCTCCTGCCCCGAAGAGTACATCAACGTCTTGTCGTTCCCGTTAAACGAAGCAAAACGCGTCTGCGGATACTTCGTGTCGTTAAACCCGGAAATCTCGCTCGGAATCAATCCCCACCGCTTCGTCGGATCGGATGACTTCGCATCCAACCAGTTCGGATCCCAGTGCTCCCCAAAAGGGTAAACCACCGATCGGGACTTCTGAACCGCCGTCATCCTCCCAATCGCCTCCTGCCAAGGCATAATCTCCTTCCGCAACACCTCCGGCGTCGTCCCATCCCGCCCAAACGTACTCAGAAAAGGAAGAACACGCCGCAACTTCGTCACCGTCGCCGCATCCGGCTTCAACCCCAAGCCTCCCTCAAACGCTCGCAACAACTCGCCCCTCGACGAAAACCAGCCGTCCCCACCCAAGTGGTCAGCCGTACCCAAACTCACCAAGGCGCCATTCGCGTCGTACAAAAATCCCGGCGAAAGAAACGCCGACTGCGAATAAAAATACTTCCACTGATTCCCAATATTCCGAAACCGACGCGCAACGTCCGAAACAAACGCATTCGGATACTTCGTCATCAACAACGTCTGCGCCACCGTCCACGCCTCATTCGCCGTCAGCCCGTTGCCCGATGCCGTCCGCGGCAACGTCTCCGAAGCATACTGCAAAAAACTCTCTTTCACCGTCCGACTACCCGGAAACCCCGACTGCACATAGGGCCCCAGTGGACGCCCCATCAGCGTGCCCGCGTAGGCGCCGCGAACATTCTCCGCCTCAAGAGATAATGACACCGTCCCGCTCGCCGTCGTCGGAATCGCCGGAGTGCCAAACGGCCCCTCCGATTGCCCCACCGCCACACGCACACCAGGCGTCCCAGGATCCCCCATCGCATTGATGTCCAACAACCCGCTCACATCATAAATGTTCGCCGCAAACCGCCCCACCACAAACTGCTTGGAAACCGGATCCGCAAGCTCCGAAGAAAACCCGCGCAAATCTGCAATCCCGCTCGGCGTGAGCATCACCCAATCCGGCGACAATGTCCCATCCTCCGGAAAATCCATCGCAAAAGTCCCCCCACTCTGACCATCCACCAAGGCCTGCCGAATCATCTGCTCCGTCCCTGATTTCAAAAGCTCGAGAAATGATTGATTCCGTCCCGCCAATAACCGCGGCTTGTCCCACGTCCCGGAAGACACATACGACCCATCCCGCGACGGCGCAGAACTGCTCACTGGCGACCCAATGACTAAAGGCACCGCAGCCGTCGTCGAACTCACGCCCGCCGCGTCATACAGCGCCGCCCCGCTCCGCGTTTGCTTCACCAAGTTTAACGGTTCCGCCACCGGCAAACTCCCCACCGCAGGCACTGTCACCGAACCAAAATCCGTCCGCCCCACAAACGCTTTCCCCGGCAGCATCCACTCCCGTCGCTGACCCAACGTCAGTGTGGACAACGGCTTCAAATGCAACGATTCGCCGCCTATCCCATCCGAATAAACCGCCTCCTCAGAGTTCACCCGCGTCTCCGCACGCAAATCCGCCACAATCGCCGAAACCGCCGCCTCGCCCAAAGAATCCGCCGTCACCCGCATCGAAGAACCCGCCTGCTGCTGACGATGCGACGCCGCGCGAAACATCAAAACCACACAGACCGACGCCAGCAGTAACATGAACGCCAACGTCAAAACCAATGCAACCCCTCGCCGACCCAAGCTCGAGATCCGCCGCAACCCGCGCCCAACCCATCCACCGTTTTCATTGCTCGCATTCATCGTCGATCAACCTCAGTGACTCCTTTTGAACAAATACGTGTTCTGCGAAACCCGCAGCGACCTCGCCGCAAGCTTCAAATCCGCCGACCCATCCAACCAAGCACCCACCACCTGCGACTTCACCGGGTCCCACAACTGCAACGGCATCGTTGACATCGCCACCCCAGCCACCCGCGATCCCGCGCCCGACTGTCCAGGATCAGCCGTCGGATTGTCCAATCCCTCCGCAATTTTCTGAAAAATCCCGCCTTGCGCCGTCGACATCGCAGACAGCTTCCGCACCGTCGCCTCATCCAATGTCGCTAACGAAACGACCACCCCACGGACATACCGACCCGCCGGATCCAAGGAGTATTCCGCATCCAATGCCGCATAAAACGCCCCCCGCTCCGTCGCGTTTACCGGAAAAAAGCGGTGCTGCGGCGGCAACACTGAAACCGTCCCATCATTCAAAACAAAGTTCACCTCCATCCGAACAATCGCATCCCCCAACCGGTTGTACGACTGGTAGTTCATCGGCAACACCGCACCACCCTTCGCCGCCGCCACATCCAACTGCGACGCCGCCGAAAGTAACGACTTGCCCCAGTTCATCGCCACCCCGTCCGTCTTGCCCGCCGCTAAATCTTGGGAACGCGGAAAATACATCGCCGAATCCCCGTAAGCTAACCCAGGCCCCGCCATCAACTGCTGCGTGTCCGCATCGACAACCGGTGCCGTCACACGAAATCCCACCACCGCTCCGCTCGTGTACAAATCCGAACGCGTCCCACTCCGCGACTGAGGCCGCGCCCCCGTCACCAAAACCATCGCGTCATTCTTCGACCCAGGCATCCCGATTCCCTCATCCTTCACCACCGCAAAAGCCTTTCCAGAACCAACATCCGCCACCGAAATCATCGAACCAATCCGCTCAAACGTTTCCCGAAAATCCGATGCCTGCCCCGCCACCCGATTCGCCATCTCCGAAGTCTGCATCGCCCCACCTAACACGTTCACCAGCAGCAGCGACAAAATGCTCAACACAAACATCGAAAGGATCAGCTCCACCATCGTGAAGCCCCACCTTCGACCCAGCCCGCACCCCCTCGGCCGCATCGCCCTAATCATTGAGATACGCGAATGCATAGTGAATCCGACTAAATCGCTTCAACGTTTCACGCCCCGACTCAATCTCCGAAAAATCCCCCACGCGCCCCCGAGGAGCCACCATCGTCACCGATACCCAACCCGGTCGCCGCACCCCCGCCGGCGGTTGTACCGTCACTACCGCCACCAAACCCGCCCCCTGCGTCAACTGCGTCTCAAATGGGTCGCGGCCATTCGCCGAATAGGTGAAGTCCGGAAGCCCGTTGTCATCAAACGGCACAGCAATCTTCACGGGCACTGGCTGAGCGCTCCCAATCGGGCGCGCCCACTTCAACACAGGCGTCTCCGCGCCCACCGGCGCCAGCAACCCACGCGCAACCATCTCCGATGCATTCGAGCCAGCCGGCGTCGCTCCCAAAACCGCACTAATCAACCCATCCGCCGCCACCGCTGCCGCCCGCTGCTGCGCCCCCGCCTTATTCGAATCAATCGCCGCCGGCAAAGAAGCCACCGTCGTCACCAACGCAATCGCGATAATCGCCAACGATAACGCCAGTTCCACCAACGAAAAACCCGCCCCAGCCGACTGCCGATTCCGACCCATCTTCTGAAAACGACGCCCGACACCCCTCTGGTCATTGAGGCAGCGGAAAAAACGAGCAATCGCCCTCCCCGTCAGAGGGCTCTTCCAGCGCATCGCGCAACCAACGTTTCTCTTAGAGATAAACACAATCCGGGGGGGATGAGTCGAACAGGTAAAAACGTACCTTCTAAGAAAGGGAAACTCCAGCGGTTAGTCAGCCTTCCTTCTCCCGACCGGAGCCACTCAAAAAAGCGTACCCCAACGCAACCCCACCCAAAACCAATCTAACCTCAACGGCCACACCTCCCGCCGACGCCAAGCTCGATACCAGTGAACTCGCGAAGGTCCACGCCCAAAAATCCCCTCTGTGCGAGCGTTTCCACCTTCACCACCACGCGAAAAAACGCACACTTCCCCCGACCGCGGTAACGCGTGATAAACCAAATCGAATATGTCCAAACACGTCCCCCTCATCAGCTCCGGCCTCGCCGGTCCACTCGGTGCACTCCACCTCCCTCGGCTCTGGCAAAAAGTCAGCCTCGAAGCAGCCGGCAAACTTGCAGACGGTTACCCCGGCCTCGGTAAAGGCTACGACTCCATGACCTGTGACGCCCTCGGCGTAAATGCCGACGCACTCGTTGCCTTCGTCAAAGCCAACAAGCCCACCTACCCGCAGTTCGAAGCCTGGATTCGCGCTAACGGAACCAAACTCACGAAAGCCGACATTCATCGCCACAACCTCGCCATTCAGGGCTACTGCCACGGCGATGACGTCCGAAAAAGCATCCTCTCCGCCAACGGAATCCCCGACGACGGAAGCGTCCTCCCCGGTGCCATTGATCTGAACAACCTGGACGACTGGTTCGAGTTCCACCAATCCGTCCTCCGGTAGCCCT
This sequence comes from Chthoniobacteraceae bacterium, assembly GCA_044347165.1. Taxonomy (GTDB): domain Bacteria; phylum Verrucomicrobiota; class Verrucomicrobiia; order Chthoniobacterales; family Chthoniobacteraceae; genus JBEEPE01. The sequence continues at coordinate 8,244 of JBIIXW010000059.1, forward strand.
CCCATCCAAAAGGGCCAGCGACGGGAACGTCCCAATCCCTTTCAACCTGAAAGAGCGGGTCTAACCACCCGCTCTTTCCTTCAACCGACCCTCCCCCCCGCATGCCTGAGGCATGCCACCCTGTAGCCGGTGGTTGAGGAGCGCCTACGACGACACCACCGGACAAAAACGCCCGCCCCAGCCATCCTCGAACCATGAACCCTTCCGATAACGAGTCCGGGACCACTCCCCCCTCAAAAATCGAAGAGGTCTCTTTTGAAATCCTGCCGCCCGAGAAAAACTCGCGCCCCGCCCGTGACCCAGAATCCGCGTCCGCCCAGCCGAAGACGAAAACATCGTCCTTCGCATCCACGCTCGGACTCGTCATTGCCGTCGCCGCCGACGCCATCGAAATCGCCGTCCCTGCCTCTTGGCTCCTCGTCGACGCCGTGACCGTGGCCGCATTCATTCTCATTTGGGGCTTCCGCTGGGAAATCCTCGTCGCCCTTCTCCCCGAAGCCATCCCCGGCATTGATTTTTTCCCAACATGGACCCTCCTCGCAGTCCACCTCAGCCGCGAATCAAAAACGTAACGTTGCCGACGCCTCACCCCGTTGACACGCAACCCCCAAACACCAACATTTTAACCATGACCTCCCGCTTCCTCCTCACCGTCCTCATCCCCACAACGCTCGCCCTCTCCTCGTGCGCGGTATTCCGTGGCCAGCAAGGCTTCGGCAGTTACGTCGGCGACAGCGCTGTCACCGCAGAAGTCAAAAGCCGCTTCATCGGCAACACACACATCAACGCCGCAAGCATCAGCGTCGAAACGATGAACGGCATCGTGGTGCTCACCGGCTTCGCTAAAAATACCACCGAGAAAAACGCCGCAGAACGCATCGCCGGCGAAGTCGACGGGGTCCGCGAAGTCCGCAACCAACTTGTGGTTCAGCCTTAAACTCGAGAACCTCGAGAACCCCTACTCACCCGCCTTGGGCAAAGGCCGACGCGGACGAAGCACCGTCTGCAACTGCTCGCTCACAGCGAGATCCTCCCGAAGCGCCTCTGCCCACGCCTTGGCCTCGTCCGCCCCAAACTTGGCCGCAATCGCCTTCGCGCGCACAAACGGGGCCATGAATCCTCCATCCCCGTCTACATCCACAAACACCGGGTTGTTCAATGCCAACACCCGCGAAACATGGTGCGTACTCGTAGCCTGATACGGACGCGGCAAATCCCAGTACGGCTGCGTAACCCCCGGCCCCGTGGCAACCACCACCACCGCTGCATCCGATCGCAACCCCTGCAGCGTCCATTGCACCGCCGCCTTCTTCACGCCCTCGACGGGCGCAATCTCACGCGACCCCCAGCTGTGCCCATTCACAAAAAGCTCCACCCGATCGGCTTGAACCCACCTCGGCCCATACACCACCGCATCCACCGTCACGCTCCCACCAAACCCTAGTGCGTCCTTCGGCACCACGTCGCCGGGACCGTATTTCCCACCGACCTTCACATCGCAAAAGAGCCCCATACTAACCACCGCACGCCCCTCCTTGAATCCGCGATAAACTTCTTCCTTCGAAATGTCGGCAACGTTCGTATCCCCCGCCCGAACATATGTGCGCCCCTGCCCGACGATGTACCGACTCACCTCATGCGAATCACTGGATCCCGTCGCGGTCACCCGATGCCCCCGATTCACCAACGCCATCCAATCCCGCACGCTCACCATCATATCACTCTGCAATGAACCCGAGTTCGCCACTTCCACCGCATCAAACTCAAACAAATGCGGCCCAACCTGTTCCCCAGTGAACCCGTCAATCTGACCTGGCCCGAGCGGCTGAAACCCATTGAAAATGTCGCGCGGATGATTCAGCTGAATCACCTGCGTCTCCGACAAACCGCGCAACCGAGACGCCACCTCTTTCCAAGAAGTGATGTCCGCCTTCGGAACGGGTTCCCCCTTACGCACCGGAAACACGTTGAAATGCCCCAACTTCGTCGTGAACTCGTTCCCCCGAATCGGCGTGTACCACCGCGATTTCGTGCCCAATCCCGCCTTCTCCGCGTGATCCTCATAATCCGCATGATGATTGTGATCCGTCGCAATCGGCACCTCAATCCCCTCACCCGCAATCGTCACCAACCGCTCCTCCACCGTCGCATCCCCGTGCCCGCTAAACGACTTCGTGTGAATGTGCGGATCCACCGCAACCCAACCCTCCGTCGGCACCTCCCGCTCAATCTCCAACTCAACCCCGACCGACGGCCCCGCCACCACCTTCACCCGCTTCATCGCCAACGAATACTCAAACCCCCGCCCACCTAACACTTCGTACTCACCCGCCGGCAACCGCACCGACGCATCCCCGTCCACCGTGTAAACCACCCCCTGCCGAACCGCACGCCCCGGCGAAGAACCTACCCCACCCGCAAACGGCGCCAACGCACCCGACGCATCCACCACCGTCACCCGACACGGAACCCGAGTCCCCCCGCGCACCCGCACCCGCACATCCAATCCCCCCTCCGAAAGTAACCCCTCCGCCGCCCGCGGCTCCAAGCGCACCTCCGAAACCACTATCCCGTCCTTCCCCGCCGGCGGCCGAACACGCACCACATTCATCCCCCGCACCAAGGCCGATGCCGGCACCGGAAAAACCTTCGCCAACGCCGCATCCTGCTGCATCAGGTTCCCCAACTTTTTCCCATTCACCTCCACCCCCCAGTTCGCACGCACATCCACCTGCCGAATCCGCAACACACTCTCCACAGGTTCCCCCTCAACAAGGAACGAACGCTCCAAAACCGTACCCCCTGCCTCCACTCCCAACTGATCGTCCCACTCACGCGTCGAAGGATCGCCCAAATACAACGGCGTCTTCTGCAGCCAATACACCCCATCCATACCCGCAACCGACGGCGAACTCCGCCCGTCCCACCACGCATCCAACTTTGCGCGCAACCCCTTCACCACCTCCGGATTCGACGCCGCCACATCCCACTCCTCATCCGCATCCGTCGTTATCTCGTAAAGCTCCGGCTTCGCTTTTGCCAACGCTGTCCGAAACAACTCCGTCACCCGCCGATCTCTCGGAATCTCCTCCAGCGCACGCCCATCCGCCGTCACCGGCACAATCAACTTGTGCGCCCCCTCCACAACCCAACGCCAAAGCAAACTCCGGTGCGGCTGCGCCAAACTCCACATGTCGTGCGTGTAAATCTCGCCAAACACCGCCCCTCGTTCCCGCTCCTCCACCAACCCGCCCCCACTCGATCCCACCGAAAAAAGCGCCTTCCCCTGCATCGCCGTCGGCACTTTCAACCCAGCCGCCGCCAATAACGTCGGAGCAATGTCCGTCGAACTCACCGGCATCTCACGCACCCCAGCCGGAATCCGACCCGGCCACCGAAACAAAATCGGCGTCCTCACGCCCCCATCGTTCGGCCACAACTTCGAACGCGGCTCAACGCCAGCACGCGCCGCACTCTGCCGCCACCCGTTGTCCGTCACCAACGACACAATCGTGTTCTCACGTAACCCTTTCGCATCCAGATGGTCCAACAACTCACCGCACGTACGATCCAACCACTCACACATCGCAAAATACCGCGCCATCGGAAGCGAATCCGTCCGCGCCTTGTACTTCTCCAACAAATCTTTCGGCGGCGTGTGCGGCTCGTGCGGCAGAAACGGTGCGTACCACACGAAAAAAGGTTTCCCGTCCCGCTGCGCCTCACCAATGAAGTCGTAAATCGGCTGCATCGTCTCCCGCCCAATCTTCAACCCCTCATCACCATGCCGCGTTCCCTTCGTCATCCCATGCGTAAACCCCCCGCGCGTGTACTCCCCCTGCCACCACTTGCCCGTCTGCAAACTCACGTACCCCGCCTCCCCCAACACCCGTGGCAACGTCGCCAACCGGTCCATCCGCTGATTCAATATCTCGCGCCCCGTCGTGCCCGCCGCACGCGCAGCCTCCTCCTCCGGCTTCGCAGGATCATTCCCCGTAATCCCATGCCGCCAAGCGTATTGACCCGTTAAAATCGAAACCAAACTCGGACAACACAAACTCGTCGGCACATACCCTCGCGTGAATGTCGCACTCTCAGCCGCCAGTCGATCCAACCGCGGCGTATCCACCTGCTTGCTCCCCATAAACCCGTAATCCCACCACGCCTGATCATCCGAAATAATCAGCACCATGTTCGGACGAGAAGGTGCCCCCCAAGCTGACACAGCACCCACCGCACAACAGAGCGCAAGAAACCGTAAAGCCCGACCGAAAGATTGCATGATAGCGCAGGACATCCTCATGCCCCGTCTTTAGCGAGTTCCGCGCCTCCCCGATCCGCCTCTCATCAACCCAGCGAAGAGCCTCGGCCGCAACGGTTGCCGTTCGCACCCGAACTGCTCCTCACCCACGCAACCTCCCACCAACATGCTCCCCCTTCGTGCACTTCTTCTCATCGCGACCGCCCTCCTCACGGGCTCCTTGACGGCCGAACCACTCCGCCTTCCCTCCATCTTTGCCGATCACATGGTTCTCCAACAGAACCAGCGCATTCCCGTCTGGGGCTGGAGCGCGCCCAACACACCCGTCACCGTCCGACTCGCAACGCAAACCCAATCCGCCACCGCCGACGCATCAGGACAATGGAAAGTCCAGCTCGACCCAATGCCCGCCAACGCGAATCCGCAAACCTTCACCGTCTCATCGAGCGAGGAATCCATCTCCCTGCGTGACGTGCTCGTGGGTGAAGTCTGGCTGTGCGCAGGCCAATCCAACATGGCTATGACCGTCGATGGAAAAACCGCGTGGCTTCACGTCGGAGGAATCCACGATGCGAAGCGCGTCGTTGAAACCTCTGCCGACAACCTCCTCCGCCAGTTTCGTGTGGAATGGAAAACCGAGACCCGGCCCCTGCAGCGGGTCGATGGCAAGTGGACCATCGCCTCCCCGGAAACCACCGCAGACTTTTCGGCAACAGCCTACTTTTTCGCAAAGATGCTCCGGGAACATCTCAAGGTTCCTGTCGCCATCGTGAACGCCTCCTTCGGCGGTTCCTCAGTCGAAGGCTGGACGAGTCGCGAAGCACTCACAAAACACGCTGACCCCGAATGGTCTGCGACCATGAATCGCCTGATCGAAGAGTACGAAAACCACGACTCTCTCGTGGCCAAATATGTCGAGGCCATCGCGGCATGGGAAAGAGCGACCCACCGCAACAGTCCAACCGGCAACAAGAACAATGCCCGTTGGCTCAACCTCCCCGCGAACGATTCCGCATGGCGCACCACCACTCTCCCTGCCTCGCTTTCGAAACTCGCTTGTCCAAACGGTGGGGTCGTTTGGCTTCGCCGAGAAATCGAGTTGCCCGAGGGTTTTGGTCAGGCTTGGCGACTCGACTTTCCAGCGTGTAAGGCGCTCTCCACCATCTACCTAAACGGCACCCAAATTTTCCAAGCCACCCCCGCGAATAATCTCGCAAACATCGCCAGCCGCCCCACCTTTCCCAAAGGCACCGCAAAACCCGGCAAGAACACGCTCCTCATCAAGCTACACGGCTACGCCGGAAACACGGGCATTACCGCAGGAAAGTTCTCCATCGTCCCCTTCAATCCCAACCTCGAAACCATTCCGCTCGCAGGCGAATGGCTCACAGGCACGGAAGCCGCCTTTCCGCCGCTCACTTCCTCCGCACCAAAACAACCCGCCTTCCCCACCAAAGGCACCCTCCACTGGATGCCAGTGCCCTCGCAGTTCAACGCCATGCTCCACCCCATCATCCCCTACGCCATCCGAGGCGCAACGTGGTACCAAGGCGAAAGCAATGTCGGCAAACCCCACTACGGGAGGCATCTCCAAATCATGATCAACGACTGGCGAACTCGTTGGAATCAAGATGCTTTTCCATTCCACTTTTGCATTTTGCCAGGATTTGGTCCGAGAAAAACCAACATCGCCGAAAGCCCGTGGGCCGAATGCCGGGACCAACAACTCGCCGCGCTCAACCTCCCCAACACCAGCGCAGCAAACCTCATCGATACCTGCGAAGACGGCGACCTGCACCCTCTCAACAAACACGATGCCGGCACCCGCCTCGCCAAGGTGGCTCTCGCCAACACCTACGGGATCAATCTCCCGTGGTCAGGCCCCATGTTCTCCTCCGCACACCTCAACGGCTCAAAGGTCAAAGTGGAGTTCCACCACACCTCAGAGCACTTGACCGCGATACCCCTGCCCAAACATGTCCACCCAAACCTCCGAAAACCCGACCTCGAACGCGTCCCACTCGTTTTCACCTCGCCCGATAGCGACGTGCAGGGCTTTGCCCTGTGCGCACGAGTGACAGCGTCGGACGGCACCACCTCCGAGCAATGGCACCACGCGAACGCCCGCATCGAAGGCGCATCCGTCGTGGTATGGTCAGACGCAGTCCCAAAGCCCGTTGCCATCCGCTACGCGTGGGCAGACCACCCCATCTGCAATCTCGCCAACTCCGCCGGCCTGCCCGCCTTCCCCTTCCGCCACACGCTGGTGTCACCGCCGTAGGTCCTATGAGTCTCATCGGTCTTGCCAGTCCCTGAGTCGCTCACGTGGCACACACCCTGCATCCCCGCTGGCATGGCGTTGACCTTACGCACCTATCTGGCCGGCATGCACTTCGCAGGACTACTCGCGTGCTCGCCCCTCCCAGCGATCGATGCTGCGCCGCTCCCCATCGACACCCTCATCGAAGCGGTTGCCGCCAAATCCCAAATACCCCTCTCCCACACGGCCGAGGACACCGAATTCTTGCGCCGCATCCATCTCGACCTCGTCGGCTGTATCCCGTCCGCACAGGAAACTCGCGCCTTTCTCGCCGACGCATCACCCATAAAACGCATCACCCTCATCGACCGCCTCCTCGCTGATCCACGCTTCCCCACTCGCATCGCCGAGGCGCTCGACGTCCAATGGATGGAACGCCGAGGTGAAGACGACAACTGGATGCGGTTCCTCACCCAAGCCGTCACCGAAGACCGCCCACTCGATGCACTCGTGCGCGACATCCTTCGTCCAGATTTCACTGACGAAACAAAAAAAGGCGCGGCGTTCTTCCTCACCAAACGACTCGAGAAGACCGGCCAACAAGAAACCGATTACCCCGGCCTCACCCGCGACGTAGGACGCCTCTTCCTCGGCGTAGACCTTCAGTGCGCCCAATGCCACAAACACCTGACCGTCAATGATTACAAACAGGTCGATTTCAACGGCCTCTTCATGGTCTTCCAAAACCTCAAACTCAATGAGCCAAGCCAAGGATTCAAAACCAAATGGCTCAGCGAAGGCCTCGTCACCGCTAAACTGGAGTTCACTTCCGTCCTGAATGGGAACAAAGGCGCCACCGGCCCGCGCGTGCCCTTCGCAGAAGAAGTCCCCATTCCCGACCTGCCCGAATCCGAGCGCTGGATTGTCCCTCCGGACAAAAAGACCAAACACCCCGGCATTCCGAAATTCAGCGCACTCGAGCGGCTCTCCCAACGCATCGCATCCAACGAAAACGCCCTCTTCTCGCGAAATCTCGCGAACCGTCTCTGGTGGTTGCTCATCGGACGCGGCCTCGTCGAACCTCTGGACCTCAACCACTCCGATAACCCTCCCTCCCACCCCGAGGTCCTCGACGCACTCACCCGCACCCTCGTGGACCATCAGTTTCGCCTCCGTCCATTCCTAAGGGACATTCTCCTCACCCAAACCTACCAGCGCAGTGGCCAACTCGCCGACGCCAAGAACCCACCAGCCGAGGACCGGTTCGCAAGTGCGCTCGATCGCCCGCTCCAAGCCGAGCAACTCGCGCGGTCCTTCATCATGGCCACGTGGGGCGCCAAACCTCTGCTGGAGGGCGGGAGCATCACGCTGACGGACGACCGCAAGGTCACGCTCAAAGAGATCCTCACCGCTTTCCGATCCGCTTTTGCCAACGCACCAAAAGAGCCAGAACTCGCAGTCAACCCCTCCCTCCGTGGCACCCTCTTTCTGCGGAACAATCCCCTCATCCTCGAGTCGCTCAAACCCCGTGACGAAAACCTGACGGCGCGTCTTCTCAAACTCTCTTCCACAAAGGAATTCGCAGAAGAACTGTTTCTCAGCGTGCTCACCCGATTGCCAGACGAGGAGGAAACCCAAATCGTCCAAACCGCCCTCGCAAAGGCACTCACCCCAGAGCAACGCGAGAAAGCCTGCCGCTCGCTCGTGTGGGCTGCCATCGCATCCCTCGAGTTCTTCACGAACCACTAACTCCCGCCATGTCCTCGCCACTCTGCACACCTCAGGATCACCGACTCTCACGCCGCTCATGGCTGGCTGGTTCAGGCAGTGCACTCGCTCTCGGCGGACTCGGCAACCTCCTCTCCGCGCACGGCGCCAAGGCACTCCGAGACTCCGACAAACAAGTCCTCTTCATCTGGCTCGACGGAGGAATCAGTCAGCTCGAAAGCTGGGATCCTAAACCGAACACCACATTCGGCGGCCCTTTCAGAAGTATCCCAACTGCCGTACCAGGAATCCACTTCAGCGAGCTCATGCCACGCTGCGCCAAACAGATGCGCCGCCTCTGCGTCGTCCGAAGCATGGCAACAAAGGACAACGCCCATTCGTCCGGTGTCGCCAGAATCCAACGCGGCGACCCAAAAAATCGAGGAGTCCCCTACCCCTTCTTCGGCTCAGCGGTCGCACACTTCCTCGGCGCCACCAAATCCAATCTCCCACCCTACGTCGTCATCAAAGAGGGACGCGGCGGGTTCCGCGCCGAAGACGCCGGCTTCCTCGGCCCAGCCTACGGCTCCCTTGCCTTCGGCGACGGGAAGCCGCCGGACGATCTTCTCCGAAATCCAAACCTCGGCGAACTGGAAGACACCGAACGCAACGAACTCCGCACCCTCCTCAACCGTTCCTACGCCAAAAAACGCCGACCCACCTTCACGGAAGCCTCTTCTCACGCATTCGACAGCGCCACGGAACTCATGAAGCGCAGCGACATTTTCGATACATCGCTGATCAAGGACCGAGACCTCGACCGCTACGGAAGAACCGAAATCGGCCGCCACATGCTCATTGGACGCAACATGTTAGAAGCTGGCGTCCGATTCGTAAAAGTCGCCAGCTTCGGATGGGACACCCACGGCGACAACTTCAACGCGCACGCCTGTCTCGTTCCTAAGTTCGATCAAGCCTTCGCCGCGATTCTCGAGGATCTCGCCGCTTCGGGCCTCCTCGAACGCACGCTTGTCATCGCCATGAGCGAGTTCGGACGAACCCCGCGCATCAACGGCCATGCCGGCCGTGATCACTGGCCAGAGGCATGGAGCATCGCCATGTCCGGTTGCGGAATCCGTCAAGGGGTTGTCGTGGGCGAGACCGACGCGCTCGGTGTGGACATCAAACAATCCCCCTACGACATCGGATCCGTCTTCCACACATGGTACCGAGCCCTCGGCATCGACTCTCAAACGGTGGAATACAAACACAACAACCAGCCGCTCCCGCTTGCTCACGAGGAAATGTACGCCATCAAGGAGGCACTCGCATGAGCGCAACAGATTCGGCATTCCCTTCAAAACTGGTTCCTCTGAAGGTGTTTGAAAACGACACCCAGATTTTTTGCCTTCGCTTCACTCCGTGCGGAACCGTCCTCTGCGGCGCCGCCATGGACTCCCGTGTGAAACGCTGGCGCCTCGTGGAACCGCCCCAGCCCACCTCGTCCGATTCAGAAAAACCAAAACTCAAGAAAGGCGACTCCGGCCATCAACTACTGGATCAAGTTCCTTGGGAGGGGTTTGCAGGCTGGGTACAAGCTCTTGCATTACACCCGTCAAACGGTACCGCAACCGCCGCCGATTCGTTCGGCACGATGCGCTGCGCCGATTTGCGAGAAGAAAAGCCGCTGGAGAAATGGGCGGTGTCCTCCGCGCACAACGGTTGGATCCGCGCACTCGCCTATAGCCCCGACGGAGCCCGCATCTTCTCGGTAGGACGCGATGGGAATCTCAAAGCTTGGGACGCCTCCACCGGCAAACCCCTCGGTGAATGCCACCTGAACGAAGATCTCCACGCCATCGCTCTCAGTCCCGATAGCGCGTCCATCGCTGTCGCCGACGCTGGCGCAAGGATTCACCTCATCAACGCCACAACCCTCATGCGATCAGCCACATTTCACGTCGAGGAAATGTTCCTTCTCTCACGCATGCAGGAGGTCGGCGGCATCCGCTTCCTCCAGTTCACCAACGACGGAAAACAGATTCTCGCGGCGGGGAGCAAGCCAGCCTCCGGCGGCTTCGTCGAAGCACTCCCACGCATCATCCCTGTGTCAGCATCGGACGGTTCGATCGGCGAAGGCTGGAAAATCAGCACTGGAAAGGATGGCTTCGTCCTCGACCTCCAATCGCATCCCCACGGGGCAACGCTCATCGCCGTCAGCGGACAGCCCGGCACCGGGCGTGTCGCCCTCTTCCCCCCAGGCAAAACCGAGCCAGCCCATACGGATACCACTCCTCCAAACTGCCAATCCATCGCCGTCCATCCTTCGGGAAAATACGCAATCGCCGCAGCCACCAGTCGGAGCGGCGGCAATGGCAAATCCCTCTCGCCGGACGGCAAATACCTTCGAAA
>JBIIXW010000244.1:0-18873 GCA_044347165.1 Chthoniobacteraceae bacterium
TGCACCTCCTGAATCCGGGCGGTTGTGTTCGAGGGAACGATAATCGGCGTGTCGCACCCTTGTTTCGCCGCGCCACCGTCTTTTCCCGAGAGGAGCACCGACTGCATTCCAAGTCGGTGCGCTGTCTCGAGGCAGCGGATGATGTTGGGGCTGTTGCCGCTGGTGCTGAAGGCGACCAGCACGTCTCCCGCTTGCCCGAGAGCCTCCAGTTGACGCGCAAAGATGTGTTCGAAGCCGTAATCATTTCCGATGCAGGTGAGTGCTGTTACGTCGGCGTTGAGGCAGATCGCTGGGAGGGCCCGTCGCTCCCGCAAATAGCGGCCGGTCAGCTCTTCCGCCATGTGGAGGGCGTCGGCCGCGCTCCCTCCGTTTCCGCAGGTAAAAATCTTGTTCCCAGCGGACAGGGCTCGCACGAGGCATTCGCCAGTTTCATCCACCGTTTGGGCGAGGGATCTGGTTTGTTGAAGGACTGTTTCCAGTTCTTTGATGGCGTCTTCAAAAGGGGGCGGTGTCACGGTGTTTGGTTGTGGTTGGGGTGGTTTATTTTCCCGGGATTTGGCCGAGGCGGTGTCCATGCACGAGGTAGTTGGAAACGTAGTCCGAGACCGCTGCTTTCAGGGAGTGGGCATTGTCATTCCAACCTGTTTCTTTCAGGCGACGGGTGTCTGCGCAGGTGTAGTACTGGTACTTGCCGCGCAGCGCGTCTGGCATGTCGATGAACTCAATCGCGCGCGGGATTTCCAACGCGTCGAAGATGGGCGTGACCAGATCAATCCACGTGGACGCTCGTCCAGTCCCAACATTGAAAAGTCCTGAGGCCGAGCTGCGCGCAAGATGGAGCGTCATGTTGACCGCATCTTTGACGTACACAAAGTCACGGCGCTGTTCTCCGTCGCGGTAGTCGGGGTGATGGCTTTTGAATAAGCGAACTTTATGCTCATCGCGAATCTGCGCGTAGGCCTTGTGGACAACGCTCCGCATGTCGCCCTTGTGGTCTTCGTTCGGTCCGAACACGTTGAAATACTTCAGGCCCACAATTCCGTTGGGCTGCTGAAACCATCCCTGCCTCTTGGCGTGTAGATCAAAGAGGTGTTTCGAGTAGCCGTACATGTTCAGCGGACGAAGCGTCTCGAGGTGCTCGATTCCGTCGTCCATGCCGAGGGAGCCGTCGCCGTAGGTTGCTGCAGATGAAGCGTAAACGAACCGTCGATTCCCCTCGCGACTCCATCGGGCGAGGTGTTTGGTGAGGGCGAAGTTGTTCTCCATGAGATAACTCGCATTCGTTTCGGTCGTTGCTGAACACGCTCCAAGGTGAAAAACGTACCGAGTTTCGCGAATTTCTTCCGAACTCAGTTCCGCCAAAAGGCGATTCGCTTCGAGGTAATCCGCATAGCGCAGGGGGACGAGGTTTTTCCATTTTTCGTCGGTTCCCAGAATGTCGGAGATGATGATGTTTTCGAAACCTTCGCGATTGAGTTGCCAAACGAGGGCGCTTCCGATGAAGCCGGAGGCGCCAGTAACAAGGATTCGGTCGGATGGGTGCATGATGGGAGAGGAGGGCGCTTTCGCGGCGGTGGGAGGAGGGCGTTAGGTCTGGGGAGGCGACGCCATTCGGTCCAGCATCCCTGTTGTCGAGTGTCCCGCCACAAACGGCATGAACCGGATTTCCGTTCCAGCGGCAAGGAGCGCAGACCGTTCGCCGGCGTCCATGGTTTCGAGGGTGTAGTCTCCCGCCTTCGTGTAAACGTCGGGTCGTAGCGCCGCGATTTCGTCATCGAGTCGGGGACCTCGAAAAATGAACGCAAAATCGACGCAGCGGAGGCTGGCGATGAGAAAGGCGCGGTCTTGCTCGTGGTTCAGCGGGCGGGACGGGCCTTTGAGTTCGCGGACGGATGCGTCGCTGTTCACGGCCACGATGAGGAGGTCCCCCATTTGCGCAGATTGTTCGAGGTACGTTACATGTCCGCGGTGCAGGAGGTCGAAGCATCCGTTCGTGAGGACGATTCGGCGCCCCGCAAACGCGGCGTTTTTGCGGTGCTCTCGGACTTCATCAAAACTCAGGACTGCGGCTGGCATGCGGGTACAGTTTTGAGGAAATGATTCACTGCCTCGAGGAGGCTGTCGAACACAGGGTAGGTGGATTGGAGTCCGAGGCTCGTGAGTTCCGCATGGAGGTCGTCCAAACCGGTTGAGACGCCGATGCCGAGAGTTCCGGCATTTCGCGCGGTTTCGAGATCGCTTCCTCGGTCGCCAACGTACGCGATGCGTTCTGGCGGGGTTTGGGTTTCTGCGATGATTTCGCTGACGAAGCGCGGGGAGGGTTTTCGGTAAACGGCGGGGGCGTCTGGGGCTTCGGGAGCGGTGCAAATTTGGAGAAACGGCGTCGGGCCGAGGTCTAGCAACTCAATCATCTTTGCGGTGCATGCCTCTGCTTCTGTGAGTGAAAACATGCCTCGTCCGACGCCGGATTGGTTCGTGTGGAGATAAAGCGTTACTCCCGCTTCGATGGCTTTTTGAAGGGCTTCACGGACGGTTGGAAGGAGGCTGACTTCCTCCGGGCGGTGTAGGTAGGGGACATGGCGGATGAGGGTGCCGTCCCGATCGAGAACGAGGGCGCGATGAATCCGTGGTGACGGGGTCGTTTGTGGGGCGGTCATTCGGGGGCGAGGAGGCGGGTCGCGCGGAGGAGGACTTCCTTGGGGGGGAGATTGGCGAGGATGCCGTTGGGGGCCCTGACGACGTGGTTGGTGGGGCGGGAGGGGGGGAAGGGGCCGTATAGTGCAGGATCGGTTGGGCCGAAGATGGCGAGGGTTGGTTTACCCATGGCGGCGGCGAGGTGCATGGGGCCGCTGTCGTTTGCGATGACCAGTCCGGCTTTCTCGATGAGTTGGGGCAGGCTTTCCAAGGGGGTTTTGGCGCAGAGGTTGAGGAATCGTCCGCTCAGTTCCGGTGGGAGGGTGGGCGAAGCGGGTTCGCTGCCGCTCCAGATGATTTTGATGGATGGGTTTTGTTGGAGCCAGAGTCGGGTGAGGTCTTCGAAGAAAGGCCACTTTTTTTCCGCGCGGCGGCTGTCTGGGAATATGAGGACCGGACCGGTCTTGCTCGGGAAGGGGGCAGACTCAAGGAAATGGGCGACGTTTTGCGGGAGCGGGGATGGTTTGAACCGGATGGGTGGGAGCGGGTGGGCCGGTGCGTTTAGCAGGGGGGCGAAGGCGAGGAGGACGTCGAGAGCGTGCTTCGGGTTGGGATCCGAGGCCGGTGTTTTTTCGTTGTAGAAGAGAGTGGCGCCTTCGCGCGCATCTGCTCGACCGAGTTTCCGTGGGGCGTGGGTACTCCAAGTCATGAGGCCACTGCGGAGGAGTCCTTGGAGGTCGATGACGAGGTCAAACTGCATTTTGGAAAGCGTTTTGACCATGGCGAACAGCCCGCGAAGCCCCTTTTTTCGCTGAAATACCAAGGTTTGGTCCACTGTTTCGCAGGCATGGACCAAAGGGGCGAAGATTTCGCGAACCACCCACGTGATATGCCAGTCTGCGTTTGCACTTTTGAAGCATTCGACGGCTTGAAGGCCGTGGATGATGTCCCCGAGCGAGGAGGGTTTGATGATGAGAACTCGGGTCATGGGGCGCTTTATTGGGGTGGTCGTAAGGTATTGTTGGCGCAGTTTGGGTTTGAGATGTCAAGCGTCGGGGGTTAGCAAGCGGCATGTTTGAAGGGGGGTCTATCCGTTGTCCGGTGCAGGTTTTGGCTCACCCGAGTGGCGTGGGGTCGATTTGGGAGGGGATGGGTGAGACGCCGCGACTGTGGATTCGATTGCCGAACTGGTTGGGGGATTTGGTGATGCTGATTCCGCTTTTGCGGTTGATTCAGCGGAGCAAAGCGCGGGCGGAGTTCCTGTTTGTTGGGAAGGCGGTGTTTGAGCCTGTGTTAAGGCGGTTTGGCTTTGAGGGGGAGTTTATGGGGCTTCCCGAACGCGGTTGGCGCTACTTTTTTCAGTTTGTGTTGCCCCGAAAACGGAGGCCGGACGCGTGTTTGATTTTCACCAACTCTTTGCGTGGCGATTTGGAAGCGTTGATGAGCGGAGGCGCCTTGCGGTTGGGGTTGGTTCGTCGCGGGCGGGGGAGACCGTTACTGACGCACTCTGGGGTTTTACCGGAGGAGTTGGCGTCGCGGAAGGTGCACCAGGTGAGGGGTTGGGAGTACTTGCTGCGTTCGTGGGGGGTGGAAGGGGAGGTGGATTGGCGGCCGACTTCCGGTGAGCGGAGCGTTGGCGGCGTTGATGCACCGATCGGGTTGATTGCTGGATCGGAGAACTTTCCGGCGAAACGCTGGCCGGTGGAGCGGTGGCGTGAGTTGATTCGAGCGAATCCTGATCGACGGTTTGTGTTGTTCGGAACGGCGTCGGATCACGCGATTACGGAACGCGTCGCGCATGGATTTGACGCAGGACGAGTCGTGAATTTGGCGGGTCGGACGGGGATGTTGGACTACATGACGGAGCTTGCGCGGTGCGCGCAGGTGGTTTCGAATGATACTGGAGGAATGCATTTGGCGAATGCCTTGGGAGTACCGGTAGTGGCGTTGTTCGGACCGACGAACCCGCTGCGCACGGGCCCTGTGTTTTCCGGCCCCGTGAGGGTGGTGCAACCGGAGGGGTGTCCACCTGAAGGCAGCGGCGATTTGGGGGAGGTGAGGGTAGGGAAATGTGGCTTAATCGGTGTATAAATGTTTAATGCAATTACGACTAATACGGGGGTGTCCGCACTTTCGCTGACTGCATGAGAATAGGCCTAATCAGGAGACGCTTCGCCGTCGCAAGTGGTGCTGAGCTTTATGTTCAAAGGCTGCTCAGTCAACTCGTCCAAACCGAGCATGAAATTCACTTAGTGTCAGAATATTGGCCTTGCGCCCCCGAGCGGGTAACTGTTCACCGAGTAGAAGGATCCTCGTCCCGAGGAAACCGCATCCGAGCGTTTGCAGATGCGGTGGAGCGACAGCTGGCTTTACTTGATTTGGATTGCACGCTCAGTCTAGAGCGAACACGGAAACAGACTATTTTTAGAGCAGGAGATGGGGTGCATCAAGCATGGTTGGATGAGAGACGAAAGTCTTCACCATGGTGGAAAAAACCATTCATCGGAGTGGGTAAGTTTAATCACCAGATGAACTCACTGGAGTCGGCGGTCTACAATCCTCAAAACACGGGTATTATTATCGCTAATTCTAACATGGTAAAGCAGGATATCGAGCGGTATTATGGATTCCCATCCGATTCCATCAGAATCATCCGAAACGGGGTTGATTCGTTCCGAATGGCGAGCGCTAATCGAGATGATGCTAGAAAGCGATTTGGATTAAAACATTCAGAGTTTGTGATTTGTTTCGTGGGATCTGGGTGGGAACGGAAGGGTCTGCCGTTTGTGATTGAGGCGGTCAAGCGAACCGGACGAAAAAACGTGCGGCTTATCGTCGCGGGGAAAGGGCGTCCTCCGATGTGCATTCCTAGCAATATCACATTTCTTGGCCCTGTTGAAGACGTCGAGATGGTTTATGCGGCGTCGGACTTAATGATGACACTCCCGATTTATGAACCTTGCGCGAATGTTGTAACTGAGGCGCTATGCGCCGGGTTGCCAGTAATCACCACGCGGAGGAACGGGGCAGCAGAGTTAATTCAAGAGGGGGTCACTGGGACCGTAATCGAACGGGCGCAGCAGATCGATCAAGTGACGGAGGCGTTGCAAGATTGGATTTGTAAATCTCGCGGATCAGTTCGCCTGAGTAATGCCGAGTTGGAACGGAACTCAATCGCTCGCAATGCGCGCGAAATAGTCAGCTTGATAGGGCAGGTGCGCCCGTAGCACAGTCGTGCGAAGGATGCACCGTCGCTGACGATAACATTTATATGAAATCATTAAAGAATCTTTGGAAACAATTAGTCGTGAAGCTGCTAGTAAAACTTCGGGCAAAGTTGGTGGTTGGCAGTCCAGCGTGGCTGATCGCATCAGAGGGACAGTTTGGTGGATTTGTGTCCAATGTGAAACGTCGACGGGTCAGCAGCCTAGATCCTCGGTGCAAAAGAGAGATTGAGAGTGGCGGGATGACCGGTGGTGATAGGATGATCCACCACGGATATGCGAAAGTTTACTCGGTTTATTTGCGAAAGTTTCTGAAAAAGGGCAATGCGAGGTGCGTCGCTGAGTTTGGCATACTGAGGGGTTCGGGTCTTGCGGTCTGGTGTGACTGGTTCAAGGATGCCAGGGTCATTGGCTTCGACATCGACCTTAGCCACGCAAGGGATAACTGGGCCAATCTGGTTGAACAGGGTGCATTCAAGTGCAACAGTCCTGAGCTGCACGAATACGACCAGTTCTGCGATGGTACACCGATTTTGAAAGCGGTTTTTCATTCCACGACTGTCGACGTGTGCATTGACGACGGGTTCCATTCTCACGGTTCAATTCTTACCACGATGCAATCAGTCATGCCGTTTATGTCTCATGTGTTTGTATATTTTATTGAAGATAATGAAACTGTATCTATTGAAATAAAGGAGAGGTTTCCGAGTCTGAAGGTTGAGAGTTTTGGCAGGCTCACAGTGGTGTCGCGCGGACTCTAGGCGTTTGCCGATATGCTCGGTCAACTAATCCATAGATGCCCGCTTAAGCGCTTACGCTGGTTTATGGCGCGCATGTTCAACTGCGAGGTGCCCGCTTCGGTGGTCAGGAAGAAAGTGATCCAGCTTTTTTCTAGGCGATTAGGTTGCATCCCCAATATCGAGCATCCAAGTACATTTAATGAGAAGATGCAGTGGTTGAAACTGCACTACAGAAATCATTTAATGACCATCTGCGCTGATAAATATGCGGTCCGAAAGTTTGTTAGCGACAGGGGCTATGGTGATTTGTTGAACAGAATAATTTTCCAAGGCGAAAACTTTGAGCGAGTAGACTTTGATGACCTACCGCAGAAGTTTGTGGTGAAGCCGACGCACATTTCGGGGGGTGTTTTGATTGTGCGTGAGAAAGGGGAGTGTAACTGGGGAGCGATAAAATCACAAACGGTCGCAAGAGTCAGTCGACTATATGAACATGGACTGACCCAAGGAGAGTGGCATTACTTTGGTGTTCCTCCACGCTTTGTCATTGAGGAGTACCTAGATGACGGAACTGGCGGCGTAGTGGATTATAAAGTGCACTGTATGAACGGCAATCCTCGGTACATCCAAGTAGATTTACTGCGATTCAGCAATCATGCGAGACTTTACTTCGATCCGCAATGGAACCTGTTGCCATTTACTACAACATATCCACGCTATGATGGGCTAGTTTCAAAGCCAGACTGCCTTAAAGGTATGCTTAGTGCAGCGCAGTCCTTGTCGGGAGAGTTCCCTTATGCGAGGGTTGACTTCTACGTCGTGCAATCAAGCCTGTATTTTGGGGAGATAACATTCTTTCACGACGGCGGGTTTGCTCGATTTGATGACCCCGCGTGGGATCTGGAATGGGGTAACAATCTTGATTTAAGCTATTTGTGATTGTTGAGGTCCAGTTGCTTTGTCTCCGAGCGTGCTATTTCTAGATATTTCTCTATGATAATCTCCTCCCGATAAGCATCTAAGTTCACTTCATCAGCGCGCGGGGGGGAACTTAAAAATGCCGACATCCGTTCGGACAGTGCATTCGCGTCATCGCACGGCACTAGCGCATAGGGAAGACGCTCCTGCAAAATTTCACGCGGACCTGATTGGCAATCAGTGGAAATCACAGGAGTGCCGCAGAGAAGAGCCTCTATGAGAACGTTCGGCATTCCCTCACGGTCTGAACACAGTACTAAAAATCGGGCATTTGCCATCCAAGGATACGGATTTTTTTGAAATCCTGCAACGTGTAGTCGGGTTAAAACTCCCTTAGATTTTGCTAGGTAAAATAACTCGGGACAGGGGTCAGTCAGTAGCACTAGCTTAGTATCTGTTTTTGTTTTTGCCCATGCATCAAATAGCAGGTCGTGTCTCTTTTGCGGTACAAATCTCCCAACATGTAATACATAGTTATCGGGCAAATGGTTGCAACGTTCCGACGCAAGTTGTTTGATTCTCGCGGCGTTAAAAGGGTTTTGTATTACGTGGATGGGTGATTTTGTTTTGAACGTGGCTTCCAAGTCGAGCGCAACACCATTCGAGACTGCTATCAATCGAGGTGACTTATACATTGACCTGTAACGCGCGAGCCTTCGTTTCGCTTTAACTTTACCTTGGAGCTCTGCGATCTGGTTAATCTCAGCAGAAAGCGTGTTTGCTATCCGGCAATAATGTGACCCTACTCCGGCCATCAAGGTGATCTCGTCTGCGATCGGCAGGGTTGAAACAGTTATTGTCGGTCTCAAAGTCTCTACAAACCGTTTTAAACGTAAAGCTAGTAGCCTTTTTCCTATCCAACCCTTTGGTATTCGGCGACCTAAAACGTGAGTGGAGATGCTAGGCGGAACATCGTAAGAGATTGTTTTCTCGAACGCCACAATGTCGACGGAGTGCCCCCTGTCGGCGAGTGCACTTGAGATTTTAATGATGGCTTTTTCCGCTCCACCTCCAGCTAGGTTGGGTAAAATGAATAAAAAGTGAAACATATCTGTCACGATATAAGTCTTCTAGAAGCCTTTTGGACTGCCACTGATTGAGCCTGTGAGTGCCCAAGACTGTGTCGCCTCGGGGTTTGATGTGGTAAATGGGCTTAAAGTTGCCCAGAGTTCCTGAAGTAGCTTAGCATTACTTTAAAGGCAATTGTATCCTCGATCTGGGGCGTCAAGAACTGCCGTACGTGCCTCTTCGCGCATTGGATGATTGCGAGTGCCGATTCGGGGTGTTGTGTGAAGTGATTCAGTTTTTCCTCTAGGTTCGAAAAGTCATCATTAACGCAAACGTAATGAATGTCGGGCTGTAGCGTTCCTTCCATGAACCACGTCTCGTTTTTTGGCTTTGGCATGAAGCAAAGCGAGTTGGAGTTGAGAATCCATTTTAGGTTCGTCGCAACATCATTTCCCTCAAGTGACAATATAAACTTGTACTTTAACTGCTCTTTGATCGGCAGAAAGGGTTTGTTCCATGGCCCTTTTGTTTTCGCCTTTGATGAGTGGCCTACGTCGCAGTTAGGATGTTGGTAAAACTTTTCCAGGAATCTTATTCGGTTTTGTTGGGTAGCCGTTCCCCGCCAGACTAGTACGTCGCGTTTTGCCGAAAAGGGTATTGGGTCGGTTGGGAATTTGAAGTGCCGGATTTTGTTCAGGTTCAGAAGAATTCCGTTCGAGTTGCCGCTCTCCAGAATTGGTCGCGCTTTCACAATCGTGGGGATTGTTGGGCTCTGCCTGACGTCCCCAAAAAGTCTCTGAACCTTAAAATGCCTTGGGAAGAGTCGCGTGTATCTAAATAAATCAATCTGATAGTTTCGCTGGCGTTTTAAAAAATTTATCCGCACGGGCGTGGCATGTTCAGATAAAGTGAAGCTTTGTGAAACTTGATTGTAATATTTAGTTCGTCTTTCGATGTCCGTTTTCTGGTCGGGGGTGGCGCTCTTCAAAAAGCATCTGATTCGTTCAGCTTTCGCTTCAGCAGAAGTCGAAAACTCTAAAAGATGTTTAACGTAATAAAGAAGGCGTGAGTTGTTGGCCCAAATATTAGCGAAAAGTGACATTTCGTCTTGACTCTCTACGCGTAGGTCTCTTTGGGCGCGAGCAAAAAGTCAAATATCTCCTGACCGCGGATGCTCCAAGAGTAAGTAGTTCAATGCCTCTTAGTTTGGCACCAGAGCGCAAATGCTCTCTGCGTTTTTCTACGAGGGATGCCGTCTCACCGTCCACTGCACCAGAGGACGGCATTTTTTAGGAGGGTTTGGTAGGCGGGGTTGCTGTGGGCTTCTTGGGCGTGGCCTAGGGAGATGTTGATAATCCTGGCTTTGGCGTCCTTCACCGACCAGACGGCAGGGTAAGGTTTATTGGTCGCTTTCTCCACTTCGGTCTCTGCCAGAACTTCAAACTCGGTCCCAACGTCCAGAATCGACCGGTAGTGCTCATCGTTAATCATGAACTCTGCGGGGACTCCCTTCATCACCGGATGTCCAGGGGCGCGGTTGAACACCGTAAAGTCGCCTCGGCCGTGGCCCCTCGCTCCTCCCGCAACAAACCGTTTGTTGTAACCCGAGATGGGCGGCCAGTTGTACCAGCCTCCAGCGTGGACAATCACTAATCCGCGACCCGAATCCGCAAACGCGTTGAGCGCGTTTTGGAACGGGGGCGTTCCAAACTGCCCGTGGTTCGCGCTCAGCACAATGACGTCTGCTTTCGCGAATAACGACAAAGCCTCCTCCAAGTTAGAGGTGTAGGCAGGGACGATTCTTCCGCCTTCCTTCAACGTGGCGCTGTCCGCCACGCGGAAGAACTTCTCGAAGTCATGGGAACTGCCTCCGCCAATCAGCAACGCACGAACCGTCCCCTCGGCCGCCTTTTCCGGCAGCGTTTCTCCGGTTACCGGGAATCCCGCAGGCTTGGCTGGGGGTGCCACGTCCGAGGCGGGGGACTTTGCGGTGGCCGCGAACTTCTGGCGTTCCTTGGGGGCCTCGTTGTCCGCCGTGATGGCCAGTGTCGTGGGCGAAATGCCGTTGTCGTAGCTTTCCAGCACGAGGCGCAGAACCGGCGAGCGGTCCTTTACCGGCAGGGAGAAATAGCGAACGTGGTGACGCTTCACGACGCCGTTGACTCGCTTGGATCCAGGAACATCCGCCGCGCTGACGTAGTCGATAAAAACGTCACCCGTACCGAGCTCTTCGGTTTGTTTGCTCCCACTCTCGTGTTCAATCGTGAGTTTCATGGCGGGGCGCTTCATGTCCGGCCCGCCGCCCCAACCCGCCACTGCTCCCAGAAAATGCAGGTTCCCCGCAGCGAATCCCACCGGAATCTCGACCTGTTTTGGAAGGGTTGAGGCGAAGGAGCGGCCACCGCCCCCCTTGAGCACCAGTGCGTTACCGCCTGTGGGGGTTGTGCTCGGATCTGGTAGACTGAAGGGAACGCCTTCCACCGTAACGACGCCAAACTTCTCGGGATGAATGGTGTCACCTTTCGCTTCACGGCTTTGATACAGACCATGTAACGTGTCCGTTGTGAAGTGTTTGGTCAGGTTAATCGCACGGAACCGGTTCTGACCGGCCCCGCCCGCGAGGTAAGTAAGAATGTCCCGCAAGGTCTCAGCACCAAGGGCTTCAAATCCTTCCGGCATGAGCGAAACTCCGGTGTCCTGACGGGATTTGATGTCCGCCGTCCGAACATCCTGCTGCGCGCCGCCGGGCAGGTTGAGAGTGACGGTTCGATCGTTCTCGCGTCCGATGATACCCGTGACGAACGTGCCGTTTTTGAGAGCAATGCTCCATGTCCGGTGCTCGTTATCGACAACGCGGCTTGGATCAATGATGTGGGTAAGCAGTTCGTTTGCGCCGTGCACCCCGATTCCGTCGAGAGCTGGGCCCACATTTTTTCCCTCGCCCTTGAACACGTGGCACGTGCTGCAGGCTGCGGTGAAAGCTGCTTTGCCCTTCGACTCATCACCCGTCCCGCGCTCAACTTCAGGGAGCAGTTTTGCAATCAGGGCATTTTTGGCGGGGTTCGAGCCTGCGCCGATTTCGTCGAACACCTTGAGCGCGCGCTTGGCGACTTCGCGGTCAGCGTGACGACTGAGCTTCCCGAGACGGGCGGGTCCTAGAAGTGCCGGTTGAAGTTTCTTTTCCTGCAGCGCCTGAATGACTTGCATTGCCCACTCTGAACGAGCTGCTAATGCATCGAACGCCGCCGATTGCGGCGTTCCCGCAAGGGTCATCAATGCGTCGAGCAGGAGATTGGCCACGGACTTTTCGCTGCTCTCAGAGAGCGCCGTGATGGTTTCCAGCGCAAGTGCGTCAGAGGGCTTGTTCGAGAGCAATGATTTCAACGTCGAGCGGACTGTCTCATCCGAGATGCGGCTGCGCGCGAGGGCCCGCACTGCCGTCGCACGTTGTTCTTGAGTCCGTGCGGGGTCAGCGACCACCGCCTTGGCGTGGGCGGTGAGGGATTCGACCAGCGGTGCAGGCGCCTTCCACGCTACAGCGAAGGGCAACGCGGCATCGCGTATGGATTCGTCCGCGGCGTTCGCGAGCGCCGCTAGGGCATCGGTCGGTGCGTCGAGGTTTGGCAGGGGGCGGGCTGCCAGCGTTTCTAGAACAAGGCGCGCGACGGTGGCGTTCCCTGCGGGAGCCTTCGAAACTGCAGCGAACGCGCGTGATACGCCGGATGCAGCGCCTCGCTCGGTAACCGCCTGCGCCAGCGATTGGGCCAGTTGATGGACGGCAGGGGAGCTGAGTGAATCGTCCTTGAGAATCGTTTCGAGAATCGCGAGCGCGTTCGAGTTTGCCGCAGCCGCCGCAGCGCTTCGAGACCAGTCGTCGTCCAGCGTGGGAAGGGCATTCAGGAGGGCGCGTGCGACGTCGGTGTCTTGCGCCGAGTCTGACTTCGCTCTCGGCACGGCTTTGTCCCCTGAGCGAGCCGCCTCGTCCGCAGTCGCGAGGGCCGCCAGCGCCGTGAGGCGAACGCGGGCATCGGTGTCGCCGAGTCGCTTTGCAATCGCGGGTTCCCAGCCCGCCGAGGTTCCTGCAACCTGCAGCGCTACTTTACGAATGCGCGCGTCCGGATTTTCGAGCGCTGCAGCGAGTGTTTCCCCCTCGAGAAGTCCGGAACGTCGCAACGCCCAAAGCGCAAGCATCTTCGGGTGCGCATCTGCTCCGGAGGCTAACTGAACAAGCTCTGCACGTGCGGACGCGATGTCCGCGCGGTCCATCAGCAATCGGTGCGCGGTGAAGCGGATGTGCTTATTTGGATGATTGAATGCCGCCACCAGTTCCTTTGCGGATGCGCAGGAGAGATCGGGAACCGTGAGCGCTTTAGCGTCCTGATGCTGAATCCGGTAGATCCGGCCGAAGTAGTGATCGCGATCGGGCCGGATGGATGCGGATGCCTTGCTGTGCTGCGGCCCGCGCGTGTCGCTGTGGGCAACAACCGGGCAATAGAAATCGAGCACGTACATGGCACCGTCCGGTCCAAACTCGACTGCGACGGGGAAGAACCAGTGGTCGCGCGCACGCAGCCACTCAGCATTCTCGCGGGTCATCTGGCCGGTGAATGTTGGGCCGGTTGGGATGAGGCGTTCGTGGTGGATGATATCGAGAATGGGTTCGGTGGTGAAAATGCCGCCGTTCCATTCTGCTGGCCACGCGCCTCCCTCATAAACGGAACTCGCGCAGGCTGAACTGTATCGTCCAACCTGATCAATCTGCATCAGTGGCGCCCGGTCGGGCATGTCTTCACGAATAACCTGCCGGCCTTTAATCACGCTCTCTGCGCTCGTCGCATTTCCCACCTTGCCTTTCGCGAGGACTTTTTCCGAGAGCACGACGTGCTGGACAGGGTTACCGGAGGTGGCCTGATTGAAGAAGACCTCGCCGTCGCTTGTGAACTCGCCGCCGAAGCTGTTTCCGCCCTTCGACGAAACTTGTTCAATGGCTGAGCCATCTGGTTTGAATCGGAACATTCCCGAGCTCAAACGCGCTTTCAACGTGGGATGGGTGACCGATGTGACTTCCGGTCCACTGCCCGTATCTGCGTAAATCCAACCGTCCGGTGCGACTTGGAAGTGGTTGGCCACGAAATGAGTATCCCCAGGAGTGAATCCGGTGAAAAGCCGCTCTTCGGAGTCCGCTTGGTCGTTCCCATCTTTGTCGTGAAGAAACACGATGTCGGGTTGACCGACCACGATTGCCCCGTCGCGGAACAGGCAGAAACCGGTGATGAGTTCGAGTCCCTCATGAAAGACGGTTTTCCGCGTGAACCTCCCGTTAGCGTCCGGTTCGCTCAGGATGGAGATACGGTCCCGAGCGGGGCGGTCGTATTTCCCGGGGAGAAGGACGCCAGTTTCTTTCCAAGGCTCAGCGGTGAGGGGGCGTCGTCCGTTGGGGTATTCAACGGTTTCCGCAACCCAGAGCCGGCCTTTTGCGTCCCACTGCATCGCAATGGGTTTATTGATCAGGGGTTCCGCTGCGATGGTGGTTGCCTTGAAGCCGGGATGAATCTCGAACGAGCGCAAGGTGTCGGCAGGGGTGCGGGGACCGTCCTTGGGATAGCGGAGCGTATCGGCAGAGAGGGTTGGCCACGCGGCGTCGTCGAGCGGGCGCTTCGCGCACCACGCGATGGATCGGAGCAGGGTTGTCTCAATGCTTTTGTGCGACAATGCGTTGGGACCTGACTGAAGAAGGACGGTTGAGCGGTGTTTATCGGGGGCTTCGTACGTCCATAGCTGGGGTTGAAGGTCGTAAACGTTGGCGCGGTTTGGGTTTTCAGGGGAGCGCGGGTCAACCCGTTTTGAGGTAACCTTTGGCGTGAAGGTGGATGCGAGGACGTTGATGTCAGGAAGGGTGTCGAGATCGTAGAAGGTTTCGTCATCCAGATCGAAGAGGGAGAGAGCGGTGGTGACTGGATGGGCATCGGTGAGCGGGCACCACATGAGGCGGTTGGCGAACTTGCGGCTTGTGGTGGTCCATGCCCCGCCGGTGAGTGATTTGAACCATGCTGGGTCGCCGGAACCGATGGCGGACCCAAGGACGACGATGCCTGCGCCACGTTTTGCGACGGCCTCTAGGAGGGAGCGGTCTGCTCCGGTGAGGGGTTTCGGTTCTGAGGACGCAAGGATGACTACCTCAGCGGAGGACGCTTGCTCGCGGGGAAGGAGCGAATGGCTTGCGGCGGAGAGAATGCGGGACACGCTTTCGTTGAGCGCGGGAGAGTCGCTGAAAACGGCCACTTTAATCGGGGCGGCGTGGGTGAGCGCGGCGGAGAGCAGGGTGAGGCCGGCGAAGAGAAAGGTTTTCATGGGAGGAGAATGTTCTTCGGGTATACCGGTTGAACGAAAGGGTTCGCTGCACATTTGGCTATGGGAAATCCACATGCCGGGCGGGTGAGGGTTGGGAATAGTGCTGAGGGGAGTTGGTCTTGAGTGGCGAGGGGGTGGGGCGCACTCTGTTGGCTCGATGAAACGAGCGGAAGTTTTTGCGTTGCTGGGGGCGGGATTTGTCTCGCTGTGCAGTGGGTGCGGACCGAAAGGAAATGCGTCGGATCAGTCTTCGGTCTCGGAGGCGGGAACGACGGCTTTTCCGGATGGGTTTGTGCTGATTCCGGGAGGGAAATCAAAGATGGGGCCCAACTTTTGGGATGATTCTCCGGAAGTGGAGGTGGAGCTTGATGCGTTTCACCTTGCGGTGGCGGAGGTGACGTGGAGTGAGTGGCGGCGGGTTCGGGATTGGGCGAAGGGGAAGGGGTACGTCTTTGATCAACCGGGCGAGGGGACAGCTGAGGATCATCCGGTGCACTCCATGACGTGGTTTGATGCGGTTCGCTGGTGCAATGCGAAGAGCGAGCGGGAGGGGCGGGCCGCCGTGTATTTTGTGAAGCGCGAGG
Organism: Chthoniobacteraceae bacterium; assembly: GCA_044347165.1. Lineage (GTDB taxonomy): Bacteria > Verrucomicrobiota > Verrucomicrobiia > Chthoniobacterales > Chthoniobacteraceae > JBEEPE01. The sequence continues at coordinate 15,520 of JBIIXW010000244.1, forward strand.
AGGGCGGCGAGGACGTGTTTCGAAAGGGGATGTGGATGGCGAGCGAGGGGGTGGTGAAGTGGGATGCGGCGGGGTATCGGTTACCGACCGAGGCGGAGTGGGAGCGCGCAGCGCGTGGGGGATTGGTGGGAAAGACGTTTCCGAATGGCGATGAGCTTATGCCGGAAGACGCTCACTTCCACCGGGGGCCGACGGATGAGACGCCGATTCCGACGGCGAAGGTGCGGAGTTTGAAGCCTAATGGGTTTGGTTTGTACGACATGGCTGGGAACGTTTGGGAATGGTGCTGGGACTGGCATGGCACGGGTTTTTACGGGACGGTGGGCAAGAACCCGTTGGGACCTGAGGCGGGACGGATGCGGATTGGTCGGGGAGGTGGGTGGAGTAATCAGGCGGAAAACTGTGCCGTCTTTTACCGCGACGCGTTCGACCCCGCAGATAGCCGCCCGAACTACGGTCTGCGGTTAGCAGTGAGTGAAAGGGACTGATCCGCATAAGGATCAAGCTCTCCCTCAGTTGATTGGCCGCAGTACTCTGGCGATTAGGACTTTGCGATGCGGCGTTTTTGAGGGCGGTTGTGGGGGTTTTTGGACGGCGTTTTTGAGGGGGGAGTCGCGGCGTCGGCGATCCTTTGGGCGGAGTCGAGGGAGGCGACTGCGGCGGGCAAGGGGGACTCGGAGATTTGGACAACGGTGCCGACACGAACCGCATCAAACACTGAAACCACGTCGCGGCTACTCATGCGGATGCAACCCCAACTCACGGGTTTGCCCAGCCTTCGCTCCTCCGGTGTTCCGTGGATGTAGATGTGGCGCTGGAAAGCGTTGGCGTTTTGCCGTTGCAGGCCGCGTAACCAAATGATGCGGGTGACGATGGGGTCGCGTCCTGGTGAGTTTGGCTTGATCACCTCGCCCGTTCGATGACCGCCCTTGAAGACAGATCCGAGTGGGGCCCCCGCACCAATCTTTTGCGCGACAACGTGAGTGCCCGTCGGCGTTGCGTAACTGCCGAGGCGGTCACCGATGCCACGGAATCCTGTGGAAATGCGGTAGACTTTGGGCGATCGGCCGGGGCGAAGGATGGCGAGGCGTTGGTCAGGCACGCTCACAATCACTGCGGCTTTCTTCGCCTCGACGTCAGGCAGCGTGGAGCATGCGCTCAGGATGATCGCCGGTAAGAGGCGTAGCAGGAGTGAAAAACTGATTTGCCGGAGGCTCCGTGAGAACTGCATTAATCGCGAGATTAGCTTAAACCACGCAGTCTGCGAAGTCTTGGAGAAGGCGGCCGCCGAGGAAGGCTTCGATGCGAACGTGGTCCTCGTCGTAGTCGGTTTTCACCACCTGTGCGCACCGGTGCAGCCTGGCGATACGATCCCCCGCTGCGGCCGGGATGCGGAGGGTTACGGGGTGCTCCGAGTTTGCCACCAGTTCGGCCATGTGAGCGACCAGTGCCTCCAAGCCCTCTCCCGTGTGAACCGAAACAAAGTGCGCATCCGGAAACTCGGACCGAAGGCGGTCGAGCACCGCTGGGTCGGAGATTTTGTCGATCTTGTTGAAAACCTGAACCGTCCGCTTCTCTTCTGCGCCGAGTTCGCCCAAGACATCGAGCGTGGTCTGGCGGAACTCGAGCACGGCTGGTTGCGAAGCGTCCAACACGTGGATGAGAAAGTCTGATAAAACGGATTCTTCAAGCGTCGCACGGAATGCCTCTACGAGCCGGTGGGGGAGCCTTCGGACGAACCCGACCGTGTCGGTGAGGAGGAGGGGTTGCCGGTTTGGGAGGGCGATTTTGCGGGTCGTGGTGTCGAGGGTTGCAAACAGTTTGTCTTCAACGAGAACCTCTGCACCGGTCAAGCGTCGCAGAAGAGAGGATTTACCGGCATTGGTGTACCCGACGATCGCCGCGTTTGGGACGGGAGCACGTTTCCTGTCTTTGCGTTGCGTGGCCCGTGCGGAGCGAACGGCTTCGAGCTCGCGTTTGAGGCGGTCGATATGATTGCGGATACGTCGTTTGTCCTGTTCCAGCTGGGATTCACCCTCGCCCTTGGCGCCGATGCCGCCGCCCTGTCGGACTAAGTGTCCCCAAGCGCGCGTCAGGCGGGGTAAAGAGTACTCGAGGCGGGCGAGTTCAATTTGCAACCGGGCTTCGTGAGTGCGGGCACGCTGAGCAAAGATATCGAGAATGACCTCCTGTCGGTCGAGCACGGTAACGCCGCAGAGTTGTTCCCAGTTGCGTTGCTGGCTCGGCGTGAGTTCGTTGTCGAAGACAATGCAGTCCAGCCCCTCGGCCTTCACCCGGTCCGCAATCTCTTGTGACTTGCCCGAACCAAGAAGGTAGCGCGCGTGGCGTTCGCGGTGGTGAACAAGCATGCGGTCGACCACGGGGACGCCGAGCGTGTCCACCAGGTCCTCCAGTTCAAGGAGTAGGCTCTGAGCGTCGTCTCGGTCGGCAGGGTCGGTGAACGCTCCGACGAGGAGGGATTTCTCCACCATCTTCCCACGAGGATTGATATCAACCATGCGCGGGGAGAGATGAAGTGAAATGCATTGAAAACAAACGGATTACTTCTTGGAGGCTTCGTCGGTGAAAAACTTTTTCACGTGAGCGTAGCCCTCTTTTTCGAGGTCTTCGACGGGGATAAACTTCAGCGAGGCAGAGTTGATGCAGTAACGCAGTCCGGTTGGTTTTGGGCCGTCGGGGAAGACGTGGCCGAGGTGTGCGTCGCTTTTTTTGGAGCGCACTTCGATGCGAACCATTCCGTGTGTCGTGTCCTTCTTTTCGACGATGCAATCCTTGTTGATGGGTTGGTAGAAACTCGGCCAACCGCTTCCGGAATCATACTTAGTGCCCGACACAAAGAGCGGTTCGCCGTCGAGTACGTCGACGTAAAGGCCGGTGCGCTTGTTATCCCAATACGCATTTCGGAAAGGAGGCTCTGTTGCAGCATTGCAGGCGACCTCGAACTGAAGGGGGGTGAGCTTTTTCTTCAGGTTTTCTTTATCCATGGGTTTTGCAGGGGATTCGGCAGTTTTCTCGGACGATTTGTTGGAACCGTTGGTCGCGGCTTCTGGTTTTTCTGCAGCGACGACCAGCGGAGCAAGCGCAACCGCAGACAGCAGGATGAAACGGGGGAACTTCATACAGGAGCGAGAGTAGACCATCCGTTCGCGAGCGGCAATTCACGCTTCGGCTAGGGAGAGGGGGAATCAATCCCTTCTCTGTCGGCAGGTGTCCAAAAGGACCGCCGCAAGGATCACCAAGCCAAGAATGACCTTCTGGGTGTAGCTCTCCACGTTGAGAAGGTTCATCCCGTTTTGGATGACCGCAATGGTGAGGGTGCCGAGGAGCGTGCCG
>JBIIXW010000166.1:0-6001 GCA_044347165.1 Chthoniobacteraceae bacterium
GACATCGATGCCAAGGAATATCACCCGCTCCAACGCCTCATCCTCGCTCAAAATCGGCGTATACGATCCCGCGATCCAAACGGAGCGGCCCCCACTCCCCACCCACCGGTACTCGCCTGACTGCACTTCCCCCTCCCGCAACGCCTTCCAAAACGTTTCGTACCCACGCCCCATCGAATCCGTCCGCTCCAAAACCATCCGATGATGGTGGCCCGCCAACTCCTCCGCCGAGTACCCCGTCACCCGCTCAAACACCGAGTTCGTCTCCAGCCACGCCCCGTCAGCGTCCAAAACCGCCACCGCTTGCGACCGGGTCACCGCCCCAATCACAGCATCCATGCTCCCCGTCCCCCCCGCGCGGTCACCCGCCTTCGACTTCGGCGAAAGCGCAGCCGCATTCCGCAACGGTTTGACCGAACGATTCGCAGACAAACGGGCAGTTTTCATCATCAGTAAAATGGGTTGGCACCGGATAAATCCGACGCCTTAACCCTACCGACACCGCCCTCACCCGCGCTCCACGCGGGTTGCCCAAGATTGCCCCAATCTTGTCCTCACTCACCAAACGCACCCTAGACTACGCCCCAGTCGCCTCCCGATCCTCACTCGCTAATCGCGGACTCTTCCCAAAACTCTCTGCAACGCTCGGCACCCGATCCGGATTGTCCCCGCCCACCACATCACTCGACGCGGCACTTTCATCCCGCTTCGTGAACTTCACGCCCACCAGACGCGATACCCCGTGCTCCTCCATCGTCACCCCGTAAATCGCGTCCGCCCGCGCAATCGTGCGCTTGTTATGCGAAATCACCACGAACTGACTCTGACCCACGAACCGGTCGAGAATCCGAATAAACCGACTGATGTTCGACTCATCCAACGGCGCATCCATTTCATCCAACACGCAGAACGGACTCGGTTTCACCATGTAAATCGAGAACAACAACGCCACCGCCGTCATCGTCTTCTCCCCCCCGGACATCAGCGTGATGCTCTGCAACTGCTTGCCCGGCGGCTTCGCAATAATCTCAATCCCCGACTCCAACGGATCGTCGCTCTCCGTCAAAACCAAGTTAGCACGCCCACCCCCAAACAGCTCCCCGAACATCTCCTGGAAGTTCACGCGAATCTTCTCGAACGTCTCCGCAAAAAGCTGCTTCGTCGTCGTGTTGATCTTCGCAATCACCGACAGCAACTCCTCCTTGGACGTCAACAAATCCTGATACTGCTTGTCGAGGAAGGCATGCCGCTGCTCCAACTCTTCAAACTCCTGAATCGCATCGAGATTCACCGCCCCCATCGAATCCAGTTTCCGGTCCAACTCCCGCACCAACAACTCAATCCGATTCCAGTCCAACTCCAGCGAATCCGGCATCTCCTCCACCCCCGAATCCACTTCGCTTTCCCCAGCGACAACCGCAACCTCAGGCTCCGGTTGCATCCGCTCAGCCGCCGCTTCCGCCGCCGCAAGAACGTCCGCCACGCTGCCACCCTCCTCAGATTCTTCAGGCACCACTTCCACCGCCGGACGCGACGACTGCCGCACAATCGCGTCACGGTACGCCACTCGTAACGCATACAAATCCCGTTGAAACCCACTAAGTTCAATCTGGTACCGCTTGCGAATGTGCTCCTCCACCACCTCCACTTTCATTCCCGCCTGACTCTGACGAACCTCAATCCGCGACCGCTGCTCCAAACAAGCGCCCAGTTGGTGCCGGTGCTCGCGCAACTCGTCCGCAAGTCGCTGCACGCTCTCTGCAATCTCGGAACGCTCCGCCATTAACCCCGTTAACTCAACCTCCGACTCACTCACCCGAGAACGCAACGCCACCAAGTTCTGCTGAAGCTCGGCGTTCTCGCCCTCCGTCGAAACAATCCGCTCTGCGTACTGGTCCGCTTCCACTCCCTTCTGACAAATCGTCTCCTCCAACTCGCGAATCCGCGCCTCCATCGGCTGCCGCTGATGATGCAACGACGAGTGACGCTGACGCTCCGTCGCCACCCGAATCTTCAACTCGTTCAACGCGCCAATCGCCTCCGCTTCCTCCACCCGCAACGCCTCCAATCCGCGCACCGCCTCCTCGCGCCGCACCTGCAACTGCTCCGTTTGCTCAATCAAGGAATACTCCTCGCCACCCATGGACAATAACCGGTCCTCCGCCTCCGCTCGCCGCGCCTCCACCGACTCCGCCTCACCCTCCGTTGCCTCACGCCGACGCATCGCCTCGCTCACCTCCCGCTCAAACAATCCCACTTCATTCAAAACCGTCGACGCCAGCACGCTCGCCTCCCTCATCTCCGCACGCAGAATATCCGCTCGCACCGCATTCTCCGCCACCTTCCCCTCCGCCGCCTCGCGCTGCGTCGTCAACGCGGCCTGCTCCTCACGCAAACCCGCCAAACTACGCTCCAACTCCTGCACCTGATTCTTCCGCTCCAACACCGAGTTCACCGACGACGATGGCTCGACACCCCCATGCAACATTCCATCCCCTGTCAAAACCTCCCCCCGCAACGTCACCATCATCCACCCCTTGCGAGGGAACAACCTCAGCGCCGTCGCCACATCCGGAATCAACACCGTGAAGTTCACCAACCGCTCAATCAGCCGCTGTACCTCCGGCTTGGGCCGGATCTTGTTGATCAACCAATCCACCGCCCCCTCCGGCAACACCAACTTCTCATTGTGAACATGCTCAAACGCATGATCCAAATCCCCTAACGCCAGCACCGCCTTGCCCATCTGCCGATCCGTCAGCGTCCGGATAATCCGCTCCGCCACCGCTGTGTCCCGCATCACAATCGCCTCAAGATTCGCCCCCAACGCCGCCTCCACCGCCGGTACATACTCCGGATCCACCTCAATCCAGTCGGCCAACGCCCCCAGAATCGCCGGACGATACGCCGCCTCGTCATCCAACCCCGCCAACACCGCCTTCGTCCCCGCAGAAAAACCCTCCCCGCGCTCCGCCAACTGCGAAAAAACATCCAACCGACTCTGCTGCTCCGCAATCTGACGCTCCACTCCTCGCAACACCCCATCCACCCGCTGCGCCTCGCCCCGTAACAACCCCGCCTCCGCATCCATCTCCCCCAAACGCTTCTCCGACAAACGCACCGTCTCCGCCGCCGCTTCCGCCCGCTTCCGCGCATCCACAATCCTCCCCCGCGCCGCCGCCTCCGCCGTCTTTAACGCGTCCGCCTCCTCCAACAAAACCCCCAACCGCGCCTCCGCCCCGTCGCGCTGCTGCGCCACCGAGGACATCTGTTGCCGCAACCCTGCAAGCCGCCCCTCAATCCGCTGAACCTCCGCGCCCATCCCCTGAATCTCGTGGTCCGCCCGCATCCGTCGCTCCGCCACCCCCGCAATCGTCGCCTGACGCCCCTCCAGGTTCCTCAACTCCACCGCCAGATTCGCCGTAATCTCCTCCAACTCCACATCCGTCGACCGCAACGCCTGCTCCGCCTCCATCCGCCGCACCTCCGCCGCCCCTGCCTCAGATCGATACCGCGACGACAAATCACCAAACTCACGCATCCGCTCCGTGTTGAACACCAAGCGACTCTCGTGATTCGAAATCCGCGACCGCAAATCCTCCGCCGCGCGCCGCGAAATCTCCAAGCGCTCCTCCAAATCATTCAACGCCGCGCGCCGCGACGACAACCCCGCCTCCCCCTCATCCAACAAGCCCTGCAACCCGCTGATCCGCTCCGTCAACCCTCCCAACTCCTCCTCATTCCGTCCCCGCTGCTCAACCATCTCCTGCCACTGACGATGTGCCAGATGCGTCTCAAAGGTCTTCAACTCCGCCAGCAACGACTGGTACCGACGCGCCTTCCCCGCCTGACGCTGCATCGAACCAATCTGCCGCTTCACCTCCTTCACGATATCGTCCAACCGCACCAAGTTCGCCTCCGTCGCTTCCAACTTCCGCATCGCCTCCTTCTTCTGCGCCTTAAACCGCGTGATCCCCGCCGCCTCCTCAAAAATCGAACGCCGATCCTCCGGACGGGACGACAAGATCTGGTCAATCTTGCCCTGCTCCATGATCGAATACGCCGACCGCCCCACCCCCGTGTCCATGAACATTTGATGAATGTCCTTCAACCGGCACGGCGTCTTGTTCAGCAAATACTCCGAACCACCATCCCTAAACACCCGACGCGTAATCGTCACCTCGTTCCACAAAACCCCCAAATCGTGCTCGCAATCCGCAAACGTCATCGAAACCTCCGCCATCCCCAATGCCGACCGCGAATCGGTCCCCGAAAAAATAACGTCCGCCATCTCCCCACCGCGCAACGCCTTCGCCGACTGCTCCCCCAATACCCACCGAATCGCATCCAGAACATTCGATTTACCGCACCCATTCGGCCCCACCACACACGTCACCCCTCGGTGAAACTCCAAAAGCGTCCGCGGCGCAAACGACTTAAATCCGAAAAGCTCGAGCGATTTGAGGTACATAAATCAAAATTCTCCGGTGCTCCTCAGAACGTGCCCCAGGTCCAAAATGGAATCAAGACCACGATGGGTTGTGTCCATGGTTGCGCTGAACCCCCACTAATAGACATTTTCTAAAACCACCCGTTCCGATTGCGAACGAGAAACCCGAGATGCCCCCCTCCCCCGCAACCAGATCTCTTTCCGAAAGAACCTCCTCCGTGTTTCATCGCCTGTCCCCCCATGGCTTCCGATACCAAATCCCCCCTCAACCGGGCCTGGCTCCTCGTCGCCCTCCTGTTCCCGGTCGCCCTCCTGAACTACCTCGACCGGCAAATGCTCGGCACCATGAAGGGCTCCATCACGGCGGACATTCCCTCCATCGCCAACAAGGCGGACTGGGGACTCGTCCTCGCCCTCTTCAAATGGACGTATGCGCTGCTCTCCCCCTTCGGCGGCTGGGTGGCGGACCGCTTCAGTAAACGACACGTCATCGCCGGAAGCCTCTTCGTCTGGAGTGCTGTCACGTGGTGGACCGGCCATGCCTCGTCTTTCCAGGAACTGCTCGTCGTGCGTGCTCTCATGGGAGTGAGTGAGGCCTTCTACATTCCGACCGCTCTCGCACTCATAACTGAAAGCCACCCCTCTGAAACACGCTCCCGGGCCGTAGGCGTTCACCAAGCCGGAATTTACGTCGGACAAATCCTTGGCGGCTTCGCAGGATACGCCGCAGAGTCGCCGGCGATCGGGTGGCGAAACGCCTTTGCGAGCTGCGGCTTGCTCGGGGCAGCGTACGCTCTTCCCCTGCTTCTCCTGCTAAAGGCTCCCCTGCCCAACCCGTCTACACCCGCCGACGCTGCCGGCTCCAGCAACATCAACCCAGTGACCAAGGGCTCCCCTTGGTCTGCCCTCCTCACCAACCGAAACTTCCTCCTGCTCGTGCTGTATTTTACGCTGCCCGCCATCGCCGGTTGGGTTGTTCGAGATTGGATGCCGGAAATTCTCCGCGAAAAGTTTCAGCTCGGACAAGGCAAGGCCGGAGTCAGCGCAATCCTTTTTGTCCAACTCGCGTCCCTCGCGGGCGGTCTTGCTGGAGGGTTCATTGCGGACCGCTGGATGAAGCGAACCACTCGCGGGAGAATCCTTACGAGCGCCTTGGGGATGACCCTCTTTCTTCCAGCGCTCTTCAGCGTGGGTAACGCGGGAACCCTGCAACTTGCCATCCTCGGCTTGGTGGTTTTCGGGATTGGCTGGGGATTCTTCGATTGCAACAACATGCCCATCCTTTGCCAGATCACCCGTGCCGAGCACCGCGCCACGGGCTATGGAATCATGAATCTAGTGAGCATTTCCTGCGGCGGCTTCGGCGACTGGCTCTTCGGCATCCTCCGCGACCAAGGAACCTCCCTGAATCTTATCTTCGGCGCATTTTCCGGTCTCGCTCTCCTGAGTATCGGCGTGGTCCTCCTGATCCGCCCAATCCCCCCCACACCCCGCTAAGATCACCAAAGCGCCACCGCCATAGGTCCCATAGGTCCCATAGGTCCCATAGGT
>JBIIXW010000167.1:0-5964 GCA_044347165.1 Chthoniobacteraceae bacterium
TCGCGACAGGAGAGGAGGCCAGCGGGGGTGGAGCCCTCGGGCCAGAGAACGAGGTCCGGAGGGGGCGACATCGCACCGACAAGGTCCATCATTTGATGGAGTTCGTTGAGAATGGCACGTTCGCTTTCGGGGTCGAACTTGGCGGTTTGGGGGACGTTTTGTTGGAGTGAGGCGATGTGAAGGGGGACTGAGGGGGGATCTTTTTGGAAGAGGCAGCGGATTCCGAAGCTGAAGACGAGCGCGATGAGGAGGACGGTGGAGGTGAACTCCCAACGGATTTTTGCGGTGAAGCGAGGTCCAAAATCGGCGCGCAGCCGGTTGACTACGGTGACGGCGGCGAGATTGACCCATGCTGCGAGGAAGGAGAGGCCGTGAGCGCCGGTGAGTTCGGTGATTTGTGCGAGGACCTGATCATGGGCGAGTGGGGCGCCGAGGGCGTTCCATCCGAATCCGGTGAGAAGCCAGCCCCGAATCCATTCGAGCGCGCACCAAGTGGCGGCGCCGCCGGAGATGAGCAGGAGATTTTTTGGGCCGGATGTAAATGAGTGGGAGTTGGGTTTGAGTGCCTGATGGAACCATGCGGCCCAAAGGCCATGGAAGATGCCGAGGTAGGCGCCGAGGAGGAGTGGGAGTGCGTGAAGCGCGGGGGATTGGAAAAGCGGGCCGAGTTCGTGAAGCCAGTAGACGCTTGCGCTGAAGAAGAGGGTGCCGGTGATCCAGCCGAGGAGGAAGGCGCGCCGGGTGGGGCGGTTGCCTGTGGCAAGGGTGCGAGAGCTCAAGACCGCGATGAGTGGCGTGAGGGAGAGCCAGGGGGTCCAGTGCTGGGTGAAGGGCGGGACGGCGATGAGGAGGAGAGCGGCTGAGGCGACGCAGGCGGCGGCGCAAAGGGTACGGTGAACAAGAGGCATGGAGGAGGAGGCCACGGCGGGAATGTGCCATCAGGCGGTGAGAAGGGCGAGGGGGGAAGAGGATTTCGGTTGTCGGTGATGGCGAGGTTGGGGGTGGGTGTTGAAAAGGCAGGGCGGACCGCGCAGGGTTTTTGACATGAAAATGGGCGAACGGTTTTTCGACGTTTCGGGAGAGATTCGGGTGTGGGGACGGTACGATGGATTGATTCGCACCTGGATGCATTCAACGGCATTGCGGGTTGAGTCAGGGGGGTGGTGGATTCTTGACCCGATTGTTTTGGCAGGTGCGGAGTGGCGGGAGTGGATGGAAGCGCTGACTGTCGATGGAGGCGTTCGCGGGTATGTGATAACGAACGGGAATCATGAGCGGGATTTGGGGCGGTGGAGGCAACGGTTTGAAGCGGCTGTTTTCGCGCATCGGGAGGCGGCGAATGAGCTGGGGTTTGGAGTCGATGAGGCGTTGGAGGTGGGGCGGGTGTTGGCGGGCGGGTACGAGGTGGTGGGGATGCGGGGAGGGGGTCCAGGTGAGGTGGCGCTGCTCCGCGAGGGAGTGTCGGTTCACTTTGGGGACGGACTATTGAATCTTGAAGAGACGGGGTTTGCGTTTTTGCCGGAGAAATATTGTTCGGACGCTTCCGAGTTGAGGCGCTCTGTGACTCGGTTGGCGGGATGTTCTGCTAACGTTGCGACGTTTGCGCATGGGAGTCCGTTGTGGGGCGATGTTGGGCAGCGAATGCGGGTGCTGAGTGCGGGGTGAGGGGCTTGCTTCGAAGGGTTTTTTTCCTAAATTTGCCCGATGCGTTCGTCTCAGTTTTTGTGCGTCCTTCGGCGCTGCTTTTTGGCGGGTGTGCTCGCGGGCGGAGGGTCTGTTTTTGCGGCGGAGAAGGCTAGTAGTAAGCCTCCACAGAAAGCTACGATTCCGAAAGCGACTGCGGTTTCGCCGACGGCAGCGAAGCCCGGGTCGGCGTCGGGCGGGGTCGCGAAAAAGCCGACGACGACGGCTGCGTCTGAGGGAATTGCGGGTGCGCCGACGAATGGGGCTGCGGCGTATATTGTGGTGGATGCGCGGACGGGGGCGGTTTTGAGCGCCAAAAATGCGGATGCGCGTCGTCCGGTTGCGAGCACGCAGAAGTTGTTGACGGCGTTGTTGGTGGCGGAGCGGGGTGGGTTGTCGCGGAAAGTGACGATTGAAAAGAGCGATACGTTGGCGTCGCCGACCAAGTTGAATATGGAGGTTGGGGAGGAGTATCGCAGGGAGGATCTGCTTCGGATTTTGTTGGTGAAGAGCATGAACGATGTGGCGTGTGCGCTGGCTCGGGATCATTCGGGAAGCGTTGGGGCTTTTGCGAAGGCAATGAATGCGAAGGCGGCGGAGTTGGGGATGACGCGGTCGCGGTTTGTGAATCCGAATGGCTTGCCGGCGGAGGGGCAGTATTCGACGGCGCGAGATATGTCGAAGCTGGCGTTGGCGGCTTACCGGAACTCGGACATTCGCAAGTGTGTGAAGTTACGAACGACGAACTGGCTTCCGGCTTCTGGGCCGGAGGTCGTTTATGAGAATACGAACAAGGTATTGGGAATGTTACCGGCGTGTAATGGGATGAAGACGGGGTACACGGATGCGGCTCGGTTTTGTTTGGTTTCGAGCGCGAAGGACGGGGGGGCGGAGGTGATTTCGGTGGTATTGGGAGATTCCAAGCCGGCGATTTGGGAGGACAGTCGGGATTTGCTGGCGTGGGGATTGCGGCAAAGGGTTTCGAAGTGAGGTGAGGGATGGGGGATAGCTATCACGAGCGGCTTGGTGAGTTAGACCGCAGTGGGTTGCGGCGTCGGCTTCGTGAGAGCGCGGTTGGGTTGAAGGGGCGGTTGGTTGTGGAGGGACGTGAGGTGGTGGCGTTTGCGTCGAACGATTACCTTGGTTTATCCGGGGAGCCTTTTTTGAAGGACGTTTTTGTTCGGGGCGTGGAGCGTTGGGGGGTTGGGGCTGGTTCGGCTCGGTTGATTTCTGGGACGCGTTCGGTGCATTTGGCTCTGGAAGACGAGGTTGCGGATTGGAAGGGGGCGGAGGCGGCTTTGACCTTTGCTTCGGGGTATGCGACGGCGGTGGGCGTGATACCGGCGTTGGTGGGGCGTGGGGATGCGGTGATTTTGGATGGGTTGAGTCATGCGTCGCTGGTGGATGGCGCGAGATTATCAGGAGCGGAGGTGCGCGTTTTTTTGCATAACCGGCTGGATGCGTTGGAGGAGAAGTTGCGGTCTGTTCGCGGCAAGAGCGCTAGCGGCAAGGTGTTGGTGGTGACAGAGTCGGTATTCAGTATGGATGGCGATGAGGCGCCGTTGCGCGGGGTGGTGGAGTTGGCCGAGCGATGGGGGGCGATGGTGCTGGTGGATGAGGCGCATGCGGCGGGGTGCGTGGGACCGGAGGGGCGCGGGGTGGTGGGGAGGGAGGGGTTGGAGGGGCGGGTGGACGTGCAGATGGGCACGTTTAGCAAGGCGTTGGGGTGTCAGGGCGGGTATGTTGCGGGGAGTCGCGAGGTGATGGATTGGCTCGTTAATCGGGCGCGGTCGTTTGTGTATTCGACGGCGATGACGCCCGCGTTGGCGGAGGCCATAGGGGCGGCGGTGTGCTGGGTTCGCGGGGAGGAGGGCGAGATGAGGCGGGCGGAGTTGCGGGGAGTGGTGGATCGGTTTCGGGAGCTGTTTCGTCGGGAGTTGGGAGGAAGATTGGTTGGGGATGCGGCGCGTCTTTTTGAGGCGTCGTGCAGTGCGATTGTGCCGTTGGTGGTGGGAGGGGCGGCGGATGCGGTGGCGCTTTCGGAGCGTTTATTGGAGCGGGGTTATTGGGTGCCTGCGGTGAGGTATCCGACGGTGCCGGAGGGGCTCGCACGGTTGCGCTTTTCGCTGAATGCGCGGTTGAGTGAGGCGGATTTGGAGGGGGTGGTGGCGGCGTTTGGGGCCTCGTGAGATTGTCTGTTTTTATGGGGTTATTCGGCGTAGGGTGGAGGCAGATTCAACGGAACGGAGAACCACGTGAGTGATCATTTTTTGAAGCGAACGGCTGAGGCACCGGAGACGCCTTTTGATGTGTCACTTCGCCCGCCGATGTTCGCGGAGTTTGCGGGGCAAAAATCGGTGTGCGACCGGTTGGATATCATGGTGAAGGCGGCGTTGCAGCGGGGGGATGTTTTGGAGCACGTGCTGTTGAGTGGTCCGCCCGGTTTGGGGAAGACGACGTTGGCGTTTATTTTGGCAAACGCGATGGGGGTTCAGATCAAGAGCACGAGCGGTCCGACGATTGAGAAGGCGGGTGATTTGGCGGGGTTGTTGACGACGTTGAGTCGGGGCGACGTGCTTTTTATTGATGAAATTCATCGGTTACAGCCTGCGATTGAGGAGTATCTGTACCCGGCGATTGAGGATTTTCGGTTGGACATCATTATTGATCAGGGGCCGAATGCGCGTTCGGTTCGGTTGAACTTGCCCAAGTTTACGTTGGTGGGGGCGACGACTCGGGCAGGGATGATTAGTAGTCCGCTACGGTCGCGGTTTGGGATGAACTGTCGGTTGGACTACTACACGGCGGAGGAGTTGCAGCATATTCTGCTGCGGAGTGCGGGGTTAATGGGGGTGGAGATTGACGAGGCGGGTGCGTTGGAGATTGCGGCGCGGTCGCGGGGGACGCCTCGGATTGCGAACAACTTGTTGCGTTGGGTTCGGGATTACTCGGCGGTGAAGGCGTCGAGCCGCGTGGATCGGGAGGTTGCGGACAGCGCGTTGTCGATGCTGGACATTGATCGGGACGGGTTGGACGAGATGGATAAGCGGATTTTGGAAGCGATTGTGCTTAAGTTCAACGGCGGGCCGGTGGGGTTGAACTCGCTGGCGGTTTCGATTGGGGAGGATGCGGGGACGATTGAGGATGTGAATGAGCCGTACCTGATTATGCAGGGGTACATGAGTCGAACGCCTCAGGGGCGTATCGCGATGCCTGCGGCGTACCGCAAGATGGGGCTGACGATGCCGACCAAGCAGGGTGATTTAGGAATTGGGTGATGGCGGGTTTTGATGATGGCCGGATTTTGGATGGGCGGGTGACTTCGTCCGAGGCGGAGACGCGGGAGTATGGGGGCGATTTGGCGCGAAGGTTTTTCAGCCGGGGTGGGGTCTTGGTGTTGAGGGGGGGGCTGGGGGCGGGGAAGACTCAGGTGGCAAGGGGGTTGGTAGAGGGGTTGGGTGGTGATGCTCGGGTGGTGTCGAGTCCGACGTTTCCGGTGATGCAGGAGTATGGTGCGTCTATCCCAGTGCTTCACTTTGACTGGTATCGGTTGGAGGTTCAGGAGGAGGTGGTTGCGTTGGGATGGTGGGAGTGTTTGGAGGAGGGTGCGCTGGTGATTGTCGAGTGGGGGGATCGGTTTCCTGAGTTATTGGAAGGGGTGGGCGCGGCAGTTTTGGATATTCGGATTGTGGACGGGGATTGCCGGAATCTGCGGTTGGCGGCGTGGGAAGATCGGGATGCGCTGACTGCGTGAGAGTGGCATCCGGTGTCTCTGTTTTGCGTGGAGACGGTTGATGGCCTCTGCGGGGTATCCGAGAGGTTTCGCGGGAGTCGCGAGGAGGGACTACCCTGAGGGGGCGGATGGACCGAGTGGATCGATCCATCCGAGGGACTGGTTTTTTTAGAACGTGTGGATGAAGAGTCCGCTTCGGAGTTTGGGTTCAAACCAAGTGCTTTTTGGGGGCATGATTTGGCCGGCGTCCGCGATGTCCATGAGTTGTTGGACGGTGGTGGGGAACATGGAAAACGCCACGGCGCATTCGCCGGAGTCGACGCGTTTTTCGAGTTCTTGGGTGCCTCGGATGCCGCCGACGAAGTCGATTCGTTTGCTGGTTCGAGGGTCTTCGATGCCGAGGAGAGGATGGAGCAATCGCTCTTGGAGTCCGGTCACATCGAGTCGGCCGATGGGATCGGCGTCGGGTGCGGGGGCCCAGGTGAGGGAGTACCATGCGTGGTTGAGGTACATGCGGATGTCACCGGGCTTTTCGGGGGTGGGGGTGG
>JBIIXW010000168.1:0-5876 GCA_044347165.1 Chthoniobacteraceae bacterium
TTTTTTCTTGGAGCGATGCGGAGGCGACGGCCTCTGCTTCGTCCGTCTGCCGAAGGCTTGCTTCTTCATTTGTTAGCCACGCGGCTTCGGTGCTGAGAAGGAGGTTCAGTTCATCGAGGGAGCATGGCGTTCCGGAGGCGTCGAGGGTTTGTCGATAGTGATCCAGATCGGTGGATGCCGCGGCGTGCATGCGGTCGGCGGTTGTTTCTGCGGCGAGCCGTTCTGAGAGTTCGCTTTCGGCGGAGGCGACCGCTTCTGCGAGTTTTGCTGCGGCGTTTCGATGTTTGAGTACGAGTTGGCTGGCGGATTTGAGGGATTGTTCGAGCTCGGAGTTGACGGTTTCGATGGGGCGACCGCCGAGGAGGGAGTGGAGTTCGCGAGCGGTTTCTGTGCAGTTGGCAGCGGCTTGGGCGTGGGATTTCTCGAGGTTGTTGAACTGTTCTTTCGCTTCGGTGAGGCGTGCGGAGAGGGCGTCGACGGCGGCGGCTTTCTCGCGTCCGAGCGATTCGGTTTGGGCGAGGGTTTCTGCGAGGGTGTGCAGTTGGTGGATCTGTGTTTCGAACTGGGTAATGAACGTCTGGGGTTGGGAGGAGAACTGTTCGCGGTGGTTGGAATGGGCGGCGAGGAGGGGTTCAACGGAGGCTTCGAGGGGGATGAGGTCTTGGGCGAGTTCTGCGGAGCGCAGGTCGAGTTGATTTTGTTCGCTGTGCAGAACGGAGATTTGGTGGGATAGAGCGAGGGTTTGTTCTTTTGCGGCGTCGCGTTGCGAGAGGAGATGGTTTGTGGAGGAGCGGAGAGCATCGAGCTCGGTTCGGAGTTGGTTGAGCCGAGAGACCGCAGCGGTGAGGGTTGCGATTGCCTCGGTGTTTTGGTGTTCGCGCTGGGCGAGGGCCTGCAATGGTTCGGGAGCGGAGAGGAGCGGCGCGAGGGTTTGAGGGAGTTGGGCCTGTTCTTCCGTGAGGGCGGCGATTTCTTTTTCGCGTGCGGATTGTTCTGCCTCGTTTTTTTTGAGTTGGTCTTTGAGTGAGGCGAGGTCTGCTTTGGCGTGCGCGCGCTGGTCTTCGTGGTGATCGAGGGCTTTTCGCGCTTCGGTGAGTTGGCGTTTGAGGGACTCGAGGAGGCTGGAGGCGGTGCCTGGGTCGGGGTTGACGGTGTTGGGGTGGTGGGTTGCGCCGCAGACGGGGCAGGGGTGTCCTTCGGCGAGGGTGGTGCGGAGGGCGGCGGCCTCGTTTCCGGCGGCGGCGGCGGCTCGCTGGAGGGTTGTTTCGGCGAGAGTCAGCTCGGTTTGTGCGGCGGGGATGGTGGTGCTTTGGAGCTGTTCTAGGATGGACTGGCGTTCGGAGCGGCGTTGCTCGAGGGCTTGGCGGTCGGTGTGGGCAGTGGCGAGGGCGGTTTGAGCGCGGAGGAGTTCACGGAACGTAGCGAGGGCACGTACGAGGTCCTGTTGTTCGGCATTGCGTGCCGCTAGTGTCCGAGACGGGTTTTGAGATTCGGCTTGTTCGAGGACGGAGTGTTGGGCGGCGATTTTTTGTTGGGCGGTTTCGAGTTGGGCATCGAGCTGGGCGAGGTTTTTTTGAAGGGCGTGCGCTTGGGTCTCGAGTTGGGTTTTGCGGGAGGAACGTGCCGCCGACTCTTGGTAGATTTTTTGGATGTCGGTGCGTGTTTTGTGGACGTGGCGGAGGGATTGAATCAGCGACTGCCGATTTTCGATGAAGGGCAGGAGGTGGCTGTGATTGGCTTGCTGGGTTCGGAGGGAGGTGAACTGGCGTCTGAGATTTTCTCGTTCGTCGCTCGCTTTTTTGTACTCGGACTCGAGGGGTTGGATGCGGGTGCGGAGATCGTCCAGCGCCGATGTGAGGGTGGCGCGCTGTTTTTCGCGTTCAGCGAGGAGGGATTGAAGCTGGGCGGCTTGCAGCAGTTTTGGGCGGGTGAGGTCGAGTTGTTGCTGAGCGTGTTCCTCTTGCTTAAGCAGTGACTGGAGGTGGCGGGTTGCCTGTTCCGATTGGGCTTTCGCGGACGCGTGTTTTGCGCGGGTTTGAGCGGTGGCGGCGCGTGTGGTTTGGAGGGATTGTTGGGCGGTGTCGAGGCGGTCCCTGAGGGTGAGTGCTTCGCGTTGGACGCGTTCGACGAGGGCAAGCTTGGCGCGGCGAGGGGCGGCGTCTTGTTGGTCACGCTGGGCTTGTTGTTTTCGGGAATCGGCTTGTTCACAGGCGGCAGCGAGGGAATCGAGCGTTTTCCACCAAGCCTCGTGGATTTGCAGCTGGGCCAACTGGGTCGCCGCTGTGGCGAGGTCGGCACGGAGGGCGGAGGAACGGCTTTCGAGGGTTTCGCGCTCATCTGCGGGGAGGGGCGGGTTGCCTTGGATGAGGAGTCGTTGTTGCGTGATGGTTTGTTCGCGTGCTCGATGCGTTTCGAAGACGGCTTTGCTGATTTCCTCGAATCGAATGGTCCCTGTGAGCGCTTGGAGGATGCTTGCGCGTTCGGCATCATCGGCATGGAGGAAAGCGGCGAACTCTCCCTGTGCGAGGAGCACGGCGCGAGTGAACTGATCAAAGGTCAGGCCGATGCGTTGTTCGATGGCGGCTTGTGTTTCGGTGATTTTGCCTGAGGCGATGGGTTGCGAGTTGTCGTTTGGGAGTCGGTCACCGGGGTAAAGGGTGAGATCGGGTTGCTGGAGGTTGCCATCGGGTCTTCTGCGGGCGCGTTGGACGGACCAGATGGCGGTGTAGATTTGGCCGTCTCGGCCTTCGAAGGCGACCTCGGCGGCTCCGTGGACGCAGCCGCGACGGAGGAGGTTTCGCGGATCGGATTGGCTGATTTGTTGGTGGGCGTCGTCGAGTTTGGCGCCTCGGCGCCGAGTGTTGAGGCGGGGCGTTTTGTTGTAAAGTGCGAGGCAGAGGGCGTCGAGGAGGGTGGTTTTTCCGGACCCTGTGGGGCCGGTGATGGCGAATAGTCCGGCTTGGGCGAGGGGCGGGCGTGAGAAATCGACGGAGTGTCTTCCTTCCAGCGAGGTGAGGTTTTCGATGGTGATGCGGCGGATTTTCATGCGGGGAGAGTGTCGAGTTTTGAGACGACTTCTTTGAGGGCGGCGACGAGTTGAGGGGATGGTGTCGTTTTGGTTTGTTCGAGGTGAGCGGCGGTCATGAGTTCGAGGGGGTCCATGCGTTCGATGGCGTCGAGGCTTTTGAGGTGGAGGAAGGGGTCGTCTGTTGTTGGCGAGAGGGTGGGGGATTCCACTCGAATACTGGCGAGGCGGGCGGCTTTATTGGTGAGGGCGTCTTCGATTTTTTTGCGACGTGCGGGGTCGGGTTGGTTGGCGAGGATGCGAACTTCGAGGAAAGGGTGGGAATGGGAGGGGGCGGTGTTCGCGTCGGGCAGCGCTCGGAGTGCGGGGATGACTTCGTCGAGGGGAGCGGGTTTTTGGGGAATTCGAAGGAGTTCGACGGTTCGGGGGATGCGGTGTTCGGAGAGCGCGGGGGGTGTGTTTGGGAGCAGGTCGATTTGACAGATGCGGTGGCGGTAATCGGTTTCGGAGAAAGAGAGGGGGATGGGGCTTCCGGAGTAGACGAGGCGATGGGCGGGGTCCGATTGGGGGCGGTGGAGGTGGCCGAGTGCGACGTACTCGAGGTCTGGGGGGAAGGTGGAGGGGGGGAGTTCTTCGCTGTTCCCAATCACGATGGGGCGTTCGGAATCAGCGCTGCGGAGGCCGGCTTGGACGGTGCCGTGGCCCATGGCGAGGATGCGGGCGTTGGGATAGCGGGTGGATTTGAGGTGCAGGGCTTGTTGGGTGGCGGCGTGGTAGAGGGCGGCGATGCCTTCGAGGTAGGGGTCGTGAGCGGCGGGGAGGTGGGGGAGGTCGGCGATGCGGAGGAAGGGGATAGCAACGACGAGGACTTGGACGGTGCCTGAGTCGTCAGTGAGGGGGATGACGAGTTTTTCGAGTTGGATGCTACCGTTTTCGTGACGATCGATGGTTCCGACGACGTGGGTGTTGGCGAACTGGAGGAGGGTTGAGGGGGCTTCGAGGCGACCGGCGGCGTCGTGGTTTCCGGCGGTGAGGATGATTTGGAGGGTGGGGAGGGTTTGGTGCGCTGAGTGGATGAAGTTGAAGAGGGTGCGTTGGGCTTGGGCGCTGGGGTTGATGGTGTCGAAGATGTCACCGGAAACGAGGAGTGCGTCGGGGCGGTGTTCTTGCAGGAGTGCGAGGAGGTGGGCGAGGAAAGCGTTGTGTTCGTGTTCGCGGTCGAAGCCGTGGAGGGTTTGGCCGAGGTGCCAGTCAGCGGTGTGGAAGATACGCATGGGTTTTGGGAAGGTGCCGCAGGTTGATGGAAAAGGGAAGGGGAGGGGGTGCGGTCTTGATTGCGGGAGGCGGGGTAGGTGAGGGTGTTTGGATGACGCCGTTGCTTTGGGGGTTGGTGGTTTACATTTTGATTCAGCTTGGGATTGGGCTGTTCATGGTGAGCAAGGTTCGCGACGAGCAGGATTACTTGATTGCGGGGCGGAACGTGGGGTTGGCGATGGGGGTGTTTAGCGTGTTTGCGACGTGGTTTGGGGCGGAGAGTTGTGTGAGTGCTTCGGGGAAGGTTTACGAGAATGGGTTGGCGGGGGCGACAGTGGACCCGTTTGGGTACGGGGCGTGTTTGGTGTTGATGGGCTTGGTGTTTGCGGTGCCGTTATGGAGGCGGCGGTTGTTGACGGTGGCGGATCTTTTTCGGGAGCGTTATTCGGTGGGGGTGGAGCGGTTTGCGGTGTTGTTGATGGTGCCGACTTCCTTGTTTTGGGCGGCGGCGCAGATGCGAGCGTTTGGGCAGGTGTTTGATGCGGCTTCTGAGATGGGGGTGGAGCGTGGTGTTTGGTTGGGAGCGGCGGTGGCGATTCTTTACACGGCGTCGGGGGGACTGCGGGCGGATGTTGTGACGGATCTTTTTCAGGGGGCGGTGATTATTGTGGGATTGCTGGTGGTGACGTGGTTGGCGGTGGGGGAATCGGGGGGATGGGTTGCGGCTTTTCGGGGAGTGGATCCAGAGCGGTTGCGAGTTTGGGAACGGGGGACGGGGGTGTGGGAGTTGATGGAGGCTTGGGCGGTGCCGATTTGCGGCTCGGTCGTTGCGCAGGAGTTGATATCGCGGGTGATTTCGGCGCGGAGTCCGGAGGTGGCGCGGCGGGCGTCGCTCTGGGGAGGTGGGCTTTATGTAATGGTGGGTTTGATGCCGGTCGTGCTGGGGATGCTGGCGTTTCGGTTGATGCCGGGGTTGGAGGAACCGGAGCAGGTGCTCCCGCTAATGGCGAAACGGTATTTGAGCGGGATGTGGGAGGTGATCTTTTTAGGAGGGCTGGTCTCGGCGATTTTGTCGACCGTTGACAGTACGTTGCTGGCGGCGGCGGCATTGGTTTCGCACAATTTGATTTTGCCGCTGCGCGGGGCGACGAGTGAGCGGGCGAAGGTGAACCTGGCTCGTGTGTGTGTGGTGGCGGGAGGGCTGATTTCGGTGGGTCTGGCCTTGCAGTCGGAGTCGATTCACGCGTTGGTGCAGAGTGCATCGTCCTTCGGGAGCTCTGGCATTTTTGTCGTGGTGGTATTTGGGTTGTTTACTCGGTTTGGGGGTGAAGTGGCGGCCTATTCGGCGCTTGGGGTGGGGGCCTTGGTCTGGGTTTACGGGACGTGGGTGGCGCCTTTTTCAGGGGTGTACCTGACGAGTCTGTTTGGGGCTGTGCTTGCTTATGTGACGGTGGAACTGACGCTTGTGCGGATGCGCCGGGGCGATGGGACTTTGGAGTAGAAAAAAAGGTTGCGGAAGTTGTGCGCCGGATTATCTTTCCGACCTCTGCAAATGCGGGTGTAGCTCAGTTGGTAGAGCACTTCCTTGCCAAGGAAG
>JBIIXW010000169.1:0-5872 GCA_044347165.1 Chthoniobacteraceae bacterium
CTCAGTAGCTTTCCGTAAGCCTCCAAAACCCGGCGAGCCTCCTCTCGGCTCTCGTCCAACAACTCAACGCGAAAGTGCGCTAGCCCGGCGCGCGAAAACTCCGCCCAATGCTGAGCTCCCGTCTGAGCCACCGCATTAAATAACGTGTTCCGGCAACCGGCATCCGCGCGCAACGGATGCGCCACACCCACCCGATCCCGTAACCGCACGTCATGCCGTTCACACGGACGACCACAATCCAGATAACTGCTCCCCTCCGACAGGAAAGCGGCAAATACGCAGTGCTCCATATGAAACATCGGCATGTGTTGGTGAATCGTCACCTCCATTCGTGACGTCCATTCCCCGCCTGCCCTCGCCAAATCCAAAACCTGACCCGCATTCAAATCATACGAAACACATACCGTCTCCAAACCCATCCCGAGAAAATACGCCGCAGAAATCGGGTTCGCCACGTTCAACGAAAAGTCTCCTGCCAACCGCAATCCCTTGCGTCCGCCCTCCCCACGGAAGAACGCAATCGCACCCGGATTCCGCACCAACACACCGTCCGGCGACGCATTCTCAATCAACCGGAAAAAGCCCTGCTCCCCCGCCTTCTGAATCCGTGGCGTTGCCAGAAAAATGGAAGCTCCCTCACGCGCATTTGCGCGAAACAACTCCACCGCAGCAGGATACCGTCGCACATCCTCAAAATCTAACGCCACCCATAACGCACCCACCGCCAAAACCTCCTCCAACTGATCCATCGTTCGGCACAACACCCGCAACCCGCCGCCAAGCGGTTCGACAGGCCCTCCACCCGCCTTCATCCGCGTCAATCCCCCCATCACCTCGCGCCAAGCCACCCCTGTCCCCGCGCGGTCCGGCCACCAAACGCCCTTCAACGCATCAACCAATCGGCGACGCAACCGGTTCATTTCTCCCAACGGAAGATGTACCCCCCCCTCAACCGCCCAATCGATGGAAACGACCTCAAAAGGGGCTTCCGCAAATGTCAGCACGTGATGCGCAAAACGTTCCGGCACCAACGGCGCACGCTCAGCACGTTCCAAAACCGCCGCACCATCCACCGAGACCACTCGCACACCCTCTTTCCAAATCTCAACCTGCAGCACCCCGCCAAACTGCCCCAACACCCGAGCCTCAACCGACTCGCGGTGACGCACCTGCACCCTCCCCGCAAAACTCTGCTTCAACTCACGCTCCAACCGAGGATCACTCGTCTTCCACACCCGGTCCCCCCGCCGCAATCGTACGCCTTCAAGCTGTCCCCGCTGAAACTCCACCCGCCGCCCAGTCACTCCATACACACGCCCTCCCACCTCCGCATTCGTATCGCCTCCCGTATCAAACACCAACCCGTCCCCAGCAACCACCTCCACCCCAGAACCCTCCACCTCCACCCAATCACGCCCCACCGCCTTCACAAACCCCACAAACGGCCCGCGCTTCTTCCCAAACCGAGCCGGAACCAACCGCTGATGGTCCACCCCATGCATCCAGCCCGTGAAAAACCCCCGCGAAAATGTCATCTCCATCCGGTACCAATCCTCCCTCCCCACCGATACTTCCTCTCCCGCCAACGCCGCATCCAGCGCCTTGCGATACACCTGACAAACCGCCGCTACGTACTCCGGACTCTTCAACCGCCCCTCAATCTTAAACGAACGCACACCCAACCGGAGCAGCTCAGGCAACTGCTCCACCGCCGCCAAATCCTGTGGGGAGAGCAAATACCGTTTGTCCCCTAAATCCACCTCCCGCCCATCCACTTCCAATGCGTAAGGCATCCGACAAGCCTGCGCACACTCACCGCGATTCGCACTCCGACGACCCAGCGACTCACTCGTCAAACACTGACCCGAATAGGCCACGCAAAGCGCCCCATGCACAAACATCTCCAGCGGCACCGGTACGCGGCCACGTTCATCCGAAAACCGCTCCAACTCGCGCAACGACACCTCGCGCCCCAACACCACACGCCGCACCCCCAATCCCATCGCAAACTCCACCCCCTCCGGCGACGTCACCGTCATCTGCGTAGAAGCATGCACCGCCAATCCCGGAACCCGCTCCCGCGCCCAGTGCGCCACCCCCACATCCTGCACAATCACCGCATCAACCCCCGCCCGATTCAACGCATCCAACGCCTCTCCAGCTGCCTCCAACTCTCCGGTAAAGACCAACGTGTTGAACGCCACCAAGGCCCTCACCCCGTGGTCGTGACAAAACCGCACCACCTCCGGAATCTCCTCCTCCGCAAAATTATCCGCCCGCATCCGCGCATTAAACCGAGGCATCCCAAAATAAACCGCATCCGCCCCATTCGCGACCGCCGCCCGTAAACAATCCCAGTTCCCAGCAGGCGCCAGCAACTCCGCACGCTCCTCGTCCATCTGCCAACCCAACCCACCGCCCGTAATCAAATCCGTATCCATCTCACAAAAAAGGAAACCATCTTCTGTTCGTCCCCGCGAGTCTCGAAACGCGCACCACCCTACCGGCCGAAACGTCAACAAGCGCAGATGATGCTTCCCGATCCCTCTAAGAACATGCGCTTCACAAAACTCGGCGAACAACTCTCCAGCGGCAGCGGCATCGAAACCCTCATGGAGGACCTCGGCCAAGCTCTCTCCGGAAAAGACCCCGCTCCCCTCATGCTCGGCGGCGGAAACCCCGCTCACATCCCCGAAATCGAAGCCATCTGGAAACGCAAACTCGAGACCATCACAAACTCCCCAGAGCAACTTCGCCGCGCCCTCTCTATCTACGATCCTCCACGCGGCAACGCATCCACCCTCGAGGCCCTCGCAAACCTCATCAATACCCACTTTGGCTGGAACATCACCCCGGAAAACATCGCCGTCACACCCGGCGGCCAAACGGCCTTCTTCCTCCTCTTCAATCTGTTAGCCGGAACTCAATCCGACGGATCAAAAGGCCGCATCCTCTTCCCCTCCATCCCCGAATACATCGGCTACGCAAACCAAGTCGCCGAACCCAACTCCTTCACCACCCTCCGCCCCAACATTTCGCACACCAACCCGCATCGCTTCCGATACAGCATCGACCTATCTGCAGTCACGGAAACCAAAGACCTGTCAGCCATCTGCCTCTCTCGGCCCACCAACCCGAGCGGAAATGTGGTCGACGACACAACCCTTCAGCATCTCGCAGAACTCGCGCAACAACGCGGCATACCGCTCCTCATCGATCATGCTTACGGCAAACCTTTCCCAAACATCATGTTCTGCGATGCCACTTCTCCTTGGAACGAATCGACCGTACACGTCCTCTCGCTCTCCAAACTCGGCCTCCCAGCAACTCGCACAGCCTTCATCATCGGTCCCCCAAAAATCACCAAAGCCATCCAATCCATGATGGCAGTCGCAGGCCTCGCCAATACCAACATCGGACAATCTCTCGTCACTGACCTCATTCAAGATCACTCCATCATCGACACCTGCAAAAACGTCATCACCCCATTCTACAAAGCCAAACGAGATCACGCCCTCGCCGCCGCCCATCACCACTTCGAAGACCATCTCCCCTACGCCTTCCACGAAACCGATGGCGCACTCTTCCTCTGGCTTTGGCTAAAGGACTGCCCGTTGCCAACACATGAACTCTATCTGCGCCTCAAAGAAAAAGGCGTCCTCGTCGTCCCAGGCGAACCCTTTTTCTTCGGACCCGCCGCCGAGGGCTGGAAACATGCGCGCGAATGCATTCGCATCTCGTTCGCGATGGAAAACGCCACCGTAGAGCGAGGTTTGGCAATCATAGGAAATGAACTCTCCGACCTATACAACCCATTCAAAAAATGAGTCTTAAAACCATCTTCCTCGTCATTTTCGTCCTTGGATTCTCACGAATCACCGGCATCGCCAGTGATACTAACCAATCTCCACCTCAAGCATCCATCAACGCAACCTACTCACCCCAAACAGACTGGCCGAGCACCGCCGTCCGCGACCGACTCGGCCTCTGCGCAAGCGTCGCCATCAACAGCAAAGCAGAGGTGCACGTCTTCCACCGCGCAAATCGCACCTGGACATCCCCCCTACCAACCGAACCCATCGCCGAAGCCACCATCGTCGTCATCGATGCCCTCAACGGAAAACTCCTGAGATCTCTGGGCTCAAACTACTTCGTGATGCCTCACAGCATTACCATCGACCGCGAAGACAACCTATGGGTTACCGATGTCGCTCTGCATCAGGTCATAAAACTCAGCCCCTCCGGCGAACCCCTTCTCATCCTCGGAGAATCGCGTCACCCGGGATCGGGTCCAACCCGTTTCAATATGCCAACCGATGTGGCTCAGCTGTCTGACGGCTCAATCGTTGTGTCAGATGGTTATCGAAACGCACGCGTCGTTCACTTCGACGCAAAAGGTCGTTACCTGAAAGAATGGGGGCGCTCAGGCAAAGCCGAGGGAGAGTTTCGCCTTCCCCATGCGATCGCAACAAATCACGAGGATCACATCTATGTCTGCGATCGAACAAATGCCCGTGTGCAAATCTTTGACGCCACAGGCGCCTTGCTCCGCATCTGGAACCTTGCAAAAACCGGCGCGCCCTACGGCATCGCCCTCCTCCCCAATCATCGCGCAGCCATCATCTCTCAAGATTCAACACTCCCCGACCAACCCCACGTCACCATCGTCGATCACGACGGAAATCTCGTCGGACAGTTCGCGTCCTCCGGATTGGGTCCCGGCGAACTGCGCGGCGGACACGACATCGCAAGCGCAAAGGACGGAACCCTCTTCACCGCAGAAATCAGCGGACGCCGAATTCAAAAGTTCACACCAGTCTTTAAGTGAACGCCCCCCTCTGAAGTGGTGCACCGCGTAGGACTCGAACCTACAACCTAGTGATTAAGAGTCACTTGCTCTACCATTGAGCTAGCGGTGCTGTTCATCTCAGGGGCGAGAAGTGTCAGACTTTTTCTGGACGACTGCAACCGGATTTTTCCGGCCGTCACAAGCTCAGTTCTGATGCCCCTTCGCCAACTTCAAGTTCACGCCGTCCGCCATTCGGCGAACGTAGGAAACATCTAAACGCCTGTCCAAAAGCATTTTCGAAACCGGGTAAGACCCCCACTCCAACACGTCAATCTCCACCAAGCGGGTACCCCACTCATGCATCGACGCAAACGTCGGAAAATAGAGATCCACCGTCTCTCGACCCACCAACGCCGAGCCAAAATCCTCCACCACATACTCACGCCCGTTCGACACCACTCGAAAACGCGTCCCCACCGGCATCCAAGACCAATCCGCCGCCGCAGAGTTGACGGCCCCGCCAAAACGCAAGCGACTCCCATTCGCCGCAAAACTGCCCCCGGGCTCGCCAGAAGTATACGCTGTCGTACGCACCGTCATCCTGCGCGGGCGCGCCTCCGGTTTCGCCACCACACACCCCAGCGAGACCCCTAAGAGTAACCCCACCATCAACAACCGAAATCCGGATCGCCAAACCTCACAACGACTCCTCATCCCCCCATTGCAACCCACGACTCCCTGTCACGCAAGCCACTCCGACTGCAAACTCCCCGCCTCAAGACGCTTCACCACGATTACCCCTTGCTCACACGCCCGGTCGCTTTCCACCCCACCAGACAATACCCGAACAAAAAATCGAATCTCTCCGTCCGCCTCAACAAGGCGGAGCGGTAACGAACACTCCACCGACCTTCCCCAAGCCCAACGAACACCCTCCTCTCTCCTGCCCCCCCCCTCACCCATCGCAAACACTCGCCTCTCTCCTCGCACATCCACCGCGATCTCCACAACCAATCCCTTTCGCATAAGCCCGCCCACCAGGCGCACAAAAAAGTGGCCTCCAACCAGCCCGAACAAAACCCG
>JBIIXW010000192.1:0-4605 GCA_044347165.1 Chthoniobacteraceae bacterium
CAACTGCGACGCCGGAAACAAGTAACTCTGCGTGTCCCGAACCTGCTGCGAACGGTCCCACGGAAAAATCGCCGCCTGCAACTCCGGAAAAACCGCCCCAAAAAAAGAGGGCCCCAACAAAACCCCAGCAATCATCTCAGCCACCACCTGCGGTTGACCAAATCGCGACGCCACCCAACCCACCACGCGGCAAAACAAGAGAATCACCGCCAACTGAAGGAAAAAATGAACCGCGAGTTGGAGATTTGACACACTGTCACTCTACCCCCTTTTTGTTGTAACAAAAATAGACTCTTCTGATCAGTCTTATACCTTTTTGCGATAACATGGACCTCCGCCAACTGAGACACTTCATCGCCGTCGCCGAAGAACTCAGCTTCTCCAAAGCCGCCGCCCGCCTGCGCATCGCCCAACCCGCCCTCAGTCGCACCATCAAGGAGATGGAAGACCAACTCGATACCCTCCTCCTCGACCGGAACCGCAAGCGAGTGCGTCTCACCGATACCGGCGCCGTTCTCCTCCGCGAAGCCCGCGCCCTCCTCGAGCAACACCAGTCCACCCTCGAATCCGTCCGTCGCGCCGCCCAGGGCGAAGAGGGCGAACTCCGCATCGGTTACATCGGTCCCCCCACCCGCCATTTCCTCGGTCGCATCCTCGCCGAATACCGACGCCGACACCCCAAAGTCGCCATCCACCTCGAAGAACGCACCCCAGAGCGCGTCTGGGAAATGGTCGCCGGTGGCCGGCTCAACCTCGGCTTCACCCGTCCCGTTCCCCTCTCACGAGACCTCGGACTCCACACGCTCACCCTGCGCGAAGAACCGCTCGGCGTTGTCTCCCCACCCGAACATCCCTTCGCCTCGGAACACAACGTTCCGTGGTCCGCCCTCGAACGCGAAAAACTCGTCGTCCTCGCACGCCGAGAAGGCGTCGGCATTCATGACGCCGTGCTCGCGGGATGTCGAAACGCTGGATTCGCCCCTGTCCTCACCCGCACCCCGAGCCTCATCAGCACGGTATTCACCTACGTCGAAGCCAGAGTCGGCCTCGGCGTCGTTACCGAAGGAGTCGTTCCCCCCAACGCCCCGCTCGCCTTCACCCCGCTTTCCCCCGCAATCACCGTCCCCCTCGTGCTCGCTTGGCAGATGGAACCACTCTCCCCCCCATCGCAGTCATTCCAGCACCTCGCGAGGGCTTGGCTACAATCCGGCGAGCTCGACCCCCTTCCCGCCCTTCCCTCCACCACCTGAACCCGTTACACTTCCGGAACCACCCCACTCCGCTTTGTTCTCGAAACCAAAACTCGACTCTCTCGTTAACCCGAACCACGAACTCGTCCGGTTTAGTCGCGATTTTCCCTGGGCCTCCCTCAAAGAACTCGCACCCGTCGCCCTCCAACACGGTTTTCGAAACTCAGACCTTCGAGCCATTTTCTCCCTCGTCGTGCTCTCCCAATACTCGGGTAAAGACCTCGATCAAACCATGTTGCACTGGCCAGAAAACCCGTACTGGCAGTACCTCTCCGGCATGATCGAGTTTGAGTGGTCCCCCCCAGTCACTCGGAAAGAAATCGATTACGTCATGGAAATCATCGGCGAACAAAGCCGACGAAAAGTGTTCAACGCATTCTCGCGAATCCTTGGCTCCACCTCCGACACCTCCGCAGACGATGAATCGTCTCGCCCTGAGGTTCGGGCCGTCATGAAAACCGTGCGCCCGCACAAAGTCGCCGCCGACGTCGCCCGGTCAAACAATAAGGTCGTCGCTCAAAGTCCGCTCGAGTTCGAGCTTCACCCCAATAGCCCGCAAATGCTAATGCCCGCTTGCGAGTACGACGAAGACGCTACCGCCTTTCAATGGTACACGTGGTCTCCCGGCATGAAGGACTCCACTCCCGTCCTCGGCGCCAACGAACCCGAACTCACCGTCGCTCCAGACCCTCAAAATCCCGTCCGAAGCTTCCGGTGCCGGATCTTTTCGAAACGCTACCCAGACGGCGTCATGGGCCCTTGGATCCTCACCAAACTGGCAGTCATGCCTCGCCCCCTCTCCCGAACCGAGGTAGGAATCCCAAACAACCTCATCCGCAAAAAGTTGCTCGATTACCAAAAGGACATCGCACGGGCCCGAGCCAACGCCGCTGCCACCCCCGACGCCCTCCCCACTAGCGACGAAAAGTTCGAAGTCAGCTCGAGCCAACTCGACCCGTCGTCAGAGACCTACTCAGAAAAGAGCGCTCCAAACGCCGACGCAACGCTCGCCAAACAAACCCAAGACCCTCAGATACTTCCAGAACCGCTTACCTCACCGCCCGAGGAACCTCCCCAAGACCCGAACGAAGGTAAATCGCCCGAGCAAATCCAAGCCGAACACGAAGCCGCCCAACGCCGACTCGAACGCCGAATGCGCTCCCCCTTCGTCCCAAAGTTCTAGAAGCGCCCCCCCTCTGCAGGACATACGACCCATACGACCCATACGACCCATCCCCCAGCCCGCGAGCTCGGGTCGCCCGCTTCTCCCAAAACCAGCCGATCCCCGCCCCCTTCCCCAGCCCGAGAGATTGCCCCACCTTTGCCGTCATGCCGGAATCCCGTTACCCTCGTTGGATTAACGGGCGGATGACCTGGGGCGGGCATCAGACTTCCTAAAAAGGCATGTCATCAACGCGCCCACCCTGGCCTCCTAAGTATTATATAATTACCGGAACAGGACTTCCGACTTCTACTCGAACAACGCAGGGCAAAATTGCGCCGGTTCACTAAGACCTCTGGATCACCCTCAGGCTCCCTCGGACTCAAAAAACCGGCAAAACTCTCGGTGCTGGGAAAGATCGTAGGCTCCGGCACCTACCGGAGGATGAATCGAGACACTACTCGCGGAAGGTCGCGCCGACAACTTCTTGAAGACGTTTCTTGATGCGGTCGTGTGCCGCAGTCACCTCTTCCGCCTGCAACGTCCGCTCCAACGATCGATACACCAGCGAGTAAGCCAACGACTTGCTCCCTACCGCCAACCGCTGCCCCGTCGCGTCCGTAAAAACATCAAACAACGTCGCATCCACCAACAGCGGTTCCTTCACCGACAAAATCGCCGCCAACACCTCCGCATGCGTCCGCGCTCCATCCACCACCAACGCCACATCACGACTCACCGACGGAAAACGCGGAATCTCGCGGTAAACCGGAAACGCCACGCCCCACAACCGAAATACCTCATCCAAATCGACCTCCGCAAAAATCCCATGCGCCGGCAAATCCAATACCTTCCCCTCCGACGGACGCAACACGCCCATCATTCCAATTTCCTTCCCTGCCACCCGAAGAGATGCCGCCAACGCACACCCCGGCACCTCGATTCGAACCGTCTCAAACTCGAACCCCAACACCGCTCCCAACACCCCTTTCACATGGAAAAAATCCGCATCCACCCCCCCATGCCCCTTCCACCCCGCAGGACGAACCACCCCCGCATGAATCAACGCAGCGTGTAAACGTTCCTCACGCCCCTTCGCTCGAAAAACCCGCCCCACCTCAAACACCCGCACCGGCGCATTCCCCGCCCGCGCGTTCCGCGCCGCGACCTGAAACAACCCCGGCAACAACGAAGGTCGCAACACCGCCTGATCCGCATTCAACGGATTCTTCACCTTCAACTGCAACGCCCCGTCCACCCATCCCCCCGTCTCTTTCTCGCCAATCAACGTCATCGTCCGCGCCTCAAAGTATCCCGCAGCCACAACGCGATTCCGGAACGTCATCAACCGGTCATGCCGAACGTCCGCCTTGCTCTCCGCCGAAGCCCATGCCTGAACTCTCGCCGGCACCGACTGAATCCCCTCAATACGCGCAATCTCCTCAATCAAATCTGCCTCCCGCGTCAAATCGCGCCGAAACGAAGGCACCGCCCACGCCCCGTCCCCCGCCGGAACCAACCCCAACGCCCGCAACACCGCGTCCACACGCGCCGCGTCAACCGCACGCCCCATCACCCCCTCCACCCGCGAAGCCCGCAACCCAACCACCTGCTCCGGCGCTTTCCCCTGCAACCACAACGCACGCTCCGTTGCCTCCGCACTCCCTCCCACCCGCACACTCCCCACCGCTCCCCCACAGAGCGCCCTCAACTGCGCGACTGCCACCCCAGCACTACGCAGAACGCCAACCGCATCCACCCCGCGCTCAAACCGATAACTCGAATCACTCGACAACCCCAACCGCCGCGACGTCCGCCGCACGCATGCCGCATCAAACACCGCCGTCTCCAACAAAATCCGACGCGTCGCAACCGTCACTCCCGTCGCCGCTCCTCCCATCACGCCCGCAATCGCCACCGCACCGGTGTCATCTGCAATCACCAAATCCTCCCCACTCAACCGGTACTCCTTGTCATCCAACGCCTTCAACACCTCCCCATCCACCGCAAACCTAACCCGCAAATCCCCGCGAACCAGATCGGCATCAAATACATGCATCGGTTGCCCCAAATCCAAATTCACCCAGTTCGTCACATCCACCGCCGCATTGATGCTCCTCAACCCCGCCGCCTCCAACTTCTCACGCAACCACACCGGAGATTCCCCTACCTGCACCCCCTCCAACGCCGTCA
>JBIIXW010000060.1:0-18066 GCA_044347165.1 Chthoniobacteraceae bacterium
CCAAAGGGAGTGGTGATTACGCTTTCCAATCTCACGGCGTTTGTGGAGTGGATGATGGGTGAGCAGCGTTATGTGCCTGCGGGAGAGGTGTTCCTGAATCAAGCGCCTTTCTCGTTTGATCTCTCGGTAATGGATTTGTACGGAAGTTTGACTTCGGGCGGCACCTTACAGTCCGTCACGAAAGACGAGCTTTCCAATCTGAAAGCCTTGTACAAGCGGTTGGCAGAGTCGGGTGTTTCTACTTGGGTTTCCACGCCTTCGTTCGCGCAGATGTGTCTCATCGAGAAGGGGTTTTCTGAGACGATGATGCCGGCGATGCGGCGCTTTTTGTTCTGCGGTGAGACGCTGGCACCCGAAACAGCGTCCCAGTTGCTAGAGCGCTTCCCACGAGCAGAGGTTTGGAATACGTACGGCCCAACAGAAGCGACGGTTGCAACGACGTCTGTGCGGGTTGACCGCGCGCTGTTATCGGAGTTTTCGCCGTTGCCGGTTGGGTTCGAGATGCCGGGAACGCGGATTTTGATTTGCGGTGAGGATGGAGTGCCGGTCGCAGAGGGCGAGCGCGGGGAAATCGTGATTGTGGGACCGAATGTGAGTCCGGGTTACTTGAACCGTCCGGAGTTAACGGGGAAGGTTTTCGGTCAGCGTGCGGAGGGGCGGTTCTATCGGACGGGTGATTGGGGGCGCGTCCGTGGGGGGCAGGTCTTTTTTGAGGGACGGATGGATGGTCAGATTAAGCTGAATGGGTATCGGATTGAGTTGGGGGATATGGAGGCGAACTTGCGCGGGCTTGAGGAGGTTGCGGACGCGGTGGTTCTGCCGGTGCAGAAAGGGGGGAAGGTGGATTCTCTAGCAGCCGTCGTGGTGTTGTCGGGTGCCAAGGAGGGGAGTGATTTTGAGGTCACGGCAAAGCTGAAGGCGCGTTTGGGCGAGAGAGTTCCGGTTTACATGGTGCCTCGGAAGTTCATCTACAAGGATGCGTTTCCGATGACTCCGAATGGGAAAGCGGATCGTCGCAAGTTGGCTGAGGAGTTGGGCATTTAACGGCAGGGTGGGTTCGTTCGCATGATTCCGTACGCTGATTTCCCCTATTTCCAGATGCTGGTGTACCTGTTGGTACCCTCGCTGGTGTTGGGGTTGTTTGGCCTGCTGAATCGAGGGTGGAAGACGGTGATGATTGGAGGGCTTTTGATGGCCCATTTCTCGAGCATGCACGCGTTGCGGCCGGGGACGGAGGTGCGGGAGCTTTTGATTGTGGTGGGGTACGCGGTGTATCAAGCGCTGGTTTCGTTAGCGTTGCTGCGGTGGAGAAGGCGCTGGATGTTCTGGGCGGCGCTCGGGCTGTCCGTTCTGCCGCTAGCGCTGGCCAAGGGGTTGCCCATTGCCTGGCCGCAGACTTCGTTTGGTTTCCTTGGGATTTCGTATGTCACGTTCCGGTGTTTGGACGTTTTGTTCAGCATTCAAGATGGCGTGATCAAGGAACTGAGTTTGTCGCGGTACATGGTGTTTGTGCTGTTTGTTCCAACGATTTCGTCGGGTCCGATTGATCGCTACCGCAAGTTTGTGAAGGAGTTTGATCAGGAGCGGACGCGATCCATGTTCCTTGCTGATTTGGATGCGGCGGTGCCTTTTATTGCGCGGGGCTTTTTGTACAAGTTCATCATCGCGGCTTTGATCAAGACGCATGCGCTGGATCCCGTGGCGACGGGGTGGAAGGTTCAGACGGTATGGGCGTATATGTACGCGTACACTTTTTACCTGTTCTTTGACTTTGCAGGGTACAGTGCCTTCGCCATCGGTGTTGGCCGAATCTTTGGGGTCAAAGTGCCAGAGAACTTTGATAAACCGTTTCTCGCAAAGAACATTCGCGACTTTTGGAATCGCTGGCACATCTCGCTTTCTTTTTGGTTCCGCGACCATGTGTACATGCGGTTTCTTTTGGCCGCGTCCAAGCACAAGTGGTTCAAGGGAAAGCATACGTCCTCCTACGTGGGATCATTCCTCACGTTTGGGATTATGGGGGTGTGGCACGGACTGTCGTTTCACTACATTCTGTACGGGTTGTATCACGCGGTGTTGCTGACGGGTTACGATGCGTTTGCTCGATGGAACAAGGAGGCGAAGCGGTGGCCTGCTTCTCATGGGATGACGGTGGCCAATATGATTTTAACGTTTCACGCGGTTGCGTTTGGGTTGCTTCTCTTCTCTGGTCGGTTGACACCGCCGCCGCCGCCGGCGGTTGAGGCGGTCATGGAGCGTGCGAGTGCAACGGAGATTACGGGTTGGTTCTGGGAAACGGTTTCGAAGGAGACGCCGAAGAAGGTGGATTTGTATATTGATGAACACTACATCGACCGAATTGATGCGAGCGCATTCCGGCAGGATTTGAAGGATCGCGGATTCGGAAAAGGGACGTATGGGTTCCGATTTGAAATGCCATATTGGGTGAAGGATGGTCGTCCGCACATGATTGAGGTCAAAGACGCTGAGGGGAATCGCGTCCTGCGCGGTTCACCGATGCCGGTGCAGTTTGACCGCGACCCCGAGGTTGATCGGTTGCAAAAGGAGAAAAACGCGACGCCTGGGATCAACTGAGGCCCTTGCCGACCGGCTCTTCCTCAACCCCGGGGGGTCCGTTGCTTGTTTGTGGATTCCCCTATGCGCTCAGTAGGACTCTTTAAAGAGGTCCCCGTGACTCAATGGAGGCCTGAGATGACCGCAATGTTTGGTTCGAGACTGATCACCGTCGCGCCATGCAGGCTGAGTCTGGGAGAGGGGTCATTCGAGGGCGAGTTGCTCCGTGAGGAGGATGTTCGTGAGATCGGCCAACGTTCCTTGAGGCGCATCTTTCCAGAGGTGGCGTTGGTGCGCTTCCAAGAGGCGGGCCGAACAGTCCTTCAGAGCAGCTCGGTTGTGTTCACGGAAAAACTCTTTTTGGCCGATGACAATCGTCTTCGCGACAGAATCGAAATGATGCGATTTCACTGCATCCGTGGTCATGGCGTAGCCGAAGAGGTAATCGACCGTCGCTGCCATCTCAAAAGCGCCTTTGTACCCATGCCGTTTCATCCCTTCGATCCAACGGGGGTTGAGAACGCGGCTATGAATCACCTTGGACATTTCCTCCGAAAGAGTCCGCATGATCGGTGATTCTGGGCGGCTTGAATCCCCGTGATAAACCGGAACCTCAGTGCCGCGAAGGGTTTCGATCGCGGCTGCCAGACCTCCTTGAAACTGAAAGTAATCGTCGGAATCCAGAATGTCATGATCCCGATTGTCCTGATTCTGAATCACCGCTTCGGTCTTTGTCAGGATATCGCGCAGCTCGGGTTCTGCAGGGGTGAGTTGTCCATCTGGGGCCACTGCGTGATTGCCCCATTTCAAAAAGACCTCCGCTACATCAGCACGTGACGACCAGTTGCCTGACTGCAGGAGTTGAAGGACACCGGCGCCGTAGTTGCCTGATGCCGGACTGAACACTCGCAGGGCGGCGCGTCGAACATTTGGTTGCTCGACGGTTGCATCCGCGATGCTTTGTATCACGCTGGCGCGGATTGGGTTAATGTCGATTGATTCGTCGAGTAGCGCGAGGCGTTGGGGGATGGTTGCCAGCAAGCGTGCGGTCTCGCCGAAGGCATCGCGAAACAGTCCGGAAATGCGAATGGTCAAATCCACACGAGGGCGTGCGAGTACCGAGGCCGGAATGATGGTGACGTCAACCAATCGTCCTGACGCCTCTTCCCAGACGGGTTCACAGCCCCAGAGCCATAGTGCTTGGGCGATGTCGTCACCTCCCGTGCGCATATTGGAGGTTCCCCAAATCACGAGGGCAGCCTTTCGCAGTGACTCTCCTTGCTCCTGAAAGTGGCGTTCCAACAGTCGCTCTGCGAGAAGCTTGCCGCAACGCCATGCGGAAGGCGTCGGAAGCACTCGGGGGTCGATGGAGTAAAAGTTTCGACCGGTTGGCAGAGTGTCTGCCCGCCCACGTGTGGGCGAACCGGATGCGCCGGGAGGGACGAATCGGCCCGACAATCCAGCGAGGAGGTTCACCATTTCGTCCGATGTTTGCCGTAAGCGTGGCAACCAAACCGAGCGGATTTCTTTCCCAAACGGTACAAGGTGCGGAGGGGCATCAGCTTGATTCGCTGCGGGGTTTTGGACGACGTCAGCGACAAATGCGCGAGCCGCGGCAGCTGCGGCGTCGCGCTCTCCTGCCGAGAAATTCGGGCCTAGGGGTGCGCCTAAAATGGCTTCGGAGAGTCCGGGTCGCGTCGTGGATCCGCATTCGAGAACGCTACAAATGAAATCGATGAGACGTTCGTCGGAGGGGGGCTCGCCGAGGACATGTAATCCATTTCGCACCCGACTTTCCTTGAGGTCGCAGAGGAATGCGCCGGCATTTGCGACCGAGTGCACGCCGCCGGGAAGATCAGCTGACAAGGGGGAATCGGCGAGGAAGGCGAGAATATCGTTCTCGATGGCAGAGGCGCGCTGCGGAAACAGGGATTCTGCGCGAGCATGTTCTTCGAGCAGGGTTTCCAGTCTCTCGAGTTCGCCGTACAGGCCCGCGCGCATGAGGGGCGGGGTGAGGTGATCGATAATGACGGCGTGTGTTCGGCGTTTCGCCTGAGTTCCTTCCCCTGGGTCATTGACGATGAAGGGATAAAAGTTTGGAAGGTCTTGGAGAGCGAGATGCGGGTAGTCCGTTTCATCCAGACCTGTGGCGCGTCCGGGTAACCACTCAAGGTTTCCATGTTTTCCCAGATGAACCACGGCATCCGCGCAGAACTCTTGTCGCAACCATTGATAGTAGAGGAGGTAGCTCGGAGGTGGAGGAAGTTCCGGACTGTGATAGACCGCCGCAGTTTGGTGGTTGAATCCGCGCGGCGGTTGAATGCCGACGAAGATGTTTCCAAATCTCACTCCGGCAATGGGGATGTTCTCATCCATCGTGAGGCTCCAATGTTTTGAAAGGTCTTCTCGGATGAACGCGGGAAGTGCGGCTAACCAATCCGACGCCACGGACGCCGGTATGACTTGGTGAGCAGGCCTGTCCCAACTCGCTTCGAAGTCGTTGGTGACGCCTTCGAGCAGGCGGTGCATCAAATCGGACGAGGATGAAGGCAAAGGTCCGGTTTGATAGCCTGCTGTGGCGAGCGCATGAAGAAGCCGCATTGCACTTTCGGGTGTATCCAAACCTACGCCATTACCGATACGCCCCTCGCTGATTGGATAGTTCGAGAGCAGGATGGCGACTCGCTTTTTATCATTCGGAAGTGTCTGAAGCCGGTGCCACCGAAGGGCCTCGCGGGCCATCGCTTCGCAGCGAGATACGCATGCCGGATGGTGGTGCGTTTGGGTTCCTGTGATCGGTTCCCTAAACAAGGCGACACCCGAAAAAACTCTGCCATCCAGTTCTGGTAGAGCGCATTGTGTCGCAGTTTCGGACGGGCTGAGAGCGCTAGATGGCGGGCGTGACGGAGCCCAGAGTGCGCGGGGGTTACGCGAGGCTCCCAGTTGAAGGACGGGAACGCCCAGTCGTTCGAGAAACGAAGGGGATCCGCCGTGGTCTTGGAGCGAAAACTGGTGCAGGCAGAGAATCACTGAGGGCGGATTCACCGTAGCGATGGAGAGCAGTGCTTGGCGGGTCTCTGAATCACGGAGGGTTTGTGCGAAAATAGGAACGACGTAAAGACCGTGCTGCGAGATGGCTGAGCACAGTGTTTTGATTCCGTCGAGGTCTCCACTCAGCTCGAAGGCTCGGTAGAAAACCACCCACACATGACCAGCAACTGGCAAGTGTCTGGTGATGTCTTGGCCATTCGTTAGACAAGAAACGCCAGCCACAGGGACGGGAACCACTTCAGGTGGAGGTTGTTCGTTCGGAAGTGAGCATATCCAGCGCGCTGCGCAGAAGATGTTCCCGGGTCCGCTTTCGAGAAACAGCCTGCTGAGGCGCTCATTTGCAAGAGGGACGAGGTCGGTGAGTCGGGCGTAAGTTTCGTCGGGTTGCGCGTCAGTTGATAACGTGATGATCCGCCCACATTTTCCTTCGGCTCGGGCGTTCTCAATGGCTCCCAGCAGGTGGGGATAATAGTTGGAACCTCCTAGCAAGCGGAGCACAACCGTCTCGGCTGTGGCGACATGCTCCCGAACATAGGCGTCGGCTGAGGCCGGTTGCCGAAACGGGAGGGCCTGAACGAATGCTGCGGATGGAGCGTCAGGGATGAGCTTCCACGCTTGTTCGAGCAGGATGAGATCCGTGTCGGCCGTGCTGATGAATAGAACGCGTGCCGGAGAGTGTTCAACGAGAATCAGTTCTCGCTCTGCGTCGGGACCGACGCTCTCTCCGGCAATCCGGTGCACGGTCGTGGCCTAGTGCCAGACAGAACCCGTGGCGCGTTGCAGCACGTCGGTGATGTTCTGGCGATTTGGGTGGTAGCCGATGAAGACAACGGAGGACGCCTCCGGCGCATGATCCTGTGCGTCGTAATAGGTTTGGACACGCGCGCGCACCGCCTGGAGCACCAGTGCGTGATGTTTTCCTGGGACCGCGATGTGACCTTTCGCGCGAAGGATGGGTTCTTTCTGCGCGGCCTCAGACACGGCTTGCTTGATACGCTCGGGGTCTTGTGGTTGGTGGGAATGCAGCACGAATGATTGCCATCCGGGATCGTGTCCGTGGAAGTGCTCGTGAGTGTGTTCTCCGTGTTCGTGAGAGCCGAGACCGCTGTGCACATGGCCGTCAAACTGGGCCTGATCTTCGATGGGTTTAGCCGACTCGTCAGGAGTGTGCTGAACCGGGCCGTGGTGGTGGTCATGTCCGTGCGCATGGTGGGCAGGCGCCGGACCATCATGCAGGTGCAATCCCATGCAGAGACGGGTGTCGAGTTGGGCGTGATGGGCGGTTTCGACAAACCGGAGATTGGGTGCTCTGCGGCGAAGCGAGTCCTCGGCGCGCAACAGGTCGTCCTCGGACAGTTCATCGATTTTGTTCAGAACAACCACATCTGAGTTCTCCAGTTGCTGCTGAAGAATGAATCCGACGGCATCGGCGTGTGAGGGGGCTTCGGGCGCGTCGCCTCCGGGAACGGACTTTCCATCCTCAAATTCTCCGGCGAGCAGGAGCGGGGTGTCGACAATCGCTAGGACGGCGTCCAGTTGGAAATCGTTCCGAATCTCGGGCCATGCGAGGGCCTGCATGACGGGAGCCGGCAGGGCGAGTCCGGAGGTTTCGATGAGCACGTGATCGATTTCGTCCTTCCGAGTGCGGAGCTGCTGCATGATCGGCAGGAAATCGTCGTTCACGGTGCAGCAGATGCAGCCGTTGGGGAGGTCGTGGATTTCTGCGCCGCACTCGGTATTGGCCGAGCGGATGAGGGCGCCGTCCACGGAAACTTCACCGAACTCATTGACGAGAACCGCGAGGCGACGATCCGGGTTCTTTCTGAGCAGGCTGCACAGGAGCGTTGTTTTTCCTGAACCGAGGAACCCCGTGATGATGGTGACTGGGATTTTCATGGGCGTTGACGGATCAGCTTTCGAGAAACCGAATGATTGCCTCGTTCAAGTCAGGTGAGAGGACACTGGCAATGGTCATCACGAGAAGCGCGATGGCTGCAAGCGTTGACCGCGGGGTTTTTCTCTCTACGTCGAGCAGAGTGCCAGCCAAGGCTCCCGCACTTGTCACGATGGCGCACCCAATCAAAGTGGCTCCGAGGAAGAGGCCTGACGTTTGCCCTCCCGCATCACGCACAGCGGCGACCATTGCGCCCGCGTTGAGGATTCCGGCGAGAAGCGTCGTCAGTCCGCACGCCGCGATGACTGCGGGAGCGCCCGTTTTGCGCACGAGCAGGGCGAGGGAGGCGACGGCGGCGAGGGTCGGGATTCCGTAAGTGAGCGCGCCGCTCTCTGCTCCGGCGAAGTTCACCAGTGCCCCGAAGAGCAGGCCAGCAGTGTGGATTGCCGCGATCGCCACTCCTTTGTGTCTACCGAGTTTCACGCTTAGAAATCCGACGGTGAGAGACAGCAACAGGTGGTCGAGACCGTGGACAGGCATGCTTAGGCCCTGCAGAGCGGGGG
The DNA here is from genome assembly GCA_044347165.1 of Chthoniobacteraceae bacterium. Classification (GTDB taxonomy): domain Bacteria; phylum Verrucomicrobiota; class Verrucomicrobiia; order Chthoniobacterales; family Chthoniobacteraceae; genus JBEEPE01. The sequence continues at coordinate 8,083 of JBIIXW010000060.1, forward strand.
AGTCAGACATCCACTCGGCGTGATGCGCTAAGGCTGACGGAGTGGTGGCGATGAGAGACGCAATCGCTGCAAGCGAGGCTGTGCGGTTGAAGGACCAGATTTTCACGGCGGAATGTTGCACGGAACTACTTGAGAAAGCCACCTGCATCAGGGGGCGATTTGTCGAAGGGTGCAGCGGAGGTGACGTTGGCTCGGATTGGTGCAGCATGGAGGGATTGTCCCGTCTTCGCCCCCATGAAATCCAGTCAAAAACGTCTCGCGTCCGATTCCATCCGCATCCGTGGGGCCCGCCAGAATAACCTGAAAGGTTGCGATATCGATTTGCCTCTCGGAGAGATGATTGTCATCTCGGGGCCGAGTGGGAGCGGTAAGAGCAGCCTCGCCTTTGAAACGCTCTATGCGGAGGGGCAGCGGCGGTACGTGGAGACCTTCAGTCCTTACACGCGTCAGTTTTTTGATCGAATGGACAAGCCGGCGGTCGATCGAATCGAGGGGATTCCGCCGGCGATTGCGATTCAACAAACGAATGGGGTGCGGAGTACTCGGTCTACGGTGGGAACCATCACCGACATCAACGATTACTTGAAGATGTTCCTCGGTCGATTGGCGGTGCCGCACTGTCCCGAATGCGGGGAGGCGGTTTCGCGAGTGACCATTGATTCGGTGTGTTCCCGGTATGTGCCGGCGAAAGACGGGGCAGATGCGGCAGTGGATGTTTTGGTGGAGGTTCCTGTCCCGGCAGAAACGGCCTGTTCAGAGGTGCTTGTGTTTATTGGAAAACAGGGCTTCTCGCGGGTCGAAATCGGCGGCGTCCTCCATCGCTGCGACGAGGCAGAGAGCGTTTCGACGGATGCAGTGGGAACCCGCGAGGTGCTCGTGGTTCTCGATCGGATTCGACTTGGCGCGAGCGGCGGCGGGGCGCGGTTGCGCGAGGCGTGTGAAAGCGGATTCAAGTTGGGCAAGGGAACGCTGCGCATCCGGAGAGAGGGCGTGGTCGAGAGTTTTTCGTTGGGGTTCGTGTGTGGCCCGTGCGGGGTCAGGGTTGAGGAGGCCACACCCGCGACCTTCTCGTTCAACCATCCGTCGTCCGCGTGCCCGGAATGCCGAGGTTTTGGGCGTGTGATCGAGGTGGATCTCGAGCGTGCCGTTCCGGATCGGACGCTGAGTTTGCGGGGCGGGGCGGTGAAGGTTTTTCAGACGGAGAACGGCGCGGAGATGCAGGAGGATTTGATGCGGTTTGCCAAGGAGCGCGGGTTGGATGTGGATGCGCAGTACCGGAGCTTATCCGACGCCGACAAACAGTGGGTGATGTTGGGTGAGAAGCCTTCAATCAAGGGGGAGACGCTGTGGCGGAAAGGTTTATGGTATGGCGTCCGTGGCTTTTTTGAGTGGCTGGAGTCGAAGTCTTACAAGATGCACGTTCGAGTCCTGTTGAGTCGGTATCGCCGCTACCGGATCTGTCCTGCCTGTTCTGGGACTCGGTTCTCCGCCAACTCACTGCGTTATCGGTGGAACGGTCATACGGTGTCTGATTTACAGTCGATGACGATTGACCGCCTGTGGTCGGAGATGACTTGTGAGGGCGCTCTTCCCACGGAGGATTCGGCGGTAGCGGTGGTTGCTGGAGGCATTATTTCTCGGCTGCAGTATTTGCGGATGGTGGGGTTGGGTTATCTCACGCTGTCGCGTTCGACGCGGTCATTGAGTGGGGGCGAAGTGGCGCGGGTGAACCTGACAACGTGTCTCGGGGCGGCATTGGTGAACGCGTTGTTCGTGTTGGATGAACCGAGTATTGGTCTGCATCCACGGGATATCGGGCGGCTGCTGAAAGTGATGCGAGACCTTCGTGATCGAGGTAACACGTTGGTTGTCGTTGAGCATGAGGAGGCGGTGTTGCGAGCGGCAGACACGCTTCTGGAGATTGGTCCAGGTCGAGGCGAAAGCGGGGGGCAGGTGGTCTTTCAGGGCAGGTTGGAGACGTTGTTAAAAGAGCGCGCAACGGGCGGGTTGACGGCCGATTACCTGACTGGACGGAGGCAGGTAACGGGTGATCGGGTGCCGAGGCTTCCGTCGGGATGGGTCGAGTTGGAGGGGGTGGAGTGCAACAACTTGCGTGGGGTGAATGTGGCCTTCCCGCTCGGCGTGCTGTGTTGTGTGACAGGTGTGAGCGGCAGTGGAAAGAGCACGCTCGTGCACGAGGTTCTTCACCACGCTCTTTCAAAGGGAGACGAGGCGGATGGCGCGCCCGAGGCCGAATCAGACTCCGAGGTGGTGGAGGTGAAAATCAAGGCGGTCCGGGGACGCGAGTTGGTGGGTCAGGTCGTCCTGGTCGATCAATCTCCCCTCACGCGGACGCCCCGTTCGACGCCTGCGTTGTATCTTGGGGTTTGGGATCGGATTCGGGAAATGCTGGCTGCGACGGATGATGCGCGCCGCGAGGGGATGTTGCCGGGAATGTTTTCATTCAACGCGGGAGATGGGCGTTGCGAGCGCTGCGGGGGCAACGGCTTTGAAAAAGTGGAGATGCAGTTTCTCAGCGACGTGTACTTGCGCTGTCCGGAGTGCGAGGGACGTCGCTTCCGCAAAACGGTCCGCGAAGTTCGATTGGAGGGGTTGTCGGTCGACGGGATTCTCGATCTCACGATTTCGGAAGCGGTGACGTTTTTTGGTAAGCTCAAGGAGGAGCGGATTTGCCGACCGCTTCGGGTGATGGAGCGGGTGGGGTTAGGGTATCTGCGGTTGGGTCAACCGTTGAACGGGTTGTCGGGGGGAGAGAGCCAGCGACTGAAGCTTGTCGAGAGGTTGGCCAAGAAATCCGGAGAGCGAGTCGTGGTGATTTTGGACGAGCCGACCACGGGTCTCCATTTCGATGATATCCGGCTTCTATTGGAAGTGCTTCAGGAAATGGTGGATGCCGGCGACTCTGTCGTGGTTATCGAGCACAACATGGAGGTGATTCGTGCGTCCGACCATGTGATTGATTTGGGACCAGAAGCAGGGGTTGATGGCGGGAAAGTCGTTGCGACTGGGACGCCGCGGGAGGTTGCGAAGATGGACACGCACACGGGGCGTCATCTTGCGTCAATCTTTGGAGGAGCAGCGTACTGTGAGTCGGTGGTGGCGGAGGTTGCGCCGGCGTACGGACGGGTGTCCGAAGAAAACGGGGCGATTCGTGTTTTTGGAGCGCGGCACCACAACTTGAAAAATCTCACTGTGGATGTGCCTAGAGAGAAGCTGGTGGTGGTGACGGGGTTGAGTGGTTCTGGGAAATCCACGTTGGCGTTTGATCTCCTTTTTGCGGAGGGACAACGGCGTTTTCTGGAGAGCATGTCCCCTTACGCGCGGCAGTTCGCGGAGCAGATGGAGCGTCCGGAAGTGGATGCCGTTCTGGGGCTTCCTCCAACGGTTGCGATTGAGCAGCGACTGACGAGGGGTGGAGCAAAATCGACGGTGGCAACCGTGACGGAAATCTACCATTTCCTTCGACTGCTTTACGCAAAGGTAGGGCTTTTGCATTGTCCGGTCTGCGACGTGCCGGTTACGGAGCGAACGGAGTCGGCGATTTTGAAGGAGGCGGTTGAGCGGTTTAGGAAAAGTCGTTTCAGCGTGTTGTTTCCGTTGATTCGTGGGCGGAAAGGCTTTCACACGGCGGTGGCGGAACGTGCGAAGCGGATGGGCATTGAACGTTTGTTTGTTGACGGCAAGTTCACTGAATCGAAGGCGTTCTCGAAATTGGACCGGTTTCGCGAGCACACGATTGAGGCGGAGATGGGCCGTCCCGAATCGGAGGCGGACGTTACGCGTATGGTTCGGAAAGCATTGGAGTTTGGTCGGGGATTCATCTCGTTGCTGGATGATGCGGGGGGATGGACCACCCTGAGCACTGTTTTGGCTTGTCCTAACTGTGACGCATCGTTCGAACCGCTGGATCCGAGGCTATTTTCGTTCAACTCGCCACACGGTCGGTGTGAGACGTGTCGCGGCTACGGGGAGGTGTGGAGTCCGCGAACCAACTCCCGTTTGGATGGAGCGCTGGAGATTGAGATGGATGAGGAGCGTCAGTTTGAGGCGTTGGAAGAAGGGGAGTTGGAATGTTGTCCGGAGTGCGATGGGGCGCGAGTGAATGGCATAGCGCGTGGGGTGGAAGTGGGCGGTCGTCGGGTTGGAGGAATCATGCGCATGACTTCGGTGGAGGCGCTGGATTGGGTGCGGGGCATTCGCTTGAAGGGGCGGGACGCGGAGGTGGCGCGCGATATTCTTCCTGAAATATCACAGCGCTTGGAGTTTATGGAGCGGGTTGGGTTGGGTTACTTGGGTCTGGGGCGTTCGGCACGAACGTTGAGCGGGGGCGAGTCTCAGCGGATTCGGCTGGCATCCCAGCTGGGGTCGAATCTTCGGGGAGTGTTGTATATTCTGGATGAGCCGACGATTGGGCTGCATCCGCGGGATAACGTCGCGTTGCTCGACACCTTAGAGGGGTTGGTGAAGCGGGGAAACTCGTTGGTGGTGGTTGAGCATGATGAGGAGGCGTTGCGGAGGGCGGACCACGTGTTGGATTTGGGGCCTGGAGCAGGACGGTTTGGAGGGACGGTGGTAGCGGAGGGAACGGTTGCGCAGATCGCGCGCGTGAAGGAGTCGGCGACGGGTCGGGTTTTGAAGTGTCCGTTGCGGCATCCGGTGAAGGGAGGTTGGCGTCCATTGAAGGGTGCGGACTTTATTGAGATCAAAGGGATTCATTTGAGAAACTTAAGAGATGTTTCGGTGAAGATTCCAAAGGCGCGGTTGACGGTGGTGACAGGGGTTTCTGGCTCGGGGAAGAGCACGCTGGTGCGTGGGGTGATTCGTCCGGCAATTGCCGCTGCGTTGGCTGCGGAAGGGAAGAAGGCGCGTGACACTTCGAAGGAGCCTGCGACGGATGCGCGTGCGCAGTGGAGTTCGCTGAAGGGGTTGGAGGGGATTTCAGCGGTGTACGAAGTGGATCAGTCGCCCATTGGAAAAACGCTGCGGTCGACGCCTGCCACGTACTTGGGGATTTTTGATGATATCCGGAAGCTGTTTGCTGCGGCCCCGTTATCAAGAATGCGCGGGTACCAAGCGTCTCGGTTTTCGTTCAATACGGAGGAAGGACGTTGCAGCGAGTGTGGAGGCCAAGGGGAAAAGAAGATTGAAATGAACTTCCTCCCGTCGGCGCGCGTGCGGTGTCCGGTGTGCGATGGTGCGCGGTTTAATTCGGCGACCTTGGAGGTGACATATCAGGGCCGGAACTTGGCTGAGGTATTGGCGATGTCGATGGAGGAAGCCGTGGATTATTTTTCAGCGCATCCATCGATTCAGCGTCCACTGAAGCTGTTGTGCGATTCGGGTTTGGGCTACCTGACATTGGGACAGGCGAGTCCGACCCTGAGTGGGGGAGAGGCGCAGCGACTGAAACTGGTAACGGAGTTGGCGCGCGGGGTTGGGCGGTTGGAAGGAGTTCGAATGGCGGGCGGTGGTCGATTCAAATCGGGTTTGTATATTCTTGAGGAACCCACGATTGGGTTGCACACCGAGGACGTGGCTCGGTTAATCCATGTCTTGCATCGGTTGGTGGACGAGGGTCACACGGTGATTGTGGTGGAGCATCACACGGGAGTGATGGCCGAGGCGGACTACCTCATCGATATGGGGCCCGAGGCTGGAAGCGGTGGCGGACGCGTGGTGGTTGCGGGCGACGTGGAGGCGGTGTGCAAGAGCACTGAGAGCCGAACAGCGCCGTTTTTGAGGGCGCTGTTGGGCTCGCCGCAGCATGAGGGTAAGCGTAAGCGTCTCAGTGGGGCTGAGGCGTGAAGTGCGTTCACTCACCGAGAGTTCACCACTTGTGTGTTACACGGAGCCGGAACATGCGGGGTTCCACGGGGTGGAAATGGGTGCGCTCGGTGGCATCCGTCTCGGCTTTGGTGCGGCTTTCGTAGAAATATTCAATGTCGTGGTCGTCGCGGCCAAGGACGTTCAAGCAGTCCACCACAAACTCCCATGAGCCGAGGCGATACCCCACGTTCGCGTTTACGCCGCACGTCGGGCGCCCGCGGACGGAGCCGTCCTCGGTGAGGGGGCGTCGTCCGAACGCGCGAACGCGAGTGCCGGCGAACCACCCTGGGCGGTCACCTTGTGCTCCGGCAACAAACCCGCCGCTGAGCATCCATGGGACGCTGTTGGTGACCTGAGATCCGCCGGGGTTGTCGCGGAGTTTTGAGGTCGTGAGAGACCATTCCGCATCGACGGACAGGAAATTGCAGGGTTTCCAATAGGTCGAAAGTTCGATGCCGTGGCGGCTTGATCCCGGTCCCGCCTCGTTGGTTCCCGCGTCGCCGACATAGATGAGCTCGCTATCGCTTCGCAGGTGCCAGAGAGCAAGGCTCGTCGTGACGTTTGGGATATACTGCGTTCGCACTCCCAGCTCTCCCCCAATGGCGCGGACGAGGGGATGGGACGGGTCAGCTTGGGCGGTGACGCCTCGCGCGTCGTTGCTGTGGAACCCAGTGCCAAAGTTCGCGTAGAACTCCGTTTTGTGGAATGGACCGACAATCGCGGTGAACTTGGGGCTGACAATGCCAGAGTTCCTCTGCCCCGCTCCTGAAGACGCATCGAAGGTGAACCCGTCGGCTCGGACGCCGGAGATGGTTCGCAACCATGGGGTCCAGGTGACGGTGTGTTCCCCGTAGACGCCGATGCTGAACTGCGTGACGTCATTGAGACTGGTCGTCGAAAGGCGACGCCGGTTGGTGGTGCTGTAGAGTCCGATTCCGTCAATCAGGTCTGTTCGCGTTTGGATTCCGAGGGTGACGGACGCTTCCTTTCCAGCGAAGGTCAGATTTTGGAGCGTGTGCGCAATGTCACCGCCGATGATCCATCGTTTCTCGGATTGTTCGAACTGGTCGCCGTCGGTGTCGTTGTCCAGCGCGTAGGTGAAGTTTGAGAATAGGTTGAGTCCGTAACGCACGGCGTAAGCGTTGACCGTGGTGATGCTGTTGGCGCCTTCTCGATGGATGTGAAGTTGCAGACTGTGCCGCTCGCTATCGCCACCGTTAGAGGGGTCGAGGTTTCCGAATCGGTTGAGGGTACCGTTGCGGACGAGATCGAGCGGGATTTGGTCGGAGCTTTGCCAGCGTCCGCGATAGCTCATGAGGGTGAGCAGGAGGTGGTTTTGTTCGTCGCCTCTGAAGTAGCGGGCGAACGCGTTGGAACGGTTGAAGTACTCGGGTAGTTGCCAGGGGCCTTCGTAGTAGTTGTATTCCCCTGCGAGCGTGAGTTTTCCAGAGTCACCGTCTTTTCCGACGGAGAAAGTGTCACCGGCGACGGCTCTCGCGTAACCGTATTGGCCGACTTCGACCGATGCAAAACCCTTGGGGAGGACGTCGAAGAGACGGAAGTGGGCGCTGCCGGCGCTGGAGAGGTCGCCATTTTCCGCAAAATAGGTCCCTTTGCGATAGTCGATGCGTTCAACCAGTTCGGGGATGAGGCCGTTCAAATCCGCGTAACCTTGGCCATGGGCATGGGTTCGCATGTTGACGGGCATGCCATCGATGGAGATGAGAAAATCGGTGCCGTGGTCGAGGTTGAATCCGCGGAGAAAATACTGGGTGGCTTTGCCTCCTCCGGCGTGTTGGGTGACGACGACGCCGGGGATGGATTCGAGGATTTCGCTCCGGCGAAGCGTGGGCCGGGCGAGGAGGTCGGCGCTGCTGGCAATCCCGAAGGATGCGGAGGAGGCCTGTTCGAGGAGATCCGCCGATTTCCCTACGACCACGATTTCATCGAGACGCACTGGGCGTTTGGCGAGTTCGACTTCGGTGACTGGAGTGGTGAGGGAGGGGTTTTGTGTCGGGTTTGCGAGGAGTTGTGACAGCGGGAGCGCGCTGAGCAGGGCGAGAAGGGGGGATTTTCGCATGGTGAAATGGGAGGTAAGGGTCTGCACTCGTACTTGGTCTCGTTTCGTGGGTACACAAAAAAAACGGAGCGGGCTAACCCGCTCCGTGAAATATCAGCCGAAGAACTCGAAAGTCTTAGTTCGGTTTGCGTGACATCACTGCATCAGCACACTAGCGCATCAGAAGCGCCTGCCGAGCGCGCTTGATTTCGCGCGTAATTTTGCGGTGGAAGTGGGCAGGAACACCGGTTGTACGGCGAGGCAAAATCTTGCCGTTCTCCGTGATGAAGCGCTTCAAGGTTTCCGGGTTCTTCCAATCGATTGCCTCGATTTGGAGATCGATGCGACGGCGTGGCATCGGGCGGTTTGCTTTGCGGAACGCCGTACGACGAGCAGGTGTTTTCGGTTGCATGAGATGAAAAGGTTAGTGGTGAGCGGTTTACTTCGTCTCGCGGTGGAGAGTGTGACGCTTCAAGTTTGGGTTGTATTTCTTTTTCTCCAAGCGGGTTGGAGTGTTCGGGCTCTTTTTATTCCGCGTGGAAATGTAACGAGAAACCGGTTTGCCTTCTGCTTTCGCTTCCGTGCATTCGAGGATGATAAAGTCGCGTGCCATAGAGAGTTAAGATTTTTGAGGTCCGTGAAATGTTCTTGAAAATGAATGAGGGTACGAAATGTTTTCCCATCGGTCACTGAATGAAACCTCCGGGAAATCAATGTGATTTCAGAGATTCAGGTTTCCACAGCGGAGCCGAGGGTCGGGAATGATGACGGAATCGCATGGATTGTCGAGGGATTAATGCCGGTTACACGTTGCCCGAGTTGCTCCATCGGAGCGGATGACGAAGCGGAAGGCTCAATCGGTCTGGTTCATCCGAGGATAGCCGCAGGGGTTGTGTTAGTGTTTTTCGGCCATGCGTTCGGCGTTTGCCAGTTCAGAAGGTGATACGGTGGCGGTTCCGATTTTTGCCACGACAACGCCTGCGGCGACATTCGCGAGGTGGGCTGCTTCGGTTGGTTTGGCGCCGGCAGCCAATGCAGCGGTGAGTGTGGCGATGACGGTGTCTCCCGCCCCCGACACGTCAAAAACCTCCCTCGCCTGAGTGGGCATTACCTTTTCGACCCGCCCCTCTTCGCAAATGGCGAGGCCATCCGCGCCCAGCGTGATGACGAGCAAATCCGGGGCATCCTTTTCGTGAATGCGCCGACAGGTTTCTTCGAGTGGGTAGGGTTCTCCTGGGCACGGCTCAGCGAGTCCCGCCATCTCCAAGGCCTCGTGCCGGTTTGGAGTCATCAGGCCCAATCCACGGAGGTCGAGTCCGCTGGACGGTTTGTGGTCGACGGCCACCAAGGCGCTGTGTGCTCGCGCCAGTTGTCTGACTCGGTCGACGACCGTTTGAGTCACGGCTCCCTTGGCGTAGTCCGATAGAATCACTGCGTCCACTCCTGCGATAAGATTGCCGAGCGTCGCATCGGTAAGGACGGAGGGAGGTAAAGCGTAACTTGACTTTGCGCTTTCTCGGTCGATTCGGCAGAGCTGTTGCGTTCGGGCAAGGACCCGTGTCTTCACGATGGTTGGCACTGCGTCCAGTGCGACGACGGGTTTTGTGTCCACGCCTCTCTGGTTGAGCATCTCGACGAGGCGCTTTCCGTGTTCGTCGTTCCCGACCACGCCCATGAGGGATGCTTTCACCCCGAGTGCCGCAAGATTCAGGGCTACATTCGCGGCCCCTCCTGCGGTTTGCGTCTCTCTCAGAACGCGAACGACCGGAACGGGAGCCTCCGGTGAAATCCGATTCACTTCGCCCCAGATGTAATGGTCGAGCATGAGGTCACCCACCACAAGGATGTGGGTGGTCGCGAGTTCAGAGATAAGTTCGTTGACGTTCATTGTCAGGAGGTTGTCGTGAAGTGAAGATCAACCCGCTCCAACCACTGGTGCATGATCAAGGTGTGCACCTCCTGAATCCGGGCGGTTGTGTTCGAGGGAACGATAATCGGCGTGTCGCACCCTTGTTTCGCCGCGCCACCGTCTTTTCCCGAGAGGAGCACCGACTGCATTCCAAGTCGGTGCGCTGTCT
>JBIIXW010000170.1:0-5815 GCA_044347165.1 Chthoniobacteraceae bacterium
ACGGATGCTTCAATCTTTCGGCTGACCCAGGGAAGGCGGACTTTCGAGTTCGTGACGTATCGTTGCCCGGTTCGGTTTCAGCCGATGATTTTCTGAAGCGCCGCAGTCTGCGGGAGGTCGTTGAGAACCAGTTTCGTGCCTTGGAGACCGATGGTGTGGCGCAGGCCACCATGAGCGAGTTTCACCAACGTGCGTTTGGCTTGATGTCTTCGGAGCGGGCGCAAGCCGCCTTTTCGATGAAGGGGGAGACCGAAGCGGTGAAAGCGCTTTATGGCAGTCAGAAGTACCGAGGAGGCAGGGCGAAGCAGATTTTCACGGTGGCAGAGCGGCTCATTTTGGCGCGGCGATTGGTGGAGGCTGGAGCGCGGTTTGTGACGGTGCAGTACGAGGGCGACAATGGATGGGACACGCACACCCGTATTTCGGATTATTTTAATGATGCGATGCCTGCGTTTGATCATGCGCTGGCGGGTTTGATTCTTGATCTGGAGCAGCGGGGATTGTTGGAGACAACGCTAGTGATGGTGATGACGGAGTTCGGGCGTACTCCGAAAATCAATGCGAGCGCTGGGCGAGATCACCACGCGAAGTGTTTCTCGATGGTACTGGCGGGAGGTGGCTCGACGCGGGGAAACATTTATGGTGCAAGTGACGCGATAGCGGCTGAGCCGGCTCGGGATCCGGTGAGCATCGAAGATTATCTCGCGACGGCGTATGCGTTGGTTGGGGTCGATCCAGCGAAACGGCTGATGGCACCGGGGGAGCGTCCGATCGATATCATTCGCGAGGCTCGTTTGGTGAAGGGGGTGATGGCGTGATGAGTTACCCCCGGATGGGTTTTCGATGGGCTTGGGTGTTTCGGGTCGCCGCGCTCTTGCTGGGCGTGCTGGGGAGTCAACTGTGGGCCATTCAGCACATGGTGGAAATGGTTACGCCGCGTGGCGCGGGCAGAGGTGAGCGTGTGGAGGTGATTGTCCATGGGGTGAATCTTGAGGATCCGCAGGAGATGGTTTTTTACCGACCGGGGATTCGTTGCGTCGCATTGGAAGCTCTTCGAGCCGACGAAGCGGGGACGTCGTTAGCGCACGGAAGTCGGATGGCTCGGGGGGCCCGAGCGATCTTGGAAGTCGCTCCGGATTGTCCGCTGGGCGAGCACGTATTGCGGGTGCGCTCGCGCCGGTTTTTCTCTGAGCAAGCGACTTTTTGGGTTGGCCCTTTTCCGAGTGTGAGCGAGCGCGAACTCAGACGTGGGGAGAACGATTCATCGGAGCGTGCGCAGCCTGTGCAGATGGGGGCGACCGTCAATGGACGCATTTTGCCGGGCGAGGACGCGGACGTAGATTGTTATGCGGTGGAGTTGAGGAAGGGTCAGCGCTTGAGCGCGGAACTCGAAGCGGTGCGGCTGGGGACGCTCAACTTTGGCGGGGAGAATGATTGTCAGATCCGAGTGTTCTCGCCCGACGGACGTGTGTTGGCGAAGTGTGACGATACGGCTCTGTGGCTTCAGGATCCGTTTGTGTCCGTGGTGGCTGAGAGGGCAGGTCGCTATGTCGTTGAGGTTTCGCAGCAGATGCACACTCCGGGTGATCATTGCTACTATCGGTTGCACGTGGGCGAGTTTCGCCGTCCAACGGTCGTTTACCCTGCTGGCGGAAGACCGGGAGAGGTGCTTGACGTTACGCTGTTTGAGGATGGGGATTCCGGGCAGGAGACGCGATCGGCGATTCGTCTTTCGGAATCTGCGACTCGATCGGAAATTGCGGTGTTCAACGCGTTTCCTTCGTCTGCGGGGAATGTTCCGTCTGGCTTACCCATGCGAGTGACTGATCAGCCGAATCTGTTGGAGAACCCAGTGCAAACGGGGAACGCCGGTCAGGCTTTTGAACTGCCGGCTGCTTTGAATGGGATTCTTGCGCGAGATGGGGAAGTGGATCGCTGGCGCTTCCGAGCGATCAAGGGGCAGCGTTGGGTGATGCGCGTTTATGCGCGCGCGCTGGGAACGCCGGTAGATGCGCGCATGGTGGTCCGCAAGGCTGGGTTGGACGGTGCCGTTTTGCTCGATGCAGACGACGCGACACTGGCTTCGCGCGGTTATTGGAGCTGTCATTCACGATTGAAGCCGAGGGCGTTGCTAGATCCGGCGGAGGTCTTTGAGGCACCGGAGGACGGAGAGTATGTGCTCGAAGTGAGTGACACCCGCGGGATTGGATCTCGCATGGGGGTTTACCGCGTTGAAGTGGAGCGTCACGTGGATGGGTTTCATCCGTATGTGTTGGGTCAGTTTGCGTTTAAGATGGCGCGGAGTGTTTCGTTCGTGGTGCCTCAGGGGAATCAGTGGTCCTTGCCCGTGTTGCTCGGGGAGGGGTTGGGCACGCGGTACAAGGGAGACCTGGCGCTGGAAGTGGCCGGGTTGCCGGAGGGAGTAACGATGGACGGAGGGAAGTTTGTTCAGGGATTGCGCAACTCACAGGTGACCTTTCAGGCAAAAGCCGGTGTGCCGCAGGGGGTTTATCCAATTCGCTTACAGGCGCGGGCTCGGGACGGTCACGCGATTGAAGGGGACGGTCAGCAGGGTGTGACGCTTTCGGACCGTCGGGGAGGTTTTGCATGGCATAGCGTCTGGCTTGAGGAGTTTATGTTGGCGGTGGTTGAGCCGGCCCCCTTTCGGGTGGAGTCGACTGCGGCAGACTGGTTGTTGGCACGGAATGGGGAGGTGTCGATTGAGATAACTGTGGAACGCGCACCAGGGTTTGACGGAGCGTTGGAGTTGCAGGCGGATTGGTTGCCGCCGGGCGTTGAGAAAGGTCCGCCGGTGAGTGTCGCGGCGGGGCAGACGCGCGCGGAATTGCGGCTGCGTGCTTCGGAGAAAGCGATGCTTGGCGAGTGGTCTTTTGCGATCACGGGATCGACGACGGACGGCTCGATTTTGGATGGAGCGGGCTGTCGGTTGGTGACGACGCCGCGACTGGGTTTGTCGATTGCTGAGCCGTATTTGAAAGCGAACATTCAGCGGACTGCGATTGAGCGGCGGAAACGGGGTGTGGTGGCGGTGGAGTTTGAGGAGAATCGAGTGTTGCCGGGCGCCTCTGTTGTGGTGTTGAAGCGTTTGCCGCATGGCGTGACGCAGATGGGTCCCGAGGTGCGACTCATGCCAGGGCAGCGATCCTGTCGATTTGAGGTGGAAGTCGGGCCGGACGCACTGGTGGGGCAGTACAGGGAGATAGCGGTCGAGGTTGCGATTCGTGAAGGTGAACAAGTGGTTCGCCAACAGATTGGGAGTGGGATTTTACGGATAGACCCAGAGCGGCAGTGATTCAGCGCGCAAAGAAGAAGGGAGCGAAACGTGATGCACGGATATCAGATGAACCTTAGAAGGTGGCAGAGTTGGCTGGGCCTCTTTGTGGTGTGGCTTGCGGGTGGGTTTGCAGTGCTGAGTGCTGCGCCCGTGAGTTTTCGTCGAGACGTGATGCCTGTGTTTTTTCGGGCCAACTGCAATTCAGGTGGTTGCCATGGAGCAGCGGTTGGGAAGGACGGCTTTCGGCTCTCGTTGTTCGGGTATGATCCCGAGGGAGACCACTTTCGGTTGACGCAGCAGTTCGTTTCTCGACGTATCGATCATGCAAAACCGGAGAGCAGTCTGTTGTTGTTGAAGGCGACGCAGGAGGTTCCGCACACGGGCGGTAAACTCTTCACCAAGGATTCGCCGCTTTATCGGACGCTGTTGGAGTGGATTCGCGAGGGTGCGGAGGATGACGGGAATTTGGTGCCGGTGGTGACATCGATTGTCGTGGAGCCGAGGTTGATTCGGTTCGCGGGCGCTGCGCGCACGGAGCGGTTACGTGTGACAGCACACTATTCGGATGGGGCGAAGCGGGAGGTGACGTCTTTGTGTTTGTTTATGACGAATAACAAAACGGTGGCGGACATTTCGGAGGACGGGACGGTTCGAGCGGGTGCGCATGGTGCGACGCATGTGTTTGCGCGGTTCAACAAGTTTACGGAGGGAGTGGAGGTGGTTGCGCTTCCGATCAACGACACGTTTGTTTGGCCGGAGCATGCGCGTTCGCGCGGGGTGTTGGATGACCGAGTTTTTGAGCGGTTGCGGGAGTTGAGGGTTGAGCCATCCCGTGAGTGTTCAGATGCGGAGTTTTTGAGGCGTGTCAGTTTTGACTTGGTTGGCGTTCCGCCTTCAGCAGAGGTGTGTCGCGCATTTTTGGCGGATACGCGGATGGATAAGCGGGAGCGGTTGGTCGATGCGTTGCTGGAGCGCTCGGAGTACGCCGAGGTTTGGGCGTCGGAGTGGGCGGGCTGGCTGAAGCTGTTTGGGGACACCAACAGTGGTTCTGGGACGGATCACAAGGCGGCGCTGGCGTACTTTCAGTGGATTGTGGAGCAGTTCCGAAACAACGTGCCGTTGGATCGTTTTGTACGGGCGCAGGTGGCAGCGAAAGGGAGCACGTTTTTGCAGCCTGAGACGAATCTTTACACGATGTTGGCGAAGCCGGACCCTGCACCGAAAGCCGTGGCGCAGGATGTGGCGCAGTTATTTACGGGAATAAGAATCCAGTGTGCAGAATGTCACAATCATCCGTTCGATCGGTGGACGATGGACGACTACTACGGATTTGTGAGCTTTTTCACGGGACTACGGCGGAAGGTTGCCAGTGAGCCGCGCGAGTTTTTTGTTTACTCGGACATGAATGCGAAACCGGCTGCACACCTGCTGGATGAGCGTCCAGTGCCGGCCAAGTTTTTGGGTGGAACGGAGCCTGCGATGGCGGGGCGTGATCCTCGGTCTGTGTTTGCGGACTGGCTGACTGCGCCGGAGAACCCGTTCTTTGCGGCAAACATGGCGAACCGGATTTGGGCACACTTTTTTGGGCGTGGTGTGATTGATCCGGTGGATGATTTCCGTGTGACGAATCCTCCTTCAAACGGGCCGTTGTTGCAGGCGTTGTCGGAGCGTTTGGTGGAGTTGGGTTTTGACCAAAAAAAGTTGATTCGCGAAATCGTGTTGAGTCGGACGTATCAGGCGAGCGCTCGGACGAACGTAAGTAACCGTGGGGACGATCGCTACTTCTCGCACGCAGCGGTTCGACGATTATCGGCGACGGCGGCGCTGGATGCTGTGTCTGCGGCCACTGGCGTTGAGACGCGGTTCAAGGGACTGCCGTCGCAGCATCGAGCCGCGCAGGTGTATGAGGGAGGGCGGAGGCGGCAGGACTACTTTCTTGCGGCATTTGGGCAGAGTGAGCGAAAGACGGTGTGTGTTGCAGACGATTCGCGCGAGCCGGACTTCGCCCAAGCTTTGCACTTGATGAATGGAGAGACGGTTCTCCGCAAGATGGCTGCGAGCTCGGTCGTGGAGAGCTTGGTTCGTGCGAAGGTCTCGCCTGAGCAGGTGGTAAGCGAGTTGTATCTTCGAACGCTGGGGCGGGAACCGGAGCAACGGGAGTTGCGGAGGCAGTTGGAGATTTTGGGAGATGCGCCGGGGCGCAAGGATTTCGAGCATCTGTGGTGGGCGCTCTTCAACTCGACGGAGTTTCTTTTTCAACACTGACTTTGGTGAGCATGATGCAATCAAGAACTGGCTGGGTTTCGTTACCGCTGATCGCAGTGGTGGTGTCTGTGACCGCGCATGCTGAGGCACCGGCGGTATTTGAGGGACGTGTGCGCGAGATTTTCCGTGCGCGGTGTTTAAAGTGTCACAGTGATGACGAGCAGAAGTCGGATTTGAATCTCCAGCAGTATGCGACGGCGATGAAAGGGGGTTCTGGTGGTGCGGCGATTATTCCTGGCAAGCCGAACTCGAGTC
>JBIIXW010000171.1:0-5805 GCA_044347165.1 Chthoniobacteraceae bacterium
TCGTGATTGATGCCGAGGAGGTGCAGGATGGTGGCGTGGAGGTCGTTGGTGTGAACGCGGTCGCGACTGGCCATGACGCCATGTTCATCGGATTCGCCGAAGACGTGTCCGCCTTTGACACCGCCTCCGGCCATCCAGGAGGTGAAGCAGAGGTTGTGGTGTTCGCGCCCTTTGTGATCGGCTTTTTGATTGAACGGGGTTCGGCCGAACTCGGTGGTCCAAACGACGAGAGTGCGTTCGAGCATGCCGCGTTGTTTGAGGTCGGCGAGGAGACCGGCGATGGGGCGATCGATGTTTTTGGCGAGGCGTTCGTGATCCATCATGTTGCCGTGGGAATCCCAGTTTGCGCTGGAGCCGACATCGATGAGTTCGAGAAAGCGGACGCCGCGCTCGGCGAGGCGTCGGGCGACGAGGCATTGCCAGCCGAACCCTGTGGTTGATCCGCGCGCGAGGCCGTAGAGGGCGAGGGTTGCGTCGGATTCTGAGGAGAGGTCGAAGGCTTCGGGCGCTTCTTTTTGCATGCCGAAGGCGGTTTCGAAGGAGCGGATGCGTGCGTCGAGCGCGGCGTCCTCTGCGCGGCTGCGGAGGTGGAGGCGGTTGAGATTTTGGAGAAGGTTGAGTTCCTTTTGCTGATGCTCGAGGGAGGGCGCGTTTGGGTGCAGGTTGGGGAGCGGCTCTTTGCCGGGGATGACGTGTGTGCCTTGATGGCAGGCGGGTAGAAAGTCGCTGCCCCATGTTTGGGCTCCGGCGTAGGGGGCGGCGGGTGCTAGCACCATGAAGGAGGGGAGATTTCGATTTTCGGTGCCGAGTCCGTAACTGACCCATGCACCGATGCTGGGCCGAGCGGCTTGGGGCGTGCCAACGTGCGCGGCGAGGGTGGCTTTGTCGTGTCCGTCGCTATCGCAGTACATGGCATTCAGGAGGCAAACGTCGTCGATGACGTTCCCTACGTTCGGGAACAGGTCGCTGACCATGATGCCACTTTTTCCATACGGCTTGAATGACCAGTGAGGGCGGATGAGGAAGCGCTCGAACTGGCCGGATTTGTTGAGCCAACGCGCGGCGGTGACGCTTTTTCCGTGGTCACGAAAGAGAGCGGGTTTGTGGTCGAAGGTGTCGATGTGCGAGGCACCTCCGGTGGAGAAGATGAAGATGACTCGATCGGCTTTTGGGAGGTGGTGGGATGGTTGAGGGGCGAGCGGGTCGAGTGGACTGGGCACCGATGCGCCGTCAGATTCCTGGAGAAGTCCGGCGAGAGCGAGGGCCCCGAAGCCGCCGGATGCGCGCTGAAGCCATTCCCGTCGCGAAAGGGCTTTCATTGCAGTCGTAAAGGGGGCGTTAGTCGACATAGAGAAAGCCGTTAGAGGTGAGTAGCACTCGGGCGATGGAGGTCCATGCCGCGCGGAGTTCGGGTGTGGTATCGCTGGTGGTTTGCGGAGCCTGACTGCGGGGGAAGCTCTCGAGGTAACTGGCGATTTCTTCGACCTGCTCGGGACTGGGCTTTGTTCCGTGGACGGTTTCGAGGGCGAGTTGAATCCGAGCATTCTCATTGTCTGCGGCTTTCAGCAGACGATTGGCGAGCGATTGCGCGCGTTTTGAGATGAACGGCGAGTTCATCAAAAAGAGGGTTTGGTTCGGGGTGATGGTGGGGAACCGGTTGGCGACGGACATGTTAGGATCGGCGGCATCGAACAGGGTGAGGAAGGGGTGGCGTCGATTGCGCTGGGACATTAAGTACAGGCTTCGGCGATCACTTTCGTAGACGGCGTGGAAGGGGTTGTGGATGGTGAACTTCCATGAAGCGACGGGAGGAAAGGGATGGGGCTGGGGCGGGGATGTATCGAGATCACCTGCAACGAAGAGCATGGCGTCGCGGAGGGATTCTGCATCGAGGGGGCGCCGGTTGAACGCTGACAGCCAGCGGTTTGATGCATCCTTGGCGCGGGTGGTCTCGGACAGGTTACTGTCCATCGCGTAGGCGTCTGATGAAAGGATGAGGTGGTGGAGTGCTTTCACAGACCATCCGGACTGGACGAAGGACGAGGCGAGCCATTCGAGCAGTTCGGGGTGCGATGGCGGTTCTCCGCGTGTTCCGAAGTCGGATGGGGTCGACACGATTCCGGTTCCGAAGTGCCATTGCCACACGCGATTGACGAAGACGCGTGCGGTGATGGCAGAGTGGTCTTGGGTGATCCAGTCGGCGAGATCGAGTCGGCCGCTAGTGGTATCGGGGTGCTCCACTCCTTT
Organism: Chthoniobacteraceae bacterium; assembly: GCA_044347165.1. GTDB lineage: Bacteria > Verrucomicrobiota > Verrucomicrobiia > Chthoniobacterales > Chthoniobacteraceae > JBEEPE01. Next base: position 2,248 of record JBIIXW010000171.1, read on the forward strand.
GCCACCGAGCACGGAGAGGAAGCGGCGAGGGACGAGTTCGCCGGGTTTGTCGGGTTCACCGCGTTTTTGAACTTTGACGTCTGTTGGTTTGCCTTCGGAGACGGCGTAGGCGACGGGGTAAACGGGTTCGTCTTTGATGGAGTCCCGTTCTTTGGCGAGGCTGGCGGATTGCGTGTCGATTTCCTTGAGTCGGGCTAACTGTTGGGGCGTGGGAGGTTTTGGTTCAACGGCTGGGGCGTCTGGGGCGGGGATTGGGCTGTAGCGGATGCCGAGGTTGTCGAGGTCGTGTGTGGGGGGGACGCCTGGGGTGTGGCCGTTTCCGTCGCAGATGAAGGTGTCGAGCGTTTTGTCCCAGTTGGGGGGAATGGGTGTTTCTGGAAGTGGGGTGAGGTCGCCGGGTTTGCCAATGTGGCCGGTGATGCGACCTGATTTTCCATCGATTTTGATTTGGAGGGTGACCCAATCGCCGGGGAGGAGCTTTCTGATGGGCTCCCATTTTCCGTTGCGCTTCATGGCGAAGCTGTCTGAGGAGAGGCTGAAGTCTGCGGCGGTTGACGCGATTACGCCCCGGCCGAGGTAGAGTCGGTGTGCGCCTGAGGAGGGTTGTGAGGTGTTGGGGACGCGGAGGTCGACGGCGAAGTGAATTTGGTTTTCGGAGGTGAGGTGGAGAGGTGCAGCGAGGACGTAACGGATTCCGTCGCCGGACGCGCCGCCTCCGACGCGGACTCCGAGTTTACCGTTGGGGTGGAGATGGTTGTAGGGGCTTTGTGCGCTGGATTCGATGTTGTTTTTTCCTTGGGAAAGCCATGGTTTTCCGGGGGGCTTTCCTTCGGTTTGGTCTTCGAATCCGAGGCCGGGTGCGCCGCCGAAGATGGCGGTGTCGAGGGACGTTCGTTCGGCGGCGAGGGCGGAGAGTTTTTTATCCAGCGCGGCGAGGCGTTCGGCGTGTGTTTGCTCTAGGCGCTGGGTTTCCGGTGGTGGGAGGAGGGAGGGAAAGTGGGAGGGACGTTTCTGTTCTTCTCCGCCGGGAAATGCCCACGTCGTGCTTTGGAGGATTCCGTACAGGGCGTAGTAGTCTTGGGTGGTGACGGGTTCGTATTTGTGGTCGTGGCACCGCGCACAACCGAGGGACATGCCGAGGAGGGATCGTCCGAGAGAGTCGATGGCGTCGGCAAAGTCGAGGTGTTGGAAATCGGGCGAGGGTTTGTAGCCGTAGCGCTTTCCGATGGCGAGAAAACCGGTTGCCGTGACGAGGTCGGCATATTGTTCGGGTGGAGCGGTTTTTGCGAGGATGTCTCCCGCGATTTGCTGCCGGATGAAGGTATTAAAGGGGAGATCTCTATTGAATGCGCTGACGACCCAGTCGCGGTAGCGTCCGGCTTCACGGACGGGATAGTCGGAGCCGTCCCCGGCGGTGTCGGCGTATCGGGCGACGTCCAGCCAGTGTCGTCCCCAGCGTTCGCCATACGCGGGGGAGGCTAGGAGGCGGTTGACGACCGTGGTGAAGGCGATGGAATCAGAGGCGGCATCTTGTTCGAACGCATTGATTTCTGCAGGGGTTGGGGGCAGGCCGGTGAGGTCGAAGGTGGCGCGTCGGATGAGGGTTCTGCGGTTGGTTCTCGGGTTGGGCGATAGTCCGTTTTGCTCGCGTTTAGCCGCGAGGAACTGGTCGATGGGGTGAGCGGCCGTTGCGTGAGTTTTTGGGAGGGGAGGGTTTTGAAGCGGTTGGAACGCCCAGTGGGTTCGTCCTTTCTCTAGATCGACGGGGGCGGAGAGAAGGGGAGTGGTTGGTGGGCGGTCGCGGGGGTCCGCGGCGCCGGTGGCGATCCACTTTTCGAGGAGGGCGACCTGATCGGGGTTCAGGCGCTCTTTGGGAGGCATGTGGAGATCGGGCAGCGTATAGCGAACGGCTTTGAGAAGCAGGCTTTCGTTAGGGTTACCGGGGACGAGTGCGGTGCCTGTATCGCCGCCGCGCTGCCAACCGTCGCGGGAGTCGAGGCGGAGTCCGCCTTTTTGTTTTTCTGCGCCGTGGCATTCGATGCAGCGGTCCTGAAGGAGTGGACGGATGTTGTTCTCGAAGAAGTCGTCGGCGTTCGCTGCTAGGGAAACGAAGCAGGCGAGGAAGCGCCACGTGATTTTGAGCATCCGCATAGTTAGCGGTTTGCAGGACGCGTGCCGGACGGGTGGAGTGGGCGGTCAGGGGTTGAGGCGTGCGACGGCGAGGATTCCGAGCAGGGTGAGGTCGGGGACGAGGGCGGTGATTTCCGGCATGCCGGTGGTGATGAGTTCGGAGCCGCCTCCGGTGGCGTAGACGGAGAGTTGGCTGCACTGCATTTCCTCGCGTAGCGGTTCGAGGATGCCGCGGATGAGGCCTCGGTAGCCGTGAAAGGCGCCGGATTGCATGGCCTCTTCGGTGGTTTGGCCGAGGGCGGGGGGGCGTTGGGTGAGGCTGACGCGGGGAAGTTGCGCGGTGCATTCGTGGAGGTAGTCGGTCATGGCGCGCAGGCCTGGCGCGATGACGCCGCCTCGGTAGGCGGGGCGTGCGTCGATGACGTCGAAGGTGACTGCTGTTCCGAAGTCGATGACGATGGCTGGGGTGGTGCCTTGTGAGACAACCCAAGCAGCATTTGCGAGTCGATCTTCCCCGATGCCGGAGGGGTTGGGGTAGTCGATGGTGAAGCCTAGGTTGGAGGTTGCTGTGACTCGTCGCGGGGAGAATGGGGCGAAGTGATCGAGGAGGATTTGTCGTTTGCGCGGGACGACGGAGCAGACGGTGACTTGGTCAAAGTTCCAGCGGGCGGTGAGGTCGGCGAGGGATTCTTCGGAGACGAGGGGGGTTTCGATGCGTTTGACTTCGCGAAGTCCACAATCATCGGCGAGTCCGAGTTTGGTGAACGAGTTACTGTTATCGATGAGCAGGTGGCGAGGCATCCGGGTGGGGGTGGGCTGGTGAGGCTACGTTGCGTTGGGAAGTCAGGCGGGTCAGGCGTTTTTGTGGCGGTGATTGATTTGCGTGATGGCCCATGCGGCGTGTTCGGCGATGAGGGGCTCGGGGTCGGCGGCTGCGGCGCTGAGCGCTTCCAGGTCGTCTTGGGTGCCGACGTTGCCGAGGGCGACGCAGACGTTGCGGAGGAAGCCTCTGCGTTTGATGCGTTTGATGGGGCTATCTTTGAAAGCGTTTCGAAAAGACGCGTCATCGAGCGAGAGATAGTCGCGCAGGCGATTGGGTTTGAGTGCGTCGCGACGGGCGAAGGCGGATTCGGTGCTGGCGGCGGCGAACCGGTTCCAGGGGCAGACGGCGGCGCAGTCGTCACAGCCGTAGATACGGTCACCGATGAGGGGTCGGAGTTCTTCGGGGATGCTTCCTTTGAGTTCGATGGTGAGGTAGGCGATGCAGCGGCGAGCGTCGAGGGTGTAGGGGGCGGTGATGGCGCCGGTGGGGCAGGCGTCGATGCAACGGGTGCAGGAGCCGCAGCGGTGTTTTGCGGGCTGATCGGGTTGGATGCGGACGGTGGTGAGAATGGTGGAGAGGAAGAAGAAGGCGCCGAGTTTTTGGGA
>JBIIXW010000255.1:0-5801 GCA_044347165.1 Chthoniobacteraceae bacterium
GTTTGGGGGTGCGGGCGCGTTGATTGATGTGGCGGGTGGGATTTTGTCGGGGGTGGGGAACGGTTCGTTTGGGAATGCGGGGAACGTGATTCGGCTGAGTGCGAATAGCGGGACGCAGGGGGTGCGGTTTGCGGGTGGGACGAGTTACACGCTGACGGGGCGGACGATTAACCTGAATGCGGCGACGGTGGGGATTGATGTGACGGCGGGGACGGTGGCGACGTTGGATACACCATTTACGTTCAGCGCGGCGACGAACGCGTTGCAGAAGAATGATTTGGGGCGGTTGGTGGTATCCGCGAGTAACAGTGGCTGGAACGGTGCAGTGACGATCGTGGGCGGGATTTTGGAGGTGACGAACGGGAGTGCGTTAGGGACTGGGCTGATTTCGTTCCCTACGGCTGCGACTGCGGGGGCCGCTCTGTACCTGAGCGGGGTGACGTTGACAAATAACGTGAACATGGCGCCCACGGGTGCGGCAACACCGACTGGGATAAACAACACGGGCGGCATTTTTGCGGCGAGTGGGACGAACACGCTGAGCGGCTCGATTACCAATACTGCGACGGTTGGCATCACGATTGGGGTGGCAGCGGGTGCGATTTTGAATATTGGAGCGACGACGATGGCGAACGGAAACAGTCCGGTGTTCAACACGGTGGGCAACGGGGTGATGAACCTTGCGGGGTACACGCCGAACACCGCGAACTTCACCAAGATTGGTTCGGGGACGTTGAATCTGACGGGGGCGACGGCGACGACGGCCACGCCGATTATCAGTGGGGGTGTGTTGAACGTGAGCGGGTCCGGTCAGTTCACAGCGACGTCGGGAAACATCACGGTGCAGTATGGCGGGGTGTTGCAGGCGGATGACACGGGCACGCAGCGGACACGGTTTGGTGGGACGGGACGGACGCTGACGCTGACGACGGGTGCGTTTGATTTCACGGCGAATGGGACGGCGGCCTCAGCGGAGACGTTTGGGGGGTTGGCCTCCAACTGGGGTGCGAATCGGGTGACGTTGAATAACGCAGGAGCGGCGAATGCGACGTTGACGTTTGGCGGTGGAGCGTTTTCGCCTGGGGGAGGTTCGATCATGAGTTTTGTGACGGGGCAGGCGTTTAATACGACGACGAACCGCGTGACTTTTTCGGCGACGAATCCGACGTTGAGCGCTGGGGTTGCGGTGGGAGCGGGCGGGGTGACGAATAATGCGAGCAACGTGCTGACGATGAACTCGACGGCGGGTTTTGAGGCGGGGATGGTGTTGTCGGGGACGGGGATACCGACTGGGACGACGGTGGTGTCAGTGACCAACGGGACGCAGTTGGTGATGAGTCAGAATGCGACGGCGACGGGGACGGGGTTGGTGATTTCTGCGGGCAACGTGTTGGTGCCGCGGGTGGTGGTGACGGAGAATGGCGTGTCGAACTTCGCGATTTACAATGGCAATACGGCGACGGGGAACTTGCAGGCGTTTTCGCGTTACAAGGTATCGGATGGGACGGGGGGGGGAACGGATTTAACGTTTACGAATGCAAGTGGCGGGACGGCGTACGGGTTGAATGCGGCGTCGATCAACGGGTTGTATTCGGTGTTGCCGGTGGTGCAGGTGAGTGGGGATACGACGGCACTGAGCAACCCAGGGTTGAACCTGAGGAACATTGAGGCGCTGAAGATTACTGGGGCGGGTACGGATGTGACGTTTGGAACATCGGGTGGGACGCAGTTGGCGTTGACGACGGGGATGATTTTGGCGACGGGCTCGAATCAGAGCATTGGGAATGCGGCGTTGGTGGCGTTGGGGAGTGCGCCCGCGATTGGGTTTGGGAGCATTCCGAACACGAATAGCCCGGCGGCGGCTGGATCGTCGGCGTTGGCATCGGTTGAGGGTTCGCTGTTGGTGGATGCGGGTGCGTCGCTGGCGGTGAATGCGGCGCTGTACAGTTCGGCACAGAACGTGAACAAGGGTTTGGCGGGGGATGTGACGTTTAATACGAAGCAGTTTTTCAATACGGGGGGTAATTATTTCACGATTTTGGGTGGGACAGTGACGTTGAATGGAGGAGAGAACACGTTGTGGCAGGGTGTGCAGGGGGGTACGAACGGGCAGAACCTTGCGATTGGCCCTGGGGCGACGCTGAATCTTGGGAGTACGGCGCAAATGGTGGGGCAGTTGACTTCGCCGAACCGAAATCCTTGGGCTGGGTCCGGCGGGGTGGTGACGGGGACGGGGATGTTGGTTTCGGTGGAGACGTCGGGGACTGCGGGTGACTGGGGCGGGTCGATTCAGGGCGCGGGATTGTTTTTCAATAAGGCTGGTTGGCAGTCGGTGAATCTGCGTTCGGATAACACGTACACGGGTGGGACGTTGATTAATGGGGGGACGTTGACGCTGACGGATGAGGGTCGTCTGTCTGGGACGTCGGCGTTGACGTTGGCGTACGGGGGTTTGACGCTGACGAATGGGGGGACGACGTATTTGCCGGACCGGGTGAGTGATGCGGCGACTGTGGTGAGTGTGGGTGGGACGTTGGTTTTGAACGGGCGTGATTTGACGAATGTGGTGGAGACGATGGGAGGGATGACGTTGGCGGGGGCTCAGACGTTGATTCAGATCAACAATGCTGGGCAGGGCCCAGTGCGGTCTTCGGCGTTGGCGATGGGGGATTTGACACGCTCTGGGGTGGATCCGACGTTGTTGGTCTTGGGCGTTGGGGGTACGATGGGTTCATCGTCGCGGGTGGTGTTTGGGGCGGTTCCCGCGTTGGTGAATAATATTTATCCGTGGGCAACGAATGCGGCGGATTTTATTAGTTATGTTACGCCAGCAGCGGGTGGTGCAGCGGGGGGATTGGGGACGATTAATGCGGCTGGGTATGCTGGATATGACGCGAGTTATCTGGTGTCAGCGCCTGGGGTGGCGACGTATAATCTTCGCTTGGCCAACGCGAGTTTCACGGTTCCGTCGGGAACGGGTGGTGCGGATACGTATGCGGTGAACGCGATTGCGTTATTGGCGAATGCGGTGAACCAGTCGCTGGTGTTTGCGGACAATGCGGACATTTTGAATCTGACATCAGGCGGGTTGGTGATGTCGGGTAACTTCACTGGGAAGAGCATTGGTTCTTCGGTTGGGAATGGGAGTTTGACGGCTGGGGGCACGGCGTTCGGGCTGCAACCGCTTTATTTGACGGTCAATCAGGGGACCACGGTGAACATCAACTCCGCGATAGTGGACAATGGGTTTGGCGGACAGACGCGGTTGATTTACACGCCGATTAACGGTGTGGTGACGTCGTTAAACGCGCCGAGTGGCTACACGGGGGGGACGGTTTTGAATGGCGGTTTGAGTTACACGGGGACATTGGATTTGAATGTGGTTGGAGCGGATGGGGTGAATACGGTGGCGATTCCGGCGGGGGATTTGTTGATCAACGGGGCGACGCTTCGTTTGTTGGGGAACAGTCAGATTAGTAACTCCGTGGTGCCGGTGGTGAACGGGCATCAGGCGAACTTGAACTTAAACAACTACAACCAAACGTTGGCGGGGTTGGTGATCAACAACGACGGGGGTGGGACGGCGCCGCAAGTGACGATTGGCACGGGGGTGTTGACGTTGACGGGGAATGTGACGTCGAGTTCGGGGAACGCGGGGTCGGTGGCAACGGTGACGGGGACGGGAACTGGCGGAGTGGCGGTGGATTTGGGTGGGGCGACGCGGACGTTCACGGTGAACCCGGTGACGGTGAATGGGAACACGACGGTGGCGAATGTGACGCCGACGTTGAATGTGAATGCCCCGATTGGGAGTTTGGTGGATCAGGCGTTGGTTGGGATTGTGAAAGCGGGGAATGGGTTGTTGCAGTTGTCGCAACAGAATCTCTTTGGCGGCGGGGTGAATGTGACGGCGGGCGGGTTGGCGGTGGGTGGCTCAACGAATGTGAACACGCGGGACAACTCGACGGGCGCGGTGACGGGTTTCACGAGTGGGCCGTTGGGGACGGGTCCGTTGACGGTTGGAGCAGCGGGGACGTATTTGACGTCATCGGGTGGGAACACGGTGAGCAACGCGTTGGTATTGAGTGGGCCGCAGTTGACGTTGCGGGGGACGAATGCGTTGACGGTTCAGGGGAACAATGTGAATACGACATTGCCGGGGAACACGGTGGTGACGGTGGATGCGCCGCAGACGACTTTGACCTTGAACATGGTGTTGGATGACGGAGGCAACAACTACAGTTTGACGAAGGAAGGTTTGGGAACCTTGGTGTTGGGGAATAACAACTTGTTCACGGGTGGGGTTCGTGTGAATGCGGGGACCTTGGCGTTGACGGGGTTGAACTTGGCCTCGACGTCGCCGGTGTTCATGGGAACGAACGCGACGATTGGCAATGGGGGCGTCCTGGCGTTGTTGAACAGTGGGACGGGCAGTTCTGGGGTGATTAGTTACGCGAACACGGTGAGTTTGGCGGGGGGTGCGAGTGCGGTTGGCAACTTGCACATTGGGAACAGCGGGTTGAACACGGCGAACACGATTGAGTTGTCGGATGTGGCGTTGGTGGGGGGCCAGATTTTGAACGTGAGCAGTGCGAATGGTTACAGCTTACGGATTTTGAGTTTGTCGGGGGATGCGGTGGGGGGAGCGGTGCCGCGCATCAACGTGAACGCGGGGTTGACGGTGACGGTGTTGGGGTATGCGGGGGATAAACCGTTGAATGTGGGTCAGGGGAACTTGGTGTTTGCGGATACGGCGACGATAGGTCAGACGACGACGCTCTCGCCAAATGGGGTGTCGGGGGATCCGGTGCAGCTGTCTGGCTTGTACCCGCTGGGTTTGGTGAACCGAGTGTTTGCGGCGGGCGAGTTGGCGGGGTTTGGATTGACGACCAACGGGTTGAATGGGTCGTTTGTGCGGTTGGCGACCAACCCGACGGGATCGGCAGTGACGACGCTGATGGCAGGGGTTGGGCCGACGGGGGGGCAGTATTTGACGATGAACTCGCGCGGGATTTCGGACGGGTTGTTGGGGTTGCGTCCGGGTGTGATTTCGGGGGCAGCATCGACGGCGAACCAGACGGCAGCGGTCTATGGGGGGGTGTTGAATGTGACGACGGCGGGGACGTACACGTTCCGTGCGGGGGCGGATGACGGGATGGCGTTGTACATTGACGGGACGGCGGTGTTGTCGAGTCCGGGGTTTGCGGGGTTGGTGGATGCGACGGTGAGTGTGCCGTTGTCAGCGGGTTACCATTCGATTGTTTACAAGATGACGAATGCAGGGGGGCTTGGCGGGGGGCGCGTGTTGTATTCGGGACCGGATACGGGTAACGCGTTGCAGTCGATTGCGTCGTCGAATTTGCTGACGAGCATGGCCTTGCCGAGTGCGGCGAACGGGTATAACGGGGCGGCGGTGATTGGGAATGATTACGCGCTGGGGGCGTCGACGACGGCGACGATTGACACGATGGGGACGCAGTTTGGGGCGGTGATTGCGGCGGACAAGACGTTGACGTTGGGGGCGGGGTCGCGGTTGAACGTGGTGAATGGGAGTGTGGGGAGTTTTGGGACGGGTTGGTTTGGGGCGGCGGGTGTGACGACGATTGGGAATGGGGTGATTCTTGCGACGGGGAATACGGCGACGAGCGGGGCGGGGACGTTGCAGCTGTTGGGTGGGGTGACGCAATCGGGGACGGGAGTGGCTTCGGGGGTTGGGGCGACGAATGCGTTGGTGAAGACGGGTCAGGGGACGTTGGTGTTGGGCGGGGTGAACAATCCTTCGGCGGGAGGAGCGTTCAGTG
>JBIIXW010000172.1:0-5798 GCA_044347165.1 Chthoniobacteraceae bacterium
CATGGCTCAAGCATACGCCACCGGAGCCAGCATCGTCATCGCCACCGACCCCGACTGCGATCGAATGGGGGTCGCTGTTCGCGACCGTGCAGGCAAACTCCAGATTCTGACAGGAAACCAAATCGGCTCGCTGATGGCGTACTATCGACTCACCAAGCTCAAGGAACAGGGAATCATCAACGATGCCACCGCATCGCGTTGCACCGTCATCAAAACATTTGTGACCACCGACTTGCAAAAAGCGCTCGCGGCAGGTTTCGGGGTGCGTTGCGTGGAAACCCTCACGGGCTTCAAGTACATCGGTGCCAAGCTCGGTAAATACGAACACGCCATCCCCGAATCCCTTCGAGCCAACTATCGCCAACTCGACGAAGCAGCCACGCGCCAACTCCGCTTGAGTCACTCCACGTTCTATGTCTGCGGTGGAGAGGAAAGTTACGGATACAGCGCATCCGATTTTGTTCGCGACAAAGATGGGAATGGGGCAGCCGTAGTTTTTGCAGAAGTCGCCGCATACGCTCACTCGCTCGGACTCAACATCCCTGAGTTGCTGGACCGCATTTACCTTCAGTTCGGCTTCTTCCTCGAAAAAAATGGGTCACTCACCTTCGAAGGAGCTTCAGGCGCAAAACAAATCGCCGATCTCGTGAATTCCTACGCGACCCGTCCTCCCGTCGATGCCAACGGAACACCCGTCACCAAGGTCATCAACTTCGCGAAAGAAAATCTCAACGACGTCGAGGGCGATCCCATCCCGAAAGAGAATATGCTTCTGATTGAACTGTCAGACGGGCGTCGCATCGCGGTCCGCCCGTCTGGCACCGAACCGAAAATCAAGTTTTACCTCTTCGGCAGCTTCATTGGCACCTCAGACAATCCTCTCACGGAAAACCGATTGCCAGAGATCAAAGCCCGCACAGCATCCTCGCTAGACGCTCTCTGGACGTGGATCCGAAAGGACGTCACCGCGCGCACGGGAGTCGAGGTGTGACTTCTCCGCATCGCTCGCACGCTTCCAAAAACCGGTCCGTCACAAAAATGTCCGCACTTCGGGCTTTCCGAATGGGCCCAGTCGCTTTTCATTCCCGTTTCCGCACATGAATCAACCTTGGGACATCCCTTCCGCTATCTCGCTCTACAACATCGACCGTTGGGGCACCGGTTACTTCGGCATCAACGATCGAGGCCACCTCAACGTGATGCCGACGCAAGACACCCGCACCCCAATCGACATGGTTGAGGTGCTGGAGGAGGCAAAGTCCCGAGGCCTCACCTTCCCCATGGTGCTCCGCTTCCAAGACCTGTTGCGGCACCGCGTCGAACAAATCAATCGAGCGTTCGGAGACGCCATCGCGGAGTCCGGTTACAAATCCGCCTATCGAGGCGTTTTCCCAATCAAGGTGAATCAACTCCGCGAAGTGGTGGAGGAAATCATCGACGCCGGCGAACCGTTCCACTTCGGCATCGAAGCGGGCAGCAAACCGGAACTTCTCGCCGCCATCGCCATCCATCGGGACCCAGAAAGCCTGATCATCTGCAACGGTTACAAAGACAGCCTGTTCATTCAGAATGCGTTGCTCGGCACTAAGTTGGGGAAAAAAGTCATCATGGTGGTGGAGAAGCTCGAGGAGCTTCAGCAAATCATCCAAGTCGCCCTCGAAGTTGGCGTGAAGCCCCTCATCGGAATCCGAGTCCGACTAGCCACCAAGGGCGCCGGAAAATGGGCGACCAGCGGAGGTGAAAATGCCAAGTTCGGCCTCAGTACCGCCGACCTCGTTGCCGCCAGCGAAATGCTCAAAAGCGCAGGCATTGCCGACTCTCTCCAGCTCGTCCACTTCCACGTGGGCTCCCAAGTTCCCGACATCGGCACCATCAAACGCGCGGTTCGCGAAGCCGCACGCTTTTACGCCAAACTCGCGAAAATGGGCCACCAGATGGGGTATATCGACGTAGGTGGCGGCCTCGGTGTCGATTACGACGGATCGCGCTCCGCGTTCGAAAGCTCCACCAACTACAGTCTTGCAGAGTACGCGCGCGACATCGTCTGGAACATCATGGAGGTCTGCGACTCCGAGTCCGTTGCTCACCCCATCATCGTCTCGGAGAGCGGACGCGCCATCGTCGCCCATCATTCCGTGCTCGTTGTCGAAGCATTCGGCGCCATCGAAAAGGATCGCGAACGCATCCCCGTCGAACCGAGGGACTCCGATCCCAAACAGGTGAGCGAGATGATCGACCTGTTGAAAAATCTCACCCAGCAAAACCGCATCGAAACCCTCCACGATGCCCAGCAAATCAAGGAACAAACCCAGTCAATGTTTGACCTCGGGCTCCTCGATCTCGATAGCAAAGCCCGCATCGAACAGGTGTTCTGGAAAATCGCGCACCGCATCGTCGAACTCTGCAAAGGGATGAAGTTCATCCCCGACGAAGTGAAAGAACTCGAAGTTGCCCTCGGCGACCAATACGTCTGCAACTTCTCCGTGTTCCAATCGCTTCTCGATCACTGGGCGCTCGGACAACTCTTTCCCATCATGCCCGTCGATCACCTCGACCGGTTCCCAGAACGGAACGCCACCTTGGTTGATATCACCTGCGATTCTGACGGAAAAATCGCTAAGTTCATTGACCTCAGCGACATCAAGGATACCCTTCCTCTCCACCGTCTGAACGGATCCCCGTACTACATCGGCATTTTCCTGATGGGCGCCTATCAGGACATCATGGGCGACCTGCACAACCTTTTCGGACGAGTCAACGAAGCTCATGTATTCCTCGATGAAGACGAGGAATCGGGGTGGTACATCGAGGAAACCATCGAAGGGTCCACGATCGGTGAAGTTCTGTCCATGGTGCAATGGAACCAGAGCGAACTGATTCGTCAGGTGAAAGCCCAAGTCGACGCCGCCATCAAGTCTGACCGATTGAAGCCCAACGACGCGATGCGCTTGCTCGCCAACTACGAAAAAGCTCTGCAAGGTTACACCTACCTCCAAATCAACGGAAACTAACACCACTCATGAACGCCTTCAAAATCATGCACCTCGTCGCCGGAGCTTTCACCGCTCTCGGGGGCCTCATCGGTTTCCTCAAAGCGAAAAGCATCCCCTCGCTCGTCGCGGGCGGCGTGTCCGGTGCGCTGCTCATCGTGGCCGGCATCCTCTCCACCTCCAGCCCGCGGCAGGCAGTAATCCTCGGTGGCATCGTATCTCTGCTCCTATTGGGACGCTTCCTCCCCGCGTTCCTCAAAAACAAGGCCTTCATGCCCGCTGGCATGGTCTCGCTTCTGACCATCGGATGCCTCGTGACGGTCATCCTCGCTCTCACCGCCAAGCGATAACCAACACGGGCGTGCCGGCACGCCTCCCCACGACACCATGGGTTCTCCAACCCACCCCACCCCGTCTTCAGGTCGACTTGGCCTGATAGTTCTCGGGCTTTTTCTGGGCGTCGGTCTCGGAGCAACAGCCACCTTTTTCGCGCTGAAAAAAACGGCCCTGAGCGAACCCCATCCACCCCCGCTCCCGCCGCCCCAGCCAGTGGTCGTCGCTCCACCTCCGCCACCACCCCCGCCGAGCATCCCCCTCAAAAAAATCGACACCACCAAGCTCTTCCAAGGCGCAAAGGTCAAAACCACCCTCAACGCGATAGACGGAGACTCCGCCACCCTCGAGCGACAAGACGAGTCCGCTTACGAAATCAGCGTCACCGTCAACATTCGAGTACCCTCCACGGGATCTGACCTTGAGCGTTTAACCCGCGTCAATCCAGACCTTCCCGCCGCACTCCCATCGCTCCCCTCGTTACTCGCTGACGCGTCAGTGCCTCCGCATTTCGGTGATCTCTACCGCCGCAAAGTCGCCAATCTCTCCGGCAAACTCACTCGCCTCGACGAACTCCTCTCCCGACACAACTTTTTCGACACCGAAACCCTCCTCGAAATCCAACACCCAGAGACCGGCCGACGCGCCCTCCTCCTCCAAGCTGACATGGACGTCGATACCGACGGCTCCGACGGAGACCGCGTCCCAACCATCGAAGGCACGTCCGCTACGTTTCAGCCGTTCACCAGCTACCGCTGGCCAAAGCGAACCAAACTCCCCAACCCCTTCCTAGAACCTTGGAAAAAGAAACTGAAGGACGCAGAAACCGCCCTCGCCGCCGCGAAAAGCTCCCCTCAAAAAACAAAGGAACTCAGCGAAACCGTCCAAACGCTCCGCCAAGAAGTTGCAGACCTCGGTAAAGCCAGTTTTCTTGTCGGGACAAACGATCCCTACATCGTCCTCCCCCTTCCGCTCGTCTCCTCGCGCGGCGCCCTGAAACCTCTCGCCGCCGTGGGCGATTTCTGTGTGGTCATCCACGGAAAACGAATGTTCCCAGCGATCGTTGGAGACGCCGGTCCGAGCATCAAGACCGGCGAAGCCTCCCTTCGGCTCTGCAAGGAAATCAATGCCTCCAGCGCCTCCAACGCCCGCGCAGAGAGCGACCTCAAAGTGACTTACCTCGTGTTTCCCGGTACCGCACATTCGCCAAAATCTCCCCCACACCCCGGCGAATGGTGGACAAACTGCCACATCCTTCTCAATGAGCTCGGCGGCTACGCAGGCGACCTCGTCTACCTCCCTGACCCCACTCGCCCCTTGCTAGGTGACGATCTTTTCGTGGGGCCAATCCCCCCTGACGATACCGCAACCGCGGCTCCCCATCCGACCGGTACACCGATAGATCCGCCGCGCTAAGTCCCGCCCGCCCCGCTGGCACTCCGATTCCCCCACGCTAAGTCACTGACCCACCATGAAAACTTGGTTCTACTCCATCTCGTCCACCGAAACCACGAACGTCCTCGAGTCCCAGCTCCCTGACCTCGTGTCCAACGGCACACTACGAGCCGACACCCTCGTCTGGACGGAAGGCATGCCCGCGTGGCAACCCGCAGGACAAGCACTCGCCGATCTCTTCAAAACGTCCCATTCGGCACCGCCCCCGCTCCCTCCCAATGCTCGCCCGTCCAGCGGCCTCCCGACTTCCCACGACATCGATTACGAAATCCACGGGGATGACATGCAACTCATCGAGGTCGAACTCGACCCCGGCGAAACCGTCATCGCGGAGGCAGGAGGAATGTGCTTCATGGAGGACGATATCGCGTTCGAAGCCAAAATGGGCGACGGATCCTCCTCCGGCGGCGGCTTCCTCGGCGCCCTCGCCAGCGTCGGCAAACGCCTCTTCACCGGTGAGTCCTTGTTTATGACGCACTTCACCCATCGCGGATCCCAGGGGAAACGCCGCGTCGCATTCGCCGCTCCGTACCCCGGTAAAATCATCCCCCTGCGCCTCGCAGAACTCGGCGGCGAGATTCTTTGCGAAAAAGGAGCCTTCCTCTGCGCCGCCTTCGGCACTTCCGTTGGAATCGCGTTCACCCAACGCCTCGGCGCCGGCCTCTTCGGAGGGGAGGGCTTCATCCTCCAACGTCTCCGCGGCGACGGCCTCGCCTTCGTGCACGCAGGCGGCACCATCGTTCGCCGTGAGCTTCGCGGAGAAACCCTGCGCGTCGATACCGGGTGCCTCGTCGCCATGACCTCCGGCATCCAATACGACATCCAACGCTCCGGCGGACTCAAATCAATGCTCTTCGGCGGGGAAGGACTCTTCCTCGCCACCCTCCGCGGTCACGGTACCGTCTGGCTCCAGAGCCTCCCCCTCTCCCGCATGGCCGACCGCATCATCGCGAACGCCCCCAGCGCGGGTGGCCGCGCCACAGGCGAAGGCTCCATCCTCGGTGGGATTGGACGCGTCCT
>JBIIXW010000256.1:0-5756 GCA_044347165.1 Chthoniobacteraceae bacterium
GCATTGGGGGGGGGGCGGTGGCGGCGAGCGCGTTTGGGGATGGGTTGGGGCAGTTGAATCTGGCTGGGGCGACGTTGCTGTACACGGGGGCTGGTGAGCGGGCGTTGCGGCAGGTGAATGTGAATGCGAGTACGACGATTGTGGCTAATGGGAGCGGGCCGCTGGTTTTTGCGAATCTGGTGAACGGTGCGCTGGGCGCAAAGACCCTGACGTTGCGGGGGTACAGCGCGGAACAGAACGCGATCACGTCGGTTTTGACGGACTTTGGGGGAGCGTTGTCGGTGACGAAGAGTGATGCGGGGGTCTGGGCGTTGGAGGGGGCTAATGTTTATTCGGGCACAACGACGGTCAGTCGCGGTTTCATCAGCACGACGGCGACGACGGCGGGTCCGGCGAGCGGTCCGTTTGGGTCTGGAATATTGCTTTTGTCCGGGGGTGGATTGATTGCGAACAACGCGGCGGGGTTGACGGTGAATAATCCGATTCAGTTCAACCAGAACACGCAGTCGAACTTTGTGGGTAGTTCGGTGAACTTGGTTGGGAGCGGGGCGACGCCGATTGCCTTGGTTGCGGGAAACAGTTGGACGATTAACAACCTGACGTCGGGGGGGGTGACTTTTGGTGGGACGATCGTGAGCACGGACGGGACCGCGCGTGATTTCAATCTGGCTGGGCCGGGCAGTTATATTTACAACACGTCGATTATTGGGACGACGGGAGCGGGGTTGATTCGGACGGTGGTGAACACGCCGGGGAGCGTGACGTTTAACAACACGGCGACGGCGAATACGCAGGGGATCGTGGTGAATCAGGGGACGGTGGTGATGAATGCGGCGCAGCCGTTTATGGCGTCGGGGCAGACCGGGGGGATTGTGAATATGGCGGCGGGGACGTTGCGTTCTGCGAATGGAACGTTGACGACGGGGGCGAACGCGTTGCAGACGCCGTTGGTTTTGACGCAGTGGTACGGGGTGGTGGATGGGACGAACTCGATTGAGTTCGTGGGAAATGCGACGGGCAACTATAGTTTGCAGAACAACGCTGGGGACCGGTTATTGACGAACCTGTTGACGGGCGGGGCGACGCTCTCTTTCAACACGCGGGCGGTGATGCTTTCGAATGACAATACGGGGCGCACGTTGAGGTTTGCGGGTTCGGGGACGACCAACGTTGGGGCACCGATTACGAATGGTGGCACGGGTGCTGGCGCGTTTGCTTACTGGGGGACTGGCGCGTTGAATCTGGCGGGCATCAGCACCTTTACTTCAACAACGACGCTGAGCGGAGGCGTGACAACGCTGTATTCTGCGGGGGGTCAGTTGAGTGGGACGTCGGGTGTGACGGTGAATCAGGGGGCGGTATTGACGTTGGACAATGCGAATACGGTGAATGGGGTGGCGGGGGTGAATGCGAGTGCGAGCCGGTTGGCGAGTAAGCCGTTGGTGTTGAATGGGGGGACGTTTAACTTGATTGGGAATGCGGCGGGCACGACGGAGGGGACGGGATCGAATGCGACGGCGACGTTGACGGTCGGGACGGGGCAATCGTTTGTGAATGTGACGAATAACGGGGGGACGACGCAGTTGAACCTGGCGTCGTTGTCGTTGGGTGCTGGAGGTTATCTTGGATTTACGTCGAACGCGGCGTTGGGGACGGCGACGAACCGGGTGATGTTTTCGACGGCACCGGCGTTGACGCCGGCTGGGGTGGGGGTTTTGCCGCGTGCGACGGTGAAGGTGGGAGGGGTGTTGGATTTTGCAACGGTGAACACGAACGGGTTGGTGACGAACGCGAACGGGGTGTTGGCGTTTGGGGCGTACAACGTGCCGACGATGAGCACGGTGATTTCTGGGGGTACGACGGCGACGGTGGCGACGACGGCGGGGTTGACGGTGGGGATGGCGGTGTTTGGTTCGGGCATTCCTGCGGGGACGACGATTTCGGCGATTACGGGGCCGACGACGTACACGCTTTCGCAGGCTTCGACGAATGCGACGGTGGCGGCGGTTTACGGCTCGACGGCGTACACGGATTTGAATCGTGGGTTGGTGGCGAATCCGGGGACGGGTTTGGATACGGTGAAGGTGGGGACGGGGTTTGTGACGACGGATGATGTGAACTTCAACCGAGCGTTTAACGCGCTGAACATAGCGGGGAGCGGGTTGGAAGTGGGTTCCAGTGCTGGGAATGCGACTCTGACGTTGAGTGGTGGTGGGCTGATTGTGTCGGGTGGTGCGAACACGTTGAGTGTGGCGCGCGTGGCGTTGGGGGGTGCGGAGGGCGGGTTCCACATTGATTCGGGAGCGTCGTTGGCGTTGACGGGGGCGTTGACGGGAACGGCGGGGTTGACGCGGAGTTTGGATGGGACGTTGACGTTTGGTGGGGCGCAGTTTTACACGGGGACGACGACGCTGAATGGTGGGACGACGGTGTTGCCTTCGGGCACGGTGAATCCGATTTTCTACGGGCAGGCGTTGACGGTGAACAATGGGGCGACGTTGGATTTGAACGGGTCTGTGCAGTACGTGGGTGCGTTTACTGGGGGGGTCAATGCGGCGATTCCGGCGGCGGTAGCGGGTGGGGTGACGACGACGGGTGGGCCGGCAAGTTTGATCACGAACGGGCCGACCAATGCGTTTACTGGGGCGATCAGCGGGGATGTGCGCTTTTCGAAGATTGGGGGGGGGACATTGACGTTGGAGAGTGCGAGTGCTTACACGGGCGCGACGGCGGTGCTTGGTGGGGGGATGACGTTGCGGGACAACGCTAGTTTGTTGAACACGGCCTTGTTGGCGGTGAACTACGGGACGCTGACCCTTGATAATAATGCGAACCTTGCGATTGATAGTCCGAATCGGGTGAATGACGGGGCGCCGGTGTCGATGCGTGGGGGAACGATTGCCTTTACAGGGCGTGTGAATGCGGCGAGTTCGGAGCGTTTTGGGGTGGTGGATTTCGCGGAGGGCGCGAACACGGTTACGGCGACGATTTCGGCGTTGGGAGGATGGACGTCAGCGGATGTGATTTTTGCGGGGATGTCGCGTGGGGTTGGTGCGACGGTGAACTTTACGGGGAACAACACGTTGGGAGCGGTTGGAAGCAACCCTCGGATTTATCTCTCGAGCGGGCTTGGGACGTTGACGAATGGGGTGTTGGGAGGGTGGGCGATTGCGAACACGACAGATTTTGCGGGATATAACCCGGCGCAGGGGGTGGGTCCGTTGAATACGCCGGGGTACACGGGGTACACGGCGGGGTACACGGATGCGGTGAGTGGGCGTGTGGCGGGGTTTGGGAGCGGGTTGGTGACGAATGTGCAGGCGGTGACGAGTTTGACGACGACGCTGGCGGATGCGGTGACGACGACGGGGTTGCTGCGGTTGGCGGGGAACGCGATTAACGATGTGGCGTTTGGATCGGCTGGGAATGTGTTGAACTTGGAGTTGGGTGGGTTGCTACGGAGCAACAATGCGTTTCCCTCGACGATTGGGACCCCAGCGGTGCGAGGGGTGTTGACGGCGGGTGGCAGTGAGGTGACGGGGACGCGGGAGTTGGTGATTTACAGTGCTCAGGCGGCGAACAACCCGACGATGACGGGTGCGAATGTGGGGGCAGGCTCGAATGTGGTGACGGGGTTGAACTCCACGTTGGGTTTGGCGGTGGGGATGACGGTGACCAATGCGAACTTCCCTGCGGGGACGAAGGTGACAGCGATTGACAGTGCGAATCAGATTCGTGTTTCGAATAATGCGACGGCGACGGCGACGGGGCAGACGTTGAGTTACGGGGTGATGGATGGGGGCGCGCTGACGGTGGGTTCGAATGTGGTGACGGTTTCGTCGACGGCGGGTTTCAGTGCAGGGATGTTGCTGACGCATGCGAATCTGCCGACGGGAACGTTTATTGTGTCGGTGGATAGTCCGACGCAGGTGACGGTGAGTCAGAATGCGACGGCGACGGTGGCAAATCAGACCATTACGCCGTTGGGGGGTACATTCAGCAATGTGGTGGTGAACTCTGTGATTGCGGATAACGGGTTGGGGAACAGTGTGCGCTTGGTGAAGTCGGGGGCTGGGGTGTTGAACTTATCGGCGGCGAATACGTACACGGGGGGAACGGTGGTGAATCAGGGGACATTGAACTTGGTGGGGATTGGCAATGGGTTTGTGGCGACGGCGCCGGTGATTCCGGGGGACTTGACGATCAACGGTGGGGTAACGGGTGCGGGGGTGGCAGTGAACATGCAGACGAATGCGCGTCAGATAGCGGCGACGAGCAATGTGACGATTAACGGGCGTGCGACGTTGACGTTGGCGGGGAACGTGGCGGCGTCGGTGGATTCGAATGCATGGAATCGGTTTAACAGTTTGACCTTTACGAATCCTGGGGGTGAGGCAGCGCCGACGTTGACGGTGCCGACGGGGACGACGTTGTTGTTGAGCAGCAGCAGTCCAATCACGGCAAGTTCGAACAACGCGGCGAATGTGGCGACGGTGACGGGCGGATTCTTGGGATTGGCGGCGGGTGCGAACACGATCACGGTGAATCCGGTGCAGTTGAATGGGGTGGGGTACGCGCCGTTGGTGGCGGGATTGTCGATTGGGTCGGTGATTACGGGGGCGAGCGTGCCGGCGACGGTGAATGTGCTGACGAGTAGCACGGGGAGCGCTTCGGTGACGGTGTCGAGTGTGCCGGCGGAGTTAGTGGTGGGCTCGACGATGTTGGGACAAACGGTGACGGCGATTTCTGGGACGACGGTGACGTTGGGAGGCAACGCGAACAAGACGATCGCGGCTGCGACAGATGTGACGTATTTGGGTGCGAGCGCGGTTTCGTTGACGAAGGCGGGGAACGGGTTGTTGCAGTTGACGGGGGCGAACACCTTTACGGGGGGGGTGACCACGACGGGGACGAGTGGTGGGGTGTTGATTGGGGGTGGGACGAATACGGGGACGTTGGTGGCGGCTGGGTCGGGGTTGAATAATCCTGCGCTGCTTTGGAATGGTCCGTTGGGTACGGGAACATTGACGCTGGCTTCGGGGAACATTTTGGCGTTGAGCAACAACAGCACGTTGGCGAACGCGGTGGTGTTTCAGGGGAACCCGACGTTTGAGAATGCGACAGTGAATGCGCTTACGGCGACGCTCAATGGGGCATTGACGGTGCCGAATGCATTGAACGTGAGTGTGCCGAGTCCGTTTACGTCGGTGCTGATGAGCGGACCTTTCACGAATGCGGGGAGTATTACGTCGATTGCGAAGACGGGGCTTGGGAACTTTTCGGTGAACTTGACGGGGGTTGGGTCGGCGGTACCGGTGACGGTGAGCGGTGGTGGGACGCTGGGTTTGTTGGTGGATGGGGCGCAGGGTGTGGCGAATGTGGGGGCGGTGAGTTATGACGCGACGTATCCGACGATCACGGTAGGGCGCGCGGGTCAGGATCGGTTGTGGAATCAGGGGGCGAATGTGCAGATTGTGCCGAGCAGCTTGACGGCGCAGTTCCAGAATGGGGCGTCGATTACGAACAATAATACGTACGGGCTTTTGGTGCCGGGGAACTACGCGTTAAACGGGACGCTGGGTGGGGTGGTGGCGAACGGGAATGGGCCGGTGTTTACGGTCTCTGGGGCGACGAACTCGGATTTGGTGCAGGGGCTGACGATGAGTGGGGTGTTGAGTGGGGGTGCGACGAGCGGGGTGATTTTGAGCAAGCAGGGTGGGGGGACACTGGAGCTGACGAATGGTGCGAATACGTTT
>JBIIXW010000005.1:0-61525 GCA_044347165.1 Chthoniobacteraceae bacterium
CGGCGTGAAACGGAGGACGCGTTGAGGTGGGAGAGGAGTTTGAACTCTTCTTCCGTGGGGATGTGGAGGCGGTTGGTTTCCATAATCGTTGTCTGGTTTCTCGTTTGGTTGTCTTCGTTCAAAGTTTTCGGGAGCGAACTCCTCGGGGGTGGTCTGATTCCCCTAGGGGCTGCTGCGTTTCTCCCTAGGAGAATACACTGGATTCTCTCTGTAGGAACGAATTTCCTCTCTGTTGTCTACCGACGGAAGGGTCGGTAGGGACGTCAAATGGCGATTGGCGCTTTGATGGCGGGGTGCGGGTCGTAGTCCTCGAGGGTGAAGTCCTCGTATTTGAACTGAAAAATATCCCGCACGGCTGGGTTGATGCGCATGGTTGGGAGTGGGCGTGGGGCTCGGGAGAGCTGGAGTTTCGCTTGCTCCAAATGATTTTCGTAAAGGTGGAGGTCGCCGAATGTGTGAACAAATTCGCCCGGTAAGAGGTCGCAGACTTGAGCCACCATCATGGTGAGCAGGGCATAGGACGCGATGTTGAAAGGAACCCCCAAGAATAGATCAGCGCTTCGCTGGTAGAGTTGGCAACTGAGGCGGCCATTCGCCACGTAGAACTGGAACAGGGCGTGGCAGGGAGGGAGCGCCATCTGCTGAATTTCCCCTGGGTTCCAAGCGGTGACAATCAACCTGCGGCTATCGGGTTGGGTCCGAATCATGTGGACGACCTCCGCAATTTGGTTGATTCGGGTGCCGTCGGGGGCTTGCCAATCGGTCCACTGAGCGCCGTAAACGCGGCCTAGGCTGCCGTCGGGCTTGGCCCATTCATCCCAGATGGTGACTCCATTTTCTCGGAGGGACCGCACGTTGGTGTCGCCTCGGAGGAACCAGAGCAGTTCGTGGATGATGCTTTTTAAGTGCAGTTTTTTTGTGGTGAGCAGCGGGAAACCTTCTTGGAGGTCAAAGCGGACTTGAGCGCCAAACACGGATCTCGTTCCTGTGCCGGTCCGGTCTGATTTGACGGTTCCATTGGTGAGGACGTGTTGGAGGAGGTCGAGATAGGTTTTCACGCGGTGGAAGGATGGTGCAGTTGAATAGCAGGTCGGGCTTTTCAGTTGAGACTTTTTGCGCCGAGTCCCCACGCGCCTGCTTTTTTTGATTTAGCCTCCCGCTCGAGTTGCTGAAGGCGATTGGTCATGCGGGCGGCGTCCGAACCATCAGGCAAATCCGTTTTCATCCCGTAAACGCGAGCAAGCCCCTGCTGGACGAGGAGTCCGCCGAGGTCTTTTCCGTCCACCTCAATCAGGGCGTAGTACCGGCCGAGCTTGCTGCGTCCGAGCGCGTCTCGCCATCGGGTGTGGATTGTGAGCGACTTTCCTTTGAGGAGAGATTCGGAGACGGCGGCAGCCTTCTCGCCGAGGGCGGAAACTTGAGTGGGTGGGATATTGAAGTAGGCCGCTTGGGTTTTTATTCGATCGGAGAGGGAGCGGTCGGTTTCGGGGGTATCGACGAAGTACAGGCGGAAGACGCGGTGTGTGCCATTGGCGAGGACGTGAAAGCTGTCTCCGTCGTTCCACGGGTTATCAATGAGTTTCGCGTTCCGGATGGTTTCCCACGGCCCATTCTTCTCGGAGCCAGCGCGCTGGGAGGGCTTGGTTGCGTTTTCGGAGCGGCGACCGCCGGTGCTGGGAGTGGTCGCGTCTTTGGCCGGTAGTAGTGCCGCCAGCAGGGCAATCACGGCTGCGAAGAGAAGCTTCCGTAGCATGCGTGGGGGCAGAGCGGAAGGCATGCCGATGGGTTAGTTTAGCGGAGAGGCATCGACCAGTTGACCGTCAAGAATGCTCACATTTCGATGGCAGATGGCTGCGGCGTCTCGGCTGTGTGTGACCATGACGAGAGCGGTTCCGTTTTCTCCGGTGAGTTCGGAGAGAAGATCGAGGATGGTGGCGCTGTTCTTTGAGTCGAGGTTACCGGTCGGTTCATCGGCCAGCAGGAGACTCGGATGATGAATCAATGCCCGGCCGATGGCGACGCGCTGCATTTCTCCGCCAGAGAGTTCGTGCGGAAGTGAATTGATCTTTGCGGACAGGCCGACCCGCGCGAGGTAGCGGCGTGCTTCTTCCTCTCGTTGTTCGCGAGGGGCGCCCAACAGCATCAGGGGAAAGGCAACATTTTCGAGGACGGTGAGGGTCGGCAGAAGATGAAAGAACTGAAAGATCGACCCCGTGTGGCGGCGCATGACCGCCGCGTGTGACTCGAGGGGAAGTCCGGTGGTTTGCTGCCCTGCGATGCGAACGTGGCCGGCATCGGGTGGGACTAGCCCCGAGATGCAGTTGAGAAGCGTTGATTTCCCGCTTCCTGAGGGCCCGGTCAGGGCGAGTCTCTCGCCGGGGTGCACCGAGAGGCTGATAGATTTGAGAACGTGCTGGCTGTTGAACGACTTGGACAGGTCCCGCACCTCGAGCACTGGGGGTTTTTCCGCAGGAACGGTTTCCATCGGTCAGTCGGTAGCGCCGTGCGGCGCTGGTGTCATTTATTTCGCAACCGGTTCAGGAACGACGGGGGCGAAGGGGAGTCGGGGTGCGTCCGACCAGAGATCCTCGAGCGCGAAGTGGCGACGCTTTTCTTCGTTGAAGATGTGAACCACCACGTCACCGAAGTCGGCCACGACCCAGTGGCTTAGCGGGAATCCGTCGACGCGAAGGGGGCGGATTCCGTGATCTTTTTTCAGGGAATCTTGGAGTTCTCCGACGATGGCTTTGAGGTGCGGTTCGGACGTTCCGGAGCAGATGACAAAGAAGTCGGCGAAAGTTGAAACTTTCCGCAGGTCGAGGATGACGATGTCCTCTGCCTTTTTTGCGTCTACGGCTTGAGCACAGAGGGTGGCGATTTTGTCGGCCGTTGGAGCGTTGTTGGAAGGCATGCTGGGATGTGGGTGATTCCTGAGGGGTACGGGGAATAGCGGAAGCGGCTCTGGTCCGCAATGCGCGAGGTTCGTTTCATGTTGCGCGGGTGGGTTTGGGCCGGCGCAGCCCATGCGTTTCTACGGGGCGCGCCGAATGGGAGGGGGGGGCGGACGTCGCTCGCGGAGAGAGGGGTGCACTTCGCCCCAGAAGCCGCCGATGATGTGGGGGAATCGTCCGGGGGTGACGTGATAATGGGGGCCTCGAACGGGATCCTCGTGCAGGTTGAACTCGTTCAACGGATTTGATTTGGATTCTCTGGCGAGGACGCCCTTTGATTCGTAAGGGCCGCACACGGAGAATCCGTCGAACGCAAACCCGATCACGGGTGAGTGGGCTTCTCCCTCATCGGCCCAAGGGGTTTTCAGGCAAACCGGATATTTGTGGTAATGGTACTGCGCTCGTGGGGAAGGGTGGCCGCAACAGCGGTCCAAACGCCACACAGCGTCCCCATCGAGGATGTGGTCGAACGGGTTGAAGAAAACGATTCCATTATTTGCGACGCCGATGGGGCCCGGAGGCAGGGCTTGATTGGTATTGGCGCCGTCTTTCATTGCGATGGCGCTGGCATTTTGACGCGGCTTGAGCGGTAGGTGGAAGGTCGATCGCTTTTCCTGCACTGGATTGGGGTTTCCATCGAGGAACCGTTCGACATCGGGGAACGTCGCGGTGGGATGGTTGGGAATCCCGCGCGAGGTGAGGACGAGATCCTCCCCGACAACTTGAATGGTTAGATTGTCCGGAAAGTAAACGTCATCCGTGGCCGTTTTCCCCTCGCGATTGAGTTGCCCTTTTCGGAGCCAAGCATCCATGTTGCCGAAGAATGGGGCTTCGAAGTTCTCGGAGAGGTAGAGCAGTCGGTGAGCGTTGGCATGGGAAAACGTTTCGGGAACGGCCCGAGAAGCACCTTCTGGCAGGACGTGCCAACGGCCTCCGATTGGAATCATCTCTCCGGCGCGGGAGGCCGGTATCTCCGGGCGGAGCGTTGAATCCTTCGTCGACGGCTGAGCCGGAATGGGGGTCAGTTCCCAGTCGCCAACGAGAAGAGTACCGGGTGAGGGATTGTTGTCGGCCCCCTCTGCAGGAACGAGTTCGAGCGATAGGCGGACGGTGTCCACCTCGGGGAACGGGGTTTTGAAGTCGAGGGTGTACCAGCGCCACGTGGTGCTACCGAGCGAGGGATGGGTTCCGGGGTCACGAAGATCTGTCAGGTCTTTTGCGATGAGGCTTTGCAGATGGCGAGTGACGGAATCGAGCGGGACGGCGCCCTCGCGCGCGGCGAACGAGGCGCGAAGGATGACGCGTTGTGCGGGTTGG
Organism: Chthoniobacteraceae bacterium; assembly: GCA_044347165.1. GTDB lineage: Bacteria > Verrucomicrobiota > Verrucomicrobiia > Chthoniobacterales > Chthoniobacteraceae > JBEEPE01. Next base: position 4,269 of record JBIIXW010000005.1, read on the forward strand.
GCGAACGATTCCGAGGCTAAAAGCCTTATTCCAAACTGGAACCATCGGTTTGAGGAGTCAGGCAGCGAAACATTCACCGAGGCAGTGCTCGGGGATTTGTTATTGGTGCGGAGGATGATGCCTTTCGATTTTGGCTCATTGCTGGAGGGCGAAACCGCCGCGGCTTTCGCATCGCCCGCGAACGTGAAACGGTCTGGCTGTTCCCTCAGGAGATTGGTTGCGTGAGTCGGTCGTGCGGGGGCGAGGGCCGTCACGGCGCAGAGAACGGCGAGGAGGGCCCCGAGTTTCATGTGGATAACCGATGCGGTGAGAGGGCTTTGTCGGGCAGAGGGGGCGAAGCGGCGTGTGGGCTAGCGTGGCGAGCGATTCTGGATTTCGAGCGGTTTGATTTCGGGAACGATGAAGAGGTAGGAGATGGCGCCAAGGATTGCAAAACCGCCTGCCACAATGAGGGGAATGACGAAGCTGCCGGTTTTTCCGAGCATCACACCAACGAAGGTGGTGATGCAAACGCCCGCCATGTTGGACGCGAAGTTTTGAATCCCGCCGATAGACCCGACGTGGTCGCGCGAGGGGGCGACGTCCGCTGGGAGCGACCAAATGCTGGCTGCGGTGAAGGAGAGGCTGGCGTAGGACAACGACATGAGCGCGATGATGGCGTTTACGTTTTCACGGGGGTTGTCGATGAGCACGATGAGGCCGATGGAGGAGGAGGCCAGCATGCCAAGAGTGAGCGGGATTTTGCGTGCGCGGGTGAGCGGCATCCCTGAGCGAACGAGGCGGTCTGACACGTACCCGCCAACGTATCCGCCCACAACCGCGACGAGGGCAGGAATCATCCCGGTCGCGCCCATCGTCTTGAGATCGAAAGCGAGTTCGCGCTTCAGATAGGTCGGGAACCATGTGCTGAAGAAGTAGATGACGAAGTTCAGGCAAAAGAATCCAAGCATCATGCCCCAAATGGTCCGGTGCTTGAACAGGTCGGCCCAGCGGATGGATGGTTCCGGTTTCGCAACGGGCACGCTTTCTTCGAGGAGGCTTGCGATGGTTTGCTTCGTGGCAGCACAGGCAGTTTCCCAGGCGCGGTTGTCGTCGGCGAAAACGAAGCGACCGAGGGCGGGAATAATCTGTGATGCGGGGATGGCTTGGGTTTCCGCAGGCGAGATGTTTTCCCCGGTTTTCGCTCTCGCAGACTCTGTGACAGGGGGTTGTCCTTGTTGGATGTAGGCTTTTTCTTCGGGCGTGATGTCAGGGTGTTCGGCGGGGGTGCGGTAGGTTCGCACCCAGACAGCGGTCCAAACGAACCCGAGGAGTCCCGTGATGATGAAGGACATGCGCCAGCCGAACGTGGCGATGATGAAGGAGACAATGGGGAGCGAGAGCGCAGTGCCGACGCGGTTTCCACTATCAAAGATGCTGGCAGCGATGGCGCGTTCTTGTTTAGGAAACCATTCGGCCGCGATTTTTGCGTTGGTGGGGTATGCGGGCGCCTCGCCGATTCCGAGGAGCAGACGCGCACCGAATAGCGATGCGAATCCGTTTGCGAAGGCGGCGATGGCGGTGAAGAAGGACCACCAAACGACGGCGACTGCGTAGGCGATACGGGCGCCGACTTTGTCGATGAACCAACCGGACGGCAGCTGGAAGAGGGCGTAGGTCCAGAAGAACGCGCCGAGGAGGTAGCCGGCGTCAGCGTCGGAAAGGCCGAGTTCCTCTTTGATGAAGGGCATGGCGACGCCGAGGTTTGCGCGGTCGATGTAGTTGATGGCGGTGGCGGAGAACGCCATGAAGATCATGAGCCAGCGCAGGCGGCCGACGGGTTTAACAAGGGCTGGTGATGATTTGCTCATGGGGGGGCGGTTTTGGGACGTGGTTGACCATTTTGTGTTCCATCGACGGGGGACGGGCCACCTTTTCCTTCGGGGTTTCGGTTTTGCGTCGGGGAGGTCAAGCGTTAGGGTTCGGCCATGGATACCGCAGACCGTGATTTCTTATTGGAGTTGCTTCGCACGCCGAGCCCGTCCGGATTTGAGATGCCTGGACAACGCGTGTGGGCGGGTTATGCGGGCAGGTATGCGGACTCGGTGGACGTGGATACCTACGGGAACACGTGGGCTACGCTGGTGGGTCGGCGTGAGGGTGGGCCTCGCATCATGCTGGAGGCGCATGCGGACGAGATTGGTTACATTGTGAAGCACGTGACGGCGGAAGGTTTTTTGCGGATCGACCGGATTGGCGGATCTGACACGGCGACGGCGCGTGGGAGGAAGGTTTTGGTTTACGGAGACAAGGGTGCGGTGTCTGGGATTATTGGGAACACGGCGATTCATCTCAGGAAGGATTCGTTGGGTGACGAAAAAGCGCCAAAAATCTCGGAGTTGTACGTGGATGTCGGGGCGGACAGTGCGAAGGCGGTTTCCAAACTGGGGATCCGAGTGGGGCATCCGGCGGTGTATTCGGATGGGGCCGAGTTTTTCGGTGAAAACCGTCTGGTGGGGAGGGCGTTGGATAATCGGATGGGGGGCTTTATTTTGGCGCGCGTGCTGGCGAAGTTAAGCAAGAAGCGGCCGGAGGCGACGGTGATTGCGTTGAACGCGGTTCAGGAGGAGATCGGGGGCAATGGCGCGATTATGGCCACGCACCGGATTCATCCGGACGTGGCGATTGTGCTGGACGTCACGCACGCCACGGAGACGCCGGGGATTGATGCTGCGGTGCACGGGTCCGTGAAGATGGGCGGGGGGCCGAGCGTGACGCATGGCACGTGCAATCACCCATTGGTGGTGCAGCGTTTGTTGAAGGTTGCTGGGGCAAAGAGCATCCCGATTCAGCATGAGAGCAGCAGTCGCTACAGTGGCACGGATACAGACGTGATTTTTACGGTGCGAGGGGGGATTCCGAGCGCGTTGGTGAGTCTCCCGTTGCGTTACATGCACAGCATTGTGGAGATGTGCGATTTGAAAGATGTCGAGAAGGTGATTGATCTGTTGGTTGCTTTTGTGAATTCCGTTTCCGCGAAGGATCGGTTTTCTCACCAGCTTTAGTTTGGAGAATTGTCGTGGTTTCGAAATTTCCTGAGCTGGAAGGGTTGACGGTGACCGTGGACCGAGTGCTGTACGTTCCGCATTTGAGGAAGAGCGCGGCGGATGCTCACCCGTTTGTTTACTACATCACGATTCACAACCACTCAGGGCATGTGGTGACGGTTTGCGGCCGGAAGTGGGTTGTGACGTCTGAGAACGGGGAGATGGTGGTGGTGGAAGGCGATGGGGTGGTGGGTAAGACGCCGCGTCTCGAGAGTGGGGATGCTTTTTCGTACAACTCGAGTCATTCGGTGATGTGCAACAGCGTTGCGGAAGGCTCGTACTTGTGTGTCACCGAGGAGCAGGACCGCGTGGTGGCGAGGATTCCCCCGTTCCGGATGGATTTACCAGTGGCGTGACGGGGGTGATGGGGGAGTGAGGATTGGCTATCTATCCATGGGAAGCGGGTTTCAGACTGTCGCCGGGGAACGACGGGTTCGTCAGGTGGCGAGTTTTGATGCGTTGTTGAAAACTCCGTTTGAAGGCGACGTGAACGCGCTCTGTTGGCGACGTACTCTTCCCGGCGATTTCGGAGAAGTGATGGCCAAACTGGGCGGAGGGACGGGCATTGTTGCGGTGAGTGACGATGAGGTTGCGGCGCTTGATTTATCACCGGCGGGGCGACTCGCGGCTGATGGGCTGATTGCGGATCAGCGGTTGCTTCGGGCTCATGATTTGGACCCTACGTTAAACTGCATCCACGACTGTGTTCGCGGGCCTGAGGCGGGCATTGTGCCAACGGATGTGACGTCTTTCCATGTGGATAGTTCGCCCATCGAGGTGGACACGTGGTTGTGCACCTACCTTGGTGCGTGCAGTGAGGGAATCGTCAATGAGGAGGCGGTTCGGAAGGTGGACATTCCGGAGGTGCGGGCGGCATTGCTCGCAGAGTACGGGGGTGTGGATGATGACGGGTTTTCCGAATACCTGAGTGATTGCTCGTATGAGTACCACTATGCGCCGTTGGAGGGGGCGCGGCCCTATCCGTTTGGCCGTTTTGCCCTCTGGAGAATCGCAACGCTGTGGCCGGGAAACCCCGTTCTGCCGTGCATTCATCGGGCTCCCGAAAATCATCCGGGCTCGCCGCGTCTGCTCTTAATCAGTTGAGACTGCTCATCATTCCTTTGAAGTGCTTGCTCGAATCGGAGGGAGAAACGGCTCTCCGCAGGTTACCGAATCGACATCAGAAAGTTGTCCAAAACTGCATCTCCGGGGCAGAGATCTCACTGAGACAAAGTTGAATCAGCTCGGTGGCCTTGGCTTTTTTAGGCCGCCTGTCTCGAAAGTTGCTTACTTCCTCCCCTATGAACGTGTTCTCCCGAGTGTTCGTCCCGTGGGTCTTGTGTTGCGTCGCGGCGCAGGCAGCTCCCAAACCACTGTTTGATGGAAAGACTTTTGCTGGATGGGAGGGTGACACTGAGCGGGTGTGGCGCATCGAGCAGGGGGAGATTGTGGCGGGGCGACCAGATGCCAAGCAGGCGCGGAATGAGTTTTTGGTAACGACGCGCGACTACGCAGACTTTGAACTGACGCTGCGGTATCGGCGCGGGAGCAACAATGGCGGGGTTCAGATTCGGAGCGAGCGAGTGCCAAACCACCATGAGATGAAGGGTTATCAGGCGGACTTTGCGCCTGGCATTGACGGTTTCCTCTATGACGAGTCGCGTCGGAATCGTTTCCTTGCGCTGTTCGACATTGAGAAGGGGCCGATGGATGCACCGCCGGAGGGCACGGGAGCGGCGATGAAGCGGGCCAATCAGACGGCGAAGGAGGTGTCGGAGCGTCTGAAGTTGGGAGAGTGGAATCATTACCGAATCCGGTGCGAGGGGCCGCGGATTCAGTTGTGGGTCAATGAGGTGCAGACCGTGGATTTCACCGAGAAAGATTCAACAATCCCGTTGAGAGGCAAAATCGGAATTCAGATTCACGGGGGAGCTACAGAGATTCGGTATAAGGACATTCAGATTGAGGAACTGGGTGGCGGAGCCATCAAGCCACAGTCTGTGGGCAATCCGATGCGGTTGGAGAAGGGGGATACCATCGCGCTTGTTGGTGGCTCAAACATTGAGCGGACGCGGTTTCACGGGTTTTTGCAGGCGCAGCTGATTGGCGCGGTGGCGGACGGGGGGATTCGCGTACGAAATTTCGGGTGGGAGGGGGATACGGTTTTTGAGCAGTGGCGTGATGCGGGATCCACTGATCCGTCGAAGAGTTGGCGTCAGCAGCGAGATTGGCGCGAGCAGTTGAGGGATGCAGGGGCGACGCTTGTACTTGCGCAGTTTGGTCAGATGGAATCGTTGCGGGGCGAGGCAGGGCTGGAAGCGTTTGTGACGGCCTACGAAGGGGTGGTGCGCGAGTTGATGGATCAGGGGCGGCGCGTGGTGCTACTGAGTCCGACGCGGTTTGAGGGGACGATGGCGAAGCACAATGCGGCGTTGAAGGCATACGTGGATTCGGTGCGTCGACTGGCGGAAAAGCTTGGGACTGGGTTTGTGGATTTGACGGAAAGTTCGGCGGGAGGCTCCGACGCGCGACTGACGGAAAATGGGTGGCAGTGGAATGAGGCGGGGCATCGAGCCATTGCCTTAGCGATTGGGAAAGCGTTTGGGGTGCAACCGGTTGTTAATGAACCGGCACGCCGCGAGATTTTGGAGGTGGAGCGGTTGTGGTTTGATTATTGGCGTCCAATGAACTGGGCGTTTTTGACAGGAGACCGCACAGGCGTTGCGTATTCGAAAGATTGGAAGGACGCGTCCAAACGCATTTTTCCGCAGGAGATGCAGGATTTTTTGCCATTGCTGGAGCGGGCTGACGCGAATGTTCGTGCGGCTTTTATGGGGAAAGCGGCGGTTCCGGTTGGGGTAAGGTCGTCGGTTCCTGTGGAACCCGGGGTGGTTGCGCCGCAGACGCCGGGGGAGGAGTTGGCGAGTTTCAACATTGCGGACGGGTTTGAGGTGAATCTTTTTGCCAGTGAGCGGGACGGCATCGTGAAGCCGATTCAGATGCGTTGGGACGAGCGTGGGCGATTGTGGGTGGCGTGCGCGGTGAGTTACCCGCAAATCAAGCCGGGGGAGAAAGCGAACGACTACGTGCTCGTGTGTGAGGATACAGACGGGGATGGTCGTGCGGACAAGTTTCATAAGTTTGTGGAGGGGCTCTTCATGCCGAGCGGAATCGAGTTGGGTGACGGTGGTCTCTATGTTGCTCAGGGAACGGAGCTTCTGCATTTCAAGGATACGGATGGGGATGGTCGTGCGGACGCGAAGCGGATTGTCCTTGGGGGGTTTGGGACGGCTGACTCGCACCAGATGATCAACGGGTTGAACTGGGGGTTTGGTGGTGAGCTTTGGTTCACGCAGGGTCACCACATTTACTCGCGGGTGGAGACGCCGTTCGGAGTTGAAACGTTGAATCGGGCGGGCATTTGGAGGTGGCGTCCGCGAACGGGCCACTTGGATCCTTTCTTCCAGTTTTCCTCTGCTGGGGCAAACTGCTGGGGCGTATTCACGACGGAGTACGGGCAGCCGTTTCACAAAAGTGGCGCCAACAGTGGCGCATGGTTTTGCACCCCGGGACTGGTTCGTTCCTCGCTGGCTGTGAATGCGCAGGCGATGAATCTTTTTCACGCTCCCATCAAGCAGGTGGGGATGGAGTTTCTTCGTAGCAGCCACTTCCCCAAAGAGATGCAAGGACGGGCGGTGATTGGTGGCTATTACGCCAATCTACTTGAGTGGCATACCTTGCAGCGGGAGAACGGGATGTTTCGGTCGGAGCGGTTGCCGAACCTGATTGAGACGAAGAATAACGTCTTTCGTCCTGTTGAAGTTCGAAATGGGCCTGACGGAGCGATTTATTTGGCGGACTGGTATAATCCAATCATTGGGCATTACCAGGCGAGCTATCGTCATCCCGATCGGGATAAGCAACATGGCCGAATTTGGCGTGTTACGATGAAGGGGAGAGCCTTGGCAAAGCGTGTGGATTTGGGTGGGATGACGGTGTCGGCGTTGCTGGAGCATGTGGATTCTCCGGAGGGTTGGGCGCAGTATCAGGCGAAACGCTTGTTGTTTGAGCGTGCGACAGCGGATGTGCTGCCGGCGTTGGATGCATGGGTGAGTAGCCTGCCGAAGAGCGGTGTGGCGGCGGAGTACCGTCGCCTCCAAGCGTTAGCGATTTACGAGGCGCATGAGACGGTTCGAGCGGACCTGTTGAAGGCCTTGTTGCGGTCTGAAAACTCGGATGTTCGGGCGTATGCGACGCGGGTACTTGCGACGTGGGCGCGTGATGGGCGATTGCCCGGAGCGTTGGCGCTACTAGAGGTACAGGTGGCGGATGAGGATGCACTGGTACGGTTAGAGGCTGTGGTGGCGGCGAGCTATTTGGGGGAGGCTCGCGCTGCGTCGGTTGCCGCGCGCGTGCTGGATAAGGATTTTAACCCGTACCATCAACATGCGCTGACGAAGACGCTTCACGCGCTGAATCGGCACTGGGCTCCGGAGGTGGATCGTGGGGCTGCGATTTTTGATCGAGACGAGCATCTGCTTTTTGCGCTGCAAAATGGGTGGGTAGAAAACAACCCAGACGACTTTCGGAGCCTGAGTGGTGCGGCGGTGGCGTATCGTCCGAGTCCGAATGCGCGCGCGGCGGCGATTATGAAGACGCAGGTCGCGAAAAACGCTGGGAATCCGGAGCGAATGACGCGTTGGTTGCGTGCTTTCGCGGGGATTGCTGCGGCTGAGGATGTTCCGTTTGTGATGGAGTACGGTTCACGTGATCCGTCCGTGCTGGGGGCAATTAAGTCAGCCAAACCGGATGGCGCGGAGCATTTTGTGAAGATGCTATTTTCAGATCCATCGGCACCGGTGCGTGGTCACGGAGCGCGGTTGGCTGGGTTGTGGAAGTTGGGCGTGCTGATCGACGTGCTGCGTCCGCTGGCGGATGACCCGCATCCTTTTGTTCGAGAACAAGCAGTTGGGGCCTTGCTTGCGATTGAGCCAGAGCGTGGTGTGGAGCGGGTGTTGAGGCAGATGAACGCTGCGAAGGACGTTAAGGAGGTGACGGGACCACTTGGCCTTGTGCTGGGGCGGGCGGACACGCAGTCGCTTCTGGTCAAGGCATTGGCTAAAGCGGATGCTCTCTCGCCAGCTTCGGCGCGGCTCGGATTGCAGGCGTTGGGGCTTTTGGGGAAGGCGGATCCGCGGGTGTCACAGGCGTTGATGGGTGCCGCGGGGATGAACACTGCGTTGCCCCCGTACACGAAGGACTACATTAGCAAGGTGGTGAAGGCGGCGCAGACTGTTGGGGATGCGGTGGAAGGAAAGAGGGTTTACGAGGCAGCGGGTTGTGCAACGTGCCATATGCCGGGTGCGGCCCAAAGTCGCATCGGGCCGGATTTGAGTGCGATTAGCCGTGGTCTGCCGATTGATATGATTGTGACGGAGGTGGTTTGGCCGGGGTTGAACGTGAAGGAGAACTTTGAGGCGGCGAATGTGGTGTTGAAGGATGGATCGGTTGTGACGGGGTTTAAGCATACGGACACGGCGGAGGCGATTGCTGTTCGGGAGCTGACGGGTTCGATACGAACCATCAAGAAAACGGAGGCACAGAGCATTAAGGTGGGGGGGACGTTGATGCCGGAGGGGTTGACGGGAAATCTGAATGAGACGCAGCTCGCGCATTTGATTCGGTATTTGAGCGAACTGGGCAAGTAGCTGGGATTGGCGCGGCAGTTTCGTGGAATCGAGAGGCGTCTTCTGCGGTGTGGCTCCCGCGGATCCGTGGCATGCCTCGTGCGCATTAGACGGGCGTACAGAGAGCAACCTATCGACACCCAATCTTTTGTATAAGGAGTGGGTCTTTCGGTGGGTGTTTCTGAGGGAGAACCAAACATCTTTATGGACCAGAAACTGGAGGGCACTCCGAGTGTCGAAATCAAGTTGGAGGGGCGCACGGTGGTTCGCTCGGAAGTCCGGAACAACTGGGGAACGCGTTTACAATGGCGGCTCCTCAAGGAGGGGAAAGAGATTGCGACGGGTCCGGTGGGGCCTGATCCAGCATTCGATTTGCCTGACCTTCAGCAGGGACGCTATCAGGTTGTTGTTCAGCAGTTTCATTATGTGAACTACAAGAAGACGCCGGACGGAACGTTTACGGACAGCAAGTACGTCGACATCTGCAAGCCGTTGGATTTTCCGGTTTAAACACCCAGTCAAAGGAGGTCCCATGTTACACGTTGGAAGCACAAATATTCCCCTTTGCTCTGGGGTAGATCGGCGCAGTTTTTTGCAAGCGGGTGCAGCCGCGATGGCGGGTATGACGTTGCCGAACTTGTTTCGGCTGCAGGCGGCGGGTGCGGTGGATGAGAAGAAGGCGAAGATTCGCAACTGTATCACTCTCTTCATGGTGGGTTCCCCGGGGCACCTGGACACATGGGACATGAAACCGGATGCGCCGGAAGACATCCGCGGGAAGTTCAAACCGATTTCCACGAGCGTTCCGGGGACTCAAATTTGTGAACATTTCCCGAGGATGGCCCGCGTGATGGACCGTGTAGCCTTGATCCGGAGTCTTCATTACAACACGGGAGCTTCACACGAAAACGGGCAGCGTTGGATGATGACGGGGCACGACTTTAACGCGGCGAACAAGCAGCCGCACATGGGCTCAGTGGTGTCGCGGGTTTTTGGTCAACGCGGGGATTTGCCCTCCTCGATTATTCTTCCGGCAGCGATTGGGAACACGGGGACATCGACTCCGCACGGGCAGGAGAGCGCTTACCTTGGCAGCGCTCATCAGCCGTTTTTCTTGGGGAACGATCCTGCATTGTCCACGTTCAAAGTGGCGGACCTTCAGTCGCCTGCTGGGCATGAGGAGTTTCGCATTGCTGCAAGGCGCAAGCTGCTGAGTGAGGTGGACCATTTGCAGCGTCATGTGGAGGCGGGTTCCATGTTGGAGCGCGACACGGCATATGCGCGCGCGTTCAACCTGCTCACCAATCCAGAATCGAAGAAGGCATTTGATTTGTCGGAGGAGTCTTCGAAGTTGAGAGATCGCTACGGACGCAACACGTTCGGTCAGAGCTGCCTCCTTGCTCGCCGATTGATTGAGCGGGGTTCGCGGTTTGTGACCGTGAACCAGTTCGATACGGTGTTTGGCATCTCGTGTTGGGACATGCACGCGGACGGGAGCAGTTTGAACAACACGTATGCGGATTATGAGCACGTGCTTTGTCCGCAGTTTGATTTGGCGTTCACTGCGTTGCTGGAGGATTTGGAGCAGCGCGGATTACTCGAAGAGACGGTGATTTCGGTGATCAGCGAGTTTGGTCGTACGCCGAAGCTGAATCCGAAGGGTGGTCGCGACCATTATCCATCGGCTTGGACGAACTTCCTCGCGGGCGGTCCGATTCGTGGCGGGAAGGTGATTGGGTCGACGGACAAGATTGGTGCTGCGCCGCACGATCGACCGGTGACGCCGCCGATGGTGGTTGCCTCGATTTATCAGGCGATGGGGATTGATCTGGAAACCACGATGCTGCCTGGACCTGGCGGGCGACCGGTTCGGTTCATCGAGGCGGAGCCAATCCGAGAGCTGTTCGCTTAAGTGCTATGCGTGGCTGGAAGCAGCTCCGTGGGCTTGTTTGGCTTGCGGCGGTGGTGTTGGTGGCGGTCGTGGGTGAGGCTGCGCCGCCGGTTGTGACAGGGGTAAATGTTCGAGGGTTCCGGACAGGGGGATCCACTGCGGTTACTGTGACGGGGGGTGACCTTTTGCCGAATCCTCGGTTTGTGACCACGGGCGCGATTGCGCGTCAGCGCGTGCTGGAAGGGGCGGTCGCGGGAAAGGTGACGATTGAGGTGGAGTTGGCGTCCGACGCGCGCGCGGGTTTGGAGAATGTTTGGCTGGTGACCGATGGGGGCGTGTCTTCGCGGTTAGTTTTTGCGGTGGATGGATTTCTGCAACAACCGGTGGAGGCGAAGGTGGAAGCATTGCCGGTGTCGGTGCATGGAAGTTTGTCGGGAGCGCAGGTTGCGGAATCGCGTTTTGTGGGGAAGCAGGGGCAGGAGATGTTGTTGGAGGTGGAGGCCCAGCGGATGGACAGCAAGTTGCGTCCGGTGCTGAGGCTATTTGGTCCGGATGGCGTGCTGGTGGGGTGGGGCGGACCGATGAGTGGGCTGCGAGGTGACACGCGCTTGGGGGTGCGAATCCCGAAGGATGGTGAGTACCGCGTCGAGTTGCGCGACCTGCAATATGCGGCGACGGCCCCTGCGCACTTTCGGATGAAGATTGGGGAATGGGTTCCGGTTGATGCGGCGTTTCCGGCGATGGTTCAGGCGGGCGTTGAGGCAGAGGTCGAAGCGGTTTCATTGAAGGGGCCCGTGGGCAAGATGCAGGTGAAGGCGGCGGCGACTGGTCGTGCGGTTTCGACGGGTTGGCCACGGGGATTGAGTGCCACGGGCAGCGGCGCGTTGGTTTGGCTGAGTCCAATGAAGCAGACGGTTGAAAATCGGAAGGGTGATGAGGTTCAGGCGTTGGATGGGCTTCCGATTTCACTGAATGGACGGATTGGGGCGGCTTGGGAGGTGGACCGGTATTCGGTTGGCGTCGAGCCGGAATCGGAGCTGGAGGTCGGCTTGCTTGCGGATGCGTTGGGTTCGCCGTTGGACGGGGAGGTGGAGTTAACGGATGAGAAGGGGGCGCGGCTTGCGGTGAATGATGATGTTGCGACGGGGCCTGATGCGCGGTTGACGTTCAAGGTGCCGAAGGGGGTGACTCGATTGGTTGCTGCGGTGCGCGACGTTTCTGGGAATGCGGGGCCTGCACACGTTTACTGTTTGCAGGTGCTGCCGAAGGCGGCCCAACCGTTAGAGGGCGGTTATCGGCTCCGTCTTGCGGAGGACGCTTTGAATATTCCGAGGGGCGGTGTGGGCGTGGTGCGTGTTGAGGCGTTGCGCGAGGGTTACGACGGGCCAATCGCGGTGAAGGTGGCGGGATTGCCCGGAGGCTATCGGTTGGAGGGAACGGAAATCCCTGCGGAGGCTTCGGGGACCCTGATATCCATCCGACGCGAGAAAGAGGCGACGCCAGCCGTGGTTTCATTCCTCGGTGAACGAGAGGGCAAGTCGCTGGCTGCTCGGGTGGAGGCGGTGCCGGGTGGAAGATTGCCGCCTTGGTTGGAGGAAGCGTTTGTGGTGGCGGAGAGTGCTGCTGACGAATCGGGCTTCCGTGCGGAATGGGCGGATGACGTCTCTGCGAAACGAATGCCTCTTTCGGGGAAGGCGGTGTTGAAAGTGAAGTGCGTTCGTCCCGTTGGCCACGACGGCCCTGTGCGATTGACGCTTTTGACGAGTCAGGCGCGACAGCTCGATGCGAAGGGCGCGGTGCAGGCGATGAAGATGTTACGCGAGGAAAAGGCCGTATTGATTGAGGAGGACAAGAAGGCGCAGACAGCGTTTGATGCGATTGCTGCGGCTGACAAAGCACTTAAGGCGGCCCAAGCCGCCGTTGATGCTGCGGCGAAGAAGGGGGAGGTTGGCGAACCGTTGAGCAAAGCGCTTTCAGACGCTCAGGCGAAGCGTGCTCTGGCGCAGGAGGACGCCAACCAGGCTGCTACGGCCGCGAAAAACGAGGCGGAGGTGGTTTTGTTGATTCCGCCAGACCTTGTCGAGGTGCCGCACATGGTCTCGCTCAAAGCAGAGTTGTTGAAGCGTGATCGAAAGACGGTGGAGTCATTTACCTATTTACCTGTGGCGAAGATTCCCGTGGTGAATCCGGTGGTGCTCAAGTTTCCTGCAGAGGTTGCCGCAACCGTGGAGCCAAAAAAGGGTGGGGTACTCGAGATTAAGGGAGAGATTGAGCGGACGGATGACGCGAAGGGAGACGTCACCGTTTCGTTGTCTGGATTGCCGGCTGGATTGAATGCTCCTGCGGTGACGATCAAGGCTGCGGACCGCGCATTTGCCTTCAAAATCAATCTCCCTGCCGCGTTTAAGCCGGGTGAGTTTCCTGCGGTAAAAGTGTCTGCCACGAGCAAGCCGTTCGGACAGGTTCAGGTAAAGACACGGGATTTCCCGCTCACGCTCAAAGTGGTCGCGGCGGATGACGCCGCGCAGAAGACATCCGGTTAAACATGAAAACGATTTCCCAGAAAACGGCCATTGCCCTGTTGATCTTCGCTGCTGTGTCTATGTGGGGTTACGCGGCCGAGCGGTTTTCGGTGCATCCGCAGGCCATGACATTGAAGCATTTGGGCCGCGCGCATTCGTTGGTTGTGGGGCTGGAGGGGGAGGACGGGTACGACACCGATGTCACGGAGGAATCGGTGTTTGTGAGTGCGGACCCTGCGGTAGCGACGGTGGATTCTCAGGGATGGGTTAAACCGGTCTCGAATGGAAAAACGGAGGTGACAGTTCGTCACGGGAAGCATGTGCTTCAGGTGGCAGTGGAGGTGGCTTTGCCTCAGGTGGCTCAGAAGGTGAGTTTCCGAGAAGACGTGATGCCGGTGCTTTCGAAGGGGACCTGTAACATGGGGGCGTGCCATGGTTATTCGCTGGGGAAGAATGGGTTCAAACTTTCGCTCCGCGGTGCGGACCCCGAGAAAGATTATCCTGCGTTGACGGACGAGTTTGGGGAGCGGCGGCTGAACCGGCATCACCCGGAGGCGAGTCTTCTTTTGTTGAAGGGCACGGGAGAAGTTCCGCACGAGGGTGGCGTGAAACTCGACAAGGGCTCTCCGATGTACGACCTCGTGTTGCGATGGATTGGGGAGGGGGCGCACGATGACGACCCAAAAATGCCGAAGTTGGAGTCGATAAAAATGGTGCCTGAGAAGGTGACGGCGCGTTCGGGGAGTCGGCATCGTTTTCAAGTGGTGGCGCGGTACTCGGATGGGACACTGCGCGACGTCTCGAAAGACAGTATTTACACGGTTAACACTGAACGGATTGCCCGCTCCGATGATGACGGTTTGGTCACGGTTACAGAGCTTGGGGAATCCGCCATCATTGCGCGGTACGAGAATCTGTTTGCCGTTTCGAACCTGATTGTACTGCCGCAGGACAAGGGGTTTCGTCCGACGCCAGTTCCCACCGAGGGGGTGGTGGATCGGCATGTGATTGCCAAGTTGAATGACTTGAGAATCACGCCGTCGGAGGTGGTGGATGATGAGACCTTTTTGCGCCGCGTTTCGATTGATTTGATTGGATTGCAGCCGACTCCGTCCGAGCGCGCTGCGTTCGTTGCAGATCCTGCACCGGACAAGCGCGCGAAACAGGTCGATGCGTTGATGAGGCGTCCGGAGTTTATTGATTGGTGGACGTTAAAGTGGGGGGATTTGCTTCAAAACTCGCGGAACACGGCGAGTGATCCTGCGGTGTATGCCTTCCGAGAATGGATTCGGTCGGCGGTGGCGATGAACATGCCGTTGGACCGATTTGCGCGGGAGTTGCTGACGGCGCGGGGAGGTTATTCCGACCATGCGGCCTCGGCGTACTTCACGGTGAGTAAGGATACGGATGATACGATTCAGCGTGCGACACAGGTGTTTTGTGGTGTGCGGATGCTGTGCGCGCGGTGTCATCCGCATCCGTTCGAAAACTGGACGCAGACGGACTACTACGGATTGCACAGCTTCTTCAATCAGGTTGCGACGAAGGTGGATACGCGGCAGGCAGGGGCGACGAATGCGAAGACGGTGGTGGTGAACTTGAAGACGGGGCCGTCTACGAATCCAAGGACGCGCAAGCCTGAGCCGCCGCGTTACCTTGGGGGCGGTGTGGCGGCGTTGGCGGAGACGGGGGATCGGCGTGAGGACTATGTGCGGTGGCTGACTGCGGGGGAGAATCCCCATTTTGCGCGGAGCTTGGTGAACCGGTTTTGGAGCTACTTTTTTCATCGGGGCATCATCGATCCCGTGGACGATTTGAGATCAACGAGTCCGCCGATTAATCCGGCGTTGTTGGATGCGTTGACGGCGGATTTTGTGAAGAGCGGGTTCGATATGCGGCATTTGGTGCGAGTGATTGTGAACTCGCAGACGTACCAGCGGAGCTCGGTGCCGAACGATTCCAACGCGCATGACGACGCGAACTTTTCGAAAGCGATTCCTCGGCGGATTCCGGCTGAGGCGTTGTTGGACTCTCTGGTGCAGGCCACGGGGGTGAAGGAGAACTTTGGTGGCGTTCCGGCGGGGTTCACAGCGGCTCAGCTCCCGGATGGCAATGTGCAGAGCAGTTTCCTTTCGCTATTTGGGAAGCCTCAACGCATGGAGGCCTGTGAGTGTGAGCGGGATACTGGCACTAACATGCTTCAAGCGCTGCATTTCATTAACGGACAGTCGATTTTGAACCGTGTGACGAATGCCAACGGGAGGCCGGCGCTTTTGTTGAAGGAGAAGGTGTCGGATGAGCAGGCTGTTGAGCAGTTGTACCTGTGGTCGTTGTCGAGGCTTCCATCGGTGGGCGAGCGGGAAGCGGGCTTACGCTTTTTTGGGGAGTACGGGGAGAAGCGTGCGGAGGCGATGCAGGATTTGATGTGGGCGCTGTTGAACAGTCGCGACTTCATGATGCTTCGATGAATCCGAACATTCTTTTGAAAGTGCTGGTGGCTTGGGGAATCGCAGCCGGAGCTGCGGTTGCCGAGCCAATGAGTTTTGAGCGCGAGGTGTGGCCGATTTTTCGGCGCCATTGCGTGGCGTGCCACGCGGAGGGGAAGGCCAAGGGCGGGTTGCGAATGGACACTGCGGAAGGGTTGACCAAGGGCGGAGAGACGGGTGCGTTGTTCGTGGCGGGCAAGCCGGATGAGAGTCTGCTCATTTCGCAAGTGTCGGGTGAAAAGCCGGAGATGCCGGAGAAGGAGCCGCCATTGTCTGCTCAGAAGGTCAAAATCCTTCGCGAATGGATCGCGCAAGGCGCTAATATCGATAAGGTTCCGAAGATGGTTGTTCCTGCGGTTAAGGTGCCTGAGGTCTATTCGACTGCACCGGCGGTTACTGCGGTTGCACTGAGCCCAGACGGCAAGCGAGGCGTGGTGGCGTGCCGTAGTGAGGTTGTGATGGTCGATGCGGACGAGGGCAAGGTGATGAAGCGAATCCCGACGGGAATGGATTTGGTGAATGACGTTGCGTTCAGCCCGGATGGCGGGCTGATTGCCGTTTCGGGAGGGTATCCTCAGCAGTGGGGAGGGGTTTTGTTTCTCGACTCGGTGAGTGGGTCTGAGCGCGGGTTACGAAAGGTAGCGGCTGACACGCTCTTTCGCGGAGAGTTTAGTCCGGATGGTTCTGAGGTTGCGTTTGGTGGACCTGGCGGCGTGGTTCATGTGATTCCGGTGGACTCTGCGAAGCCGGTGCGTGCGATGGAGATTCACAGCGATTGGGTGATGGACGTGGCCTACACGCCGGACGGGAAGCGCTTGGTGAGTGGGAGCCGGGATAAGACGACGAAGGTGAGTAGTGTGGAGGAGATGGCTTTGTTGCGTTCGGTGGATGAGTCGAACGAGATGATTTACGCGGTGGCGACGGATGGTGATACGGGAGTGTCTGGCGGGAGCGCGAAGGTGCTCTCGGGGTACGACTACAAGTTGGCCTTGGCAGGGGTTGAGGTGACTGGGTCGGGGAATGGGGCAACGCCGGTCAACAAGAAGGCTCAGTATCTTCGTACGTTTGAGGGTCAGGCAGAGGCGGTGATGTCGCTTGCGACGAGTGGGGATCGGAAGCTGTTGGCGGTGGGAACACGGGCGCCGGAGATTCGGGTTTATCGGTTGGCGGACCGCGGCCGGATGTCGGTTTTTCCGAAGGCGGAAGCTCCTGTTTTGAGCGTCGCGATGGATGCTGCAGGCACTCGCATGCTATCGGGGAGTAAGAATGGGAAAGTGCAGGTGTGGGACGTGAAGAACGGTAAGCTGCTCTCCACGTTGGCTCCAGTGCCAGTGAACTGATCGATGCGCACTCATCAAGCTGGTGCCTCCCTGCGGGGTAGGGCTTGCGGGAAACAGGGTCGATGCGAAGCTAGCGTTCATTTTCCACCCTATGAGCCAGCTATCTCTGCAACACCGATTGCGCCGGTTGCGGTCGTCGCCCCAAATACGTGCCCTTGTTCGTGAAACCGAACTGCACCCGGGGGATTACATTCTGCCGCTGTTCGTCAGCGAACGAATCACTGAACCGGTCGAGGTTGGGTCGATGCCCGGAGTACGTCAGAACACGCTCGAGTCGCTGGTTCGGGAGGCTTCGGATGCGCACGCGGAGGGTGTTGCTTCGGTCCTGCTGTTTGGGATTCCGGCCCATAAGGACGAGGAGGCCAGTCAGGCGTTTTCGGGCGAGGGCATTGTACAACGCGCGGTGCGGGCTTTGAAACGCGAGGTGCCGAGTTTGTTGGTGATGACGGACGTTTGTTTGTGCGAGTTCATGAGCCATGGGCACTGCGGGGTGACGCATTTCCACGGGGACCGCGCGGAGGTTGAGAATGATGTTTCGGTGGGGATTCTTGCGCGGACGGCCGTGTCGCATGCGGAGGCGGGGGCGGACATGGTTGCCCCGAGCGACATGATGGACGGGCGAATTGGTGCGATGCGTGCGGCGTTAGATGGGGCGGGTTACACTGGGCTTCCCATCATGAGTTACGCAGCGAAGTTTGCTTCGGCGTTCTACGGGCCGTTCCGGGATGCGGCGGAAAGTGCCCCAAAGGCGGGGGATCGGCGGAGTTACCAGATGGATCCTGCGAACGGAGATGAGGCGCTCCGCGAGGTAGCGCTCGATGTGCAGGAGGGGGCGGACATTGTGATGGTGAAGCCGGGGCTTCCGTACCTCGATGTGATTCGTCGCGTGAAGGATGGGTTTCGGATGCCGACTGCCGCGTATCATGTCAGTGGCGAGTACGCGATGCTGAAGGCGGCGGCGCGGATGGGTTGGCTGGACGAGCGTGCTGCGACGTTGGAGACGATGACGGCGTTCCGGAGGGCGGGTGCGGATTTGGTTCTGACGTACTCTGCGCGGGACGTGGTGCGTTGGTTGAAATCAGGATAGGGGAAAAAGATATGGAGCGTGGGCGATTGATTGTGGTTGAGGGAGTGGACGGTGCAGGGAAGAGCTCGCTGGTGCGGCGCTTGGCGGAGCGGTTGCAGCGGGAGATTGGCCTTGAAGTGGTGCTGAGCCGCGAACCAACGGACGGGGTTTATGGTGCGAAGGTACGGGCGTCCGCCTCGACGGGGCGTTTGCCGTTGGAGGAAGAGTTGGAGTTGTTTGAGGCGGATCGGAGGCAACATGTTCAGGAGTTGATTGTGCCCGCGCTGGTCCGAGGCGCTTGGGTCGTGCTCGATCGGTACTATTTTTCCACGGCAGCGTACCAAGGTGCGCGCGGTGCGAATCCGCAGGAGATTCTCCAACGCAACGAAGCGTTTGCGACGCAGCCGGATCTAGTTCTTTTGCTGGATTGCGCGCCGCAGGTGAGTCTCGAGCGAGTTCGGGCCCGAGGTGATGTTGCGAATGAGTTCGAGCGACTCGATGCGTTGGAGCGGGTTCGGAATATTTTTTTGTCCATTCAGCGGCCTTTTATTCGGCGTATTGACGCATCGGTTTCGCCGGACGCGGTTTTCGATGCGTGCTGGGTGCGAATTGAGCGGGAGTTGCTGCCGCGTCGATGACGCTGATGTGCGTATGGAGTTCAGGACGTTCAAACAGTCGAGTCCGGCCTTCTCGCCGGAGGGGTTGACCTTTGTCACGGTGAAGAGTCCTGCGTTGGGGGCGCGGGGTGAGGTGGTGCTTTTTGCTTCCGAGCGCGCGCTCGCGGAAAAGTCACCGCCCTTGGTCACGCTGCTGCACGGGGTATACAATGGCGCATGGGCATGGGCGCTACTGGCGGGCGCGCATGTGACGCAGCGACGATTGGAGGAAGCGGGAGAGGTGATGCCAATGGTTTTGGCGATGCCGTCCGATGGGGCTTGGGGGGATGGGACGATTTATGCGCGGCACCGGATGGGGCGTGATTATGAGCGTTGGATTGTGGACGAGGTCCCTGCGGTTGCGGAACGCGCTTTTCCTCAGCTTGGGTTGGATCAATCGCCGCGCTTTCTCGGGGGGCTTTCGATGGGCGGCTTCGGAACGTTGAGATTGGGAGGGCTTTATCCGCGTCGCTGGAGAGGTCTGTCCGCGCATTCGGCCTGCACGCAGCTTTCGGATTTGGTGCCGTATGTGGAGGAAGATCCGATGGCGTTGGGCATTGAACCCGCGACGGCGTGGGAGGCATTGGTTGCTGCAGGACCTGACTTGCCGCCGTTGCGCATGGATTGCGGGACGGACGACATTCTTCTTGGAGTAAATCGCGCGCTTCACGAGAAGTTGAAGGCACTGGGTGTTGCGCACACGTACGAGGAGTATCCGGGGCCCCATGAGTGGCCGTATTGGATTGAGAATCTTCCGCGCACGCTACGGTTCTTTTCAACGATTGCGAAAGGGGGTGCCGAATGAGTGCAGGGCCTGATGGTGCTCGTCGCTCAAGGGTGGCAAAAGTGTTGAAAGAGAGGGTGATTGCCATCTTACGCTTTCAGCGGGAAGCGCCGCTCCTGGAGATCGCGCGGGCTTTGGTGGATGGCGGTATCCGCGTGCTGGAGATTACGATGGATACGCCTGGCGCGGCGGCGGCGTTGGGTGCGTTGACGGCGACGCTGCCGGAAGACGTGTTACTCGGCGCGGGAACGGTGATGGATGAACGATTGTGCCGGACGGCGATTACTGCGGGAGCCCGGTTTCTCGTAACGCCGGTGCTGCGGCGCGAGGTGCTCGCGTGTGCGCATCGGTATGCGTGTCCCGTGATATCGGGTGCATTGACTCCGACAGAGGCGTGGGAGGCGCATGAGGCGGGGTCCGATTTGGTGAAACTGTTTCCGGCTTCATCGGTCGGCGCGGCGTATTTACGGGCGATTGCTCCGCCGCTGACGGGAGTACGTTTCGTTCCGACGGGGGGTGTTGACGCTGCAAATGTGGCGGCTTGGTTTGCGGCGGGTGCGGTTGCCGTAGGGGTTGGGGGCCCGTTGCTTCCTGCGGGTGCAATTGATGCGGGGGATTGGCCGTCAGTCTCTGCGGCCGCGCGCGCGTTTTTGACGGTGGCCAATGCGGGGTGACGGGGCGACGATGCGGCATGGATGATTTGGAAAAGCGAATCCTTGCCGAACTGGGGAGGAAGGGGCGCGGCCCTTTGGATAAGGTGACGCTCGGCCGATTGGTGGGGATTGATGCCGATGACCGAAAGACTTTGCGGGAGGCGTTGAAACGCATGGAGGCCTCGGGGCGTATCGTGCCCGCGCGGAACGGGCGGTACGCGTTGCCCTCGTTGGTTGGTTTGCTGACGGGCCGGGTCATGGTGTTCCCCAGTGGGAACGGACGCTTCATTGCGGACGCTCCTGCGGTTGAGATTGCGGCGGACGAATCGGAAGCGAGGGGTGTTCAGGGGGGTAAGGGAAAAGGGCGTGCCGCGCGGAGCGAGCGTGTTGGCGGGGCGACTGATGTTTCTGAAGAGCCCTTGCGCGAGGCCTATGTGGCGTCGCATCAGTTTGGGGTTGCGATGCATGGAGATCGGGTGGTGGCTGAGGAAGTTCAGTCGGCTGGAATCCGGTTTCAAAGCGGGCGCGCACATCAGCGTGGCGGGCGCGGGGGCCGGATGGTTCGGACGGAGCCGGCGCGGCGCGAGGTTCGAGTGGTTCGCGTGATTGAGCGGGCGAACGAGCTGATTGTTGGAACAGTAGAGGATTGGGAGGACGGGTTTGAGGTGGTGCCGGACGATGCACGGATTCCGCATCGCGTGGTTTTGCGCAAGGGCCTGACTCCGCTGCCGATGAAACTGAAGCGCGGCTTGAAGGTCGTCGTGAAGGTTGATCCGTGGGAGAAGCCGAGTTCGCCGCTTCGTGGTGAGGTGATTGAAGTCTTGGGTGAATCGGGTGATCCCGCGATTGAGTTTCAGGCCATTTTGCGAAGGTACGGCTTGAGCGAATCCTTTCCCGACGCCGTTGCGCAAGAGGCGGCGCGGTTTCCTGCAGAAGTGCCCGAGGACGACGACGCTGGACGGATGGACTTGCGGAATACAGAGGTCATCACCATTGATCCTGACGATGCAAAAGACTTTGATGACGCGATTTGTGTGACCCGTCGTGAAGATGGATGGGAAGCTTGGGTTCACGTCGCGGATGTCTCTCACTACGTCAAGCCAGGGTCACCGCTTGATCGAGAGGCGGCGGGGCGTGGCAACTCCACCTACCTGCCGGGCAAAGTGATTCCGATGTTGCCGGAGGCATTGTCTAACGGGCTTTGTTCACTCCGTCCTGCGGTGGATCGGATGGCATTTTCGGTACGGATGCGCTTCACCCCAGCGGGAAAGGTGCGTGAGGCCACCTTCGCAAAAACGCGGATTCGGAGCATGGCGCGACTCACGTACCGGCAGGCGTTGGCGATTTTGGAAAATCGTGTTGGACAGGTGGATACGGACCCGCGCGGGGTGGGCGCAGAGGAATCGCAACGGAATGTGGGATTGTCGTATGATGACCCGCGCGTGATTGAACGCGTGAAAGTGGCGTGGGAACTGGCGGCCTTGCTGAGAAAGCGGCGCATGGAGGCGGGCTCGCTCGATTTGGACTTTCCCGAGGTCAAAATTTGGGTGGATGCGATGGGGCGTGTCAGCGGGGTGGAACGCGTCCCGCACGACATTTCACATCAGTTGATTGAGGAGTTCATGTTGGCGGCGAATGAGTCCGTGGCGCGCGAGATTCGTCGGCGCCGGGTGCCTGGGGTGTATCGGATTCACGAGAATCCGGATGATTCGCGATTGCAGGAGTTTCGTGAAAAAGCGGCTGCGTTTGGGTTGAAGTGTGGCGACCTGACCAAGCGGGAGGAAGTTCGCAAGATGCTGGCGGCGTTGGATAAACGGCAGGATGGGTACGCGTTGAAACTTGAGTTTCTCAAGAGCCTGAAACGCGCGGTGTATTCGCACGAACCGCTCGGACATTACGGATTGGCCAAATCGGATTACACGCATTTCACGAGTCCGATTCGGCGTTATGCAGACTTGCTGGTGCACCGTGTTTTGGGGCGCGAGCGCGTGGGAAGCATTGCGAGACTTCAGGAAACGGCGGAACACATCTCTCGTACGGAGCGCATTTCGGCGGATGCGGAGAAGGAGGCGAGCACGCTGAAGAAGCTCGAATACTTCGAGCGGCAACTGAGCTCGAGGCGGCCGGATCCTTTCGCGGCAGTCGTTGTGGATGTGCGGCCGATTGGATTGATCGTGGAGTTGCCGGGGCTTGTGATGTCCGGACTGATCCACGTCAACGCGATGGTGGGTGACTACTTTATTTTTGATCCTGCGAGGCGGTTGTTTCGCGGCCGGCGGACGGGGCGGAAGTACCATGTCGGCATGGAGCTTGAGGTCATTGTTGGCCGGGTTGATCGCGGGCGTCGGCAGGTCGACTTTGTTCCCGTTGAGTCCTGAGCAAACGTCAGCGCGCAGTTGTTCGACCGAACTGCATGGTTGAATCCGACACATCTTTGGTGTGTCGAACGGGTGGCAGGGATGAGATCCGCGGGTTAGGTTCGGGGATGCACTTCCGCTTTTCCGAGGTTGTCACAGCTGGCCTGGCCGGATTTCTGGGGTTGATGTCTGCCACGGCGGGGGAGGTCCGGTTTGGACGGGATATTCTTCCGGTGTTATCCGACAACTGCCTCGGGTGCCACGGGCCCGATGAGAAAAATCGGAAAGGGGGGTTGCGTTTGGACACCTACGAAGGAGCGACGGTGGTGCGCGATGGAGTGGCGGCGGTGGTCCCTGGGAAGCCGGACGCCTCTGAGCTTATCCGACGGATTCTTTCGACGGATCCCGAGGAGGTGATGCCGACGCCCAAGTCCCACAAGCCGAGACTCAAGGAGAGCGAGGTGGCGTTGTTGCGTCGTTGGATTGCTGACGGGGCCAAGTGGGGTGCGCACTGGTCGTTTGAGCGGCCTGTGCGGCCGGATGTGGCAGCGGGGCGGCATCCAGTCGACGCATTGATTGAGGGGCAGATGTCGCGTCTGGGGTTAAAGGTCAACGGCCCAGCGGAAAAGCATGTGGTGCTTCGGCGCTTATCCTTTGATTTACGCGGGTTGCCGCCGAGCCGTGCGGAGGCGGAGACATTCCTTCAGGACGCACGTCCCTTACAGGAAGTTGTGCGCGATACGGCGAAAGCATTTATGGCGTCGCCCCACTATGGCGAGCGTATGGCGATGTGGTGGCTCGATGCTGCTCGGTACGCGGACACGGATGGTTTTCAAGCCGATTCAACGCGCAACAATTGGCCTTGGCGTGACTGGGTGGTGGGCGCATTCAACCGAAATCAACCGTTTGATCAGTTTACGCTGGAGCAGTTTGCGGGGGATCTCCTCCCAGAAGCGACCCCGGAACAACGTCTGGCGACGTGCTTCCATCGTAACCACATGACCAATGGGGAGGGGGGGCGTGATCCGGAGGAATCGCGGGTGGATTACGTCATCGACCGGGTGAACACCACGGGCACGGTTTGGTTGGGACTGACGTTGGGTTGCGCGCAGTGTCATTCGCACAAGTTCGATCCGGTTTCTCAGGCGGATTACTATTCCTTGAGCGCCTTTTTCAACAGCATTGACGAAGACGGGAAGGCGGGTGGTGGGGCGAAGCCTTTCTTGTCCTACAAATCGGCGCTGACAAAGGTGGCGATGGAGGAAGCGGATGCGCTCGTTGCGGAGAGGCGCGCGCGTGAGGCGGCGGCAAAAGAGGGTGCACAGGCGTCTTTCCGCGCGTGGCTGACTCGAACGGCGGAAGGCATGCATCCGGGGCATCGTGCTTGGGCGGTGGTGACGGACGGCAAGCTCACGAGCGCAGAGGGAACGGCTCTGACGGGGGATGCTGACGGGCGGGTGACGGCTTCTGGTGCGAATCCGTTCCAGGATGATTATCGGCTGGAGTTTGTGCCGGCGGGGCGACGGGTGACGGGATTTCGGCTCGAGATTTTCCCAGTGGGAACTGAGCGTGGAATGGCTCTGTCGCGGGGTGAACGGGGCGAGTTCATTTTGACGGACATCAAAGTGCAGGTTCGTCGCTCGGGAAGTTCGACGGTTCGTGATGTTTCTGTGACGGGTGCGGTTGCGGACTTTAGTGCGGACAAGAAAGCGAACGGGAACTACGGCGATGTGCGTGACACGTTGGATGATGATCCGCGGAACGGGTGGACGACCAAAGGTGCTCCGAAGGATGTGATTCACACGGCGATTTTTGCGCTTTCCGAGTCCTTGGTGCTTGGGCCAGAGGAGAGCCTTGTTTTTGAGCTGAGGCAGCGATCCACGTTGGGAAACGCCAACATCGCGCAGTTTCGGTTGGCGGTCACCGACGAGCGTGGGGAGACCGTGCGCAAGGTTGGGCCCGGGCCAATGGAGGAGTGGGCATCGCTTCTGAAATCAGCGGCGGTGAAGAGGGGTCAAGGTTCGGCGGAATCGGTGTTGGATGAGCGGGTTCGGCAGCGCCTGTTCGCGATGTTTTTGGAGGATTACGAACCGTATGTTGCGGCCAAGCAGGCGCTGGAGGTTGCAACACGTCAACAGACGGAGGTGAAGGCAGCCTCAGGGAATTTGAATGTGATGGTGCTGGCGGAGCGCAAGGAGGCGAGAAAGACGCACGTTCTGGAACGCGGTGTCTGGGATAAACGCGGAGTGGAGGTGGAGCGTGATGTGCCTGCAACCGTTGCTCCTTGGCCGGAGGGCAAGCCGCGTGATCGTGCGGGACTTGCGGCATGGCTGACTTCACGGGACAATCCGCTGACAGCGCGAGTTCTAGTTAACCATCTCTGGCAGATGATGTTCGGGGCTGGGCTGGTGCGGACAGTGGAGGATTTTGGTCTTCAGGGAGAGCGTCCGGTTCAATACGAGCTACTGGACTGGCTGGCGGTGGAGTTGATTGAAAGCGGATGGAACCTTCGGCATGTGTTGGAGCTGATGGTGACGAGTGACGCGTACTTGAGGGATTCGCGGATGGAAGAGGAAGCAGTCCGGTTGGACCCTGGAAATCGTTTCCTTGCTCGGGGCGCACGTTTTCGGCTGCCTGCGTGGATGATTCGCGACGCGGCACTTGCGTCGTCGGGTTTGTTGAATCGTTCGGTCGGCGGGCCGCCGGTTCGGCCGTACCAACCGGATGGGGTGTGGGAGGAAATCTTTATGGGACGATTCCGCTACGAGGCGAGTGAGGGTGCGGCCCAGCATCGGCGAACCCTGTATGCGTTTTGGCGGCGAAGCATCGCTCCGACCTTTCTGTTTGATTCGGCGCAGCGACGGGTTTGTGAGGTGCGAACTTCTCGCACCAATACGCCGCTTCAAGCGCTGATCTTGTTGAATGATGGAACGATGTTGGAAGCCGCCGCATCGATGGGTGCGCGGGTGGCTGCGGAAAAGGGAAGCGTGGATGAGAGGCTGGCAGAGTTGTTTCGCACGGTGCTGACGCGCGGGGCTTCCTCCACGGAGTTGGGCGTGATGCGGAGCGAGTATCGGCGGGCGCTCGAGATTTACCGTGCGAAGCCTGATCAAGCGCATCGCTTCCTTTCGGCGAGCTTGCGGAGACCGTATGACGGGGCCCCGCCGGCGGGCGAAGCTGCTGCGTTTGCCGTGACGGCGTCAATGCTCTTGAACCTCGATGAAGCCATCACTCACGAATAATGATGAACGAAAAAAGTTTTTCAGATGACGCGGCGCTGGATGTTACGCGCCGCTATTTTCTCGGCCAGTGCGGGGGCGTTTCTCTCGGGGCAACGGCATTGGGTCTAATGTCGGGCAGAGCTGCGCTGGGTTTGACGCGGGAGTCGGCAGGATTGGAGGCGCTTCCCCATCGGCGTCCGCGGGCGAAGAATGTGATTTTTCTCACGCAGTCAGGAGGTCCGTCGCAGATTGAGTTATTTGATGACAAGCCGGGTTTGATGAAGTGGGCGGGGCAAGAGTTGCCGGACTCGGTGAGGCAGGGTCAGCGACTGACCACGATGACCTCGGGTCAGAAGCAGTTGGTGAAGCCTGCGGCAGCGAAGTTTCTACGGCACGGTCAGAGCGGTGCGATGGTGGGGGAATGGTTGCCGCACATTGGCGGAATTTCGGATGAGGTCTGCTTCATCAAGTCGATGGTCACGGAGGAGATTAATCATGCGCCGGCGATGACAAAGTTTCTGACTGGAAATCAGATTCCGGGACGTCCCAGCATGGGTTCGTGGGTGAGTTACGGATTGGGGAGCGAGAATGGAAACTTGCCGGACTATCTCGTGCTGATTTCGCGGATGCAGCGTCCGAGCGACCAACCGTTGTATGACCACTACTGGGGCAGCGGCTTTTTGCCGTCGCGTTTTCAAGGGGTGAAGCTGAGGAACGCGAAAGATCCGGTTCTCTATTTACGAGATCCGGAGGGGCTTCCTCGTGAGATTCGGCGCGGGATGCTGGACGGCATTGCGGCGCTCAATGCGGAGCGTCTGCAAGCCACGGGTGATGCTGAGATTGCAACGCGGATTCGACAGTACGAGATGGCGTATCGGATGCAGTCGAGCGTGCCGGATTTGACGGATTTGAGTGACGAACCGGAGGAGGTGTTCGAGTTGTATGGAGCGGATTCGAGGAGACCTGGGAGTTATGCAGCGAACTGCATTTTAGCGCGTCGACTCGTGGAGCGTGGGGTGAGGTTTGTGCAGTTGTTTCATCCGGATTGGGATCATCACAGTCGGTTGACCTCGTGGTGCACGGCGCGGTGTCGCGACACGGATCAAGCGAGTGCGGCGTTGGTGAAAGACCTCAAGCGGCGCGGGTTGTTGGATGAGACGTTGGTGATTTGGGGTGGTGAGTTCGGGCGTGGCGTTGCGGGTCAGGGTAAGTGGGACAGCCCGGAGTCGGGCCGGGATCATCATCCGCGTTGCTTCACCGTTTGGATGGCTGGTGGCGGAGTGAGACCGGGGATGAGTTACGGTGGAACGGATGAGTTCAGTTACAATGCCGTGGAAAATCCGGTGCACGTGCGGGATTTGCATGCGACGGTGCTTCATCTTTTGGGGATTGATCACGAACGGTTTGGACACCGGTTTCAGGGGTTGGATTTTCGACTCACGGGAGTGGAGGAGGCGCAGGTGGTGAGGGGTATTCTTGCGTGAGAGTTCACAATGAGGCCTCGTTGGGGTACCGGAACTCTCCCGTCTCGGTCCAAAAAGGGACGAAACGTAGTGAAAAAAACGGCTGGTTTATTGCGCAAACCATTGCAAATCAGAACGGCCGTTTTTTCTGGCGGCGGAACTTGAGTTGCCCGCAATCATTTGCAGAAGAGTGTTCATGGAAAGTCCGCCCGAACGCCTTTGGGAGCTTGTGCCCATTCCCGTTTTGAGGGTGGTGCTTGTGGGCGCTGGGCGATTAAAGGCGTTGCGGCACAGAGATGCCCTGTCGATTTGGGTTCATAGGAGAGGGTCACTCCCGTAGCACCGACGCGAGGGTGTCTCGTTGTCCGAAAAGGTCGATTTTGCCGCTGGAGCGCGTGACTGCGGTGTAGAGGAGGTTTCGGGAAAGAATCTGGGAATCCCTGTGATCGGGGAGTTGGATGACGATGTGTTTCCACTCGGATCCTTGGCTCTTGTGAATGGTGATGCCGAATGCGGGTTGATGGGGAGGAAGTTGAGCGATGGGAATGAGGCGTGGGCCGGTTTCTCCCTCTGGGAACAGGGCTACGATGGCGGGCTGACCGGTTTCGTGTGCGAGGGCGATTCCGACATCGCCATTGCTGAGGTTGAGGGCGCGATTATTTGCGGTGATGAGCAGGGGGCAGCCATGCGGGATGACATCGTGAGGGTGTCTGCCTGCGCCGAAGAGGACCCGGCGTCCGGATTCGTTGGCGATTCCGACTTGTTCGTTGGTGCTGCAAAGGAGTTGAAAATCTCCAAGCGCTTCCAGCGCTTGGGATGCCTCCGCCGCGGAGGCCAGCGTCATGGCGTTTGAGAGCAGATGGGTCCACTGGGTGGCGCGAGTCGCCCATTTTTTCCAGTGGGTTTCGCAGTGACGCAGGCACTGGCGCGCGCGGTTCGCTGTGATCCACTGGAGACTCGGTGACTCCTTTTTCGATTCACTCTCGATGAGTTCGTCAATGTCCGCCACGGTTGAATCGGCTCTGGGACGAGTCAGGCGCGCGAGTTGAAGTACCCACGGTGCGTTCATCGCACGCCGACTGTATTTCAGGCCGAAGACGAGTCCGCTGAGCGGAGGTTGAGGGGATTCGGAAGAGGTGGAATCGAGGGATGGGAGGCCTTCCTGAAATGCGATTTGGACTTCGGGTTCGCTGAGATTGAGGCGTCGCGCGAGGCGCTGTTTTTCATCGGGAGTCAGATGGTTTGCTGCTGAGGCGCGGTGAACCAGCTCTGCCAAAATGCCGCCGACATCGACGCTTTGGAGCTGGTCGCTGTCTCCCAATAAGAGGAGCGTGGCGGTCGGCGGGAGCGCGTTGATTAACGCGTGCATCAGGGAGAGATCGACCATGCTGGCTTCGTCAATGAGGACGACGTCTGCATCGAGTGGACGAAACGTGTTTCTGCGAAAAGGTCCTCCTTTTTCGGGAGGCGTGGGCGCCCATTCGAGGGCGCGGTGTAGGGTGACGCAGCGAAGGGCTTTGAGGAACTGCTTCTCGCGGTCGGACAAACCGTTCAGATGCACTGTCGCACGAGACAAAGCTTCTGCGATTCGGCAAGCGGCTTTGCCGGTGGGAGCGGTGACGAGCACGCGTTCGGAAGTTAGCGACGGCGTGAGGCGTTGTTTGAGCGCCAGCAGGGCAGCGGCCGTCGTGGTTTTGCCAGTGCCTGGCCCACCGGTGAGGATGCCGGTTTTTGCGTCGACGAGGGCGGCGATGGTGAGGCGTTGGTGGAGGCTTGAAAAAGTGGTTTCGCCCGATGCCGAATCCTTCACAACTTCGGACGGTAGGAGCGCGTCGAGGTGCGATTGGACGAGGGAATCGTCGGCTCGTTCGGTCCGCTCATTGGCGCGATGCTCAAAGAAGCGGCGCATGGATTGCAGTTGGTGGGCGTAGCGAGGCAGCAAAACCAGATTTCCCTCAAGTGAGATGATTTCGTGGAGGTGTCCGAGCGCATTCCGTTCAGCGGCAGTGAGGTTTAGGGATTTTGTGAGGACGCCTCCTTCTCCCCGTGCGGCTGCGGCGAGTAGCGAAGCGAGGATTTCTTGAACGCGCGGGAGGGAGATGCCCTCCGTGAGGGTTGGCAGCGAGGGGCACGCCGCTCGGGCGAGGGGCATGAAGGGATCGAGAGAGGAGGAGTTGGTGAAAGAGCTCATCAACGGGCGGGGGTGAATAGGTTGGAAAGGGATTGGAGAGCGGTCGTTTGCGGGCGCTCAAACCACGTTCCGCCCGTTGGCAGGTCGCGCACAAAGAGGTAGACGACTCCGCCGAAATGGACGTCCGGCCGATAGTCTTCCAGATGGTGCGCGAGGTGTCGGTGCAGGGCGACGCAGTAGATGCGCGATTGAAGGAGGTAGTGGTGGTGAAGCATCGCCTCCTCGATGGAGTCGATATCGTAAGACGGCAGACGATTGCTTTTGTAATCGGCAACGTACCAGCGTCCGTTTTTCTCGAACAAAAGGTCGATGAAGCCCTGAAGAAATCCGGAGAACCGATCAAACCGCCACTCTGCAATGGATTCAGCCCACGTGCGTCGGAGATTGCTTCCTTCGGCGACGAGAGGGTCTTGGAGGAGCGCTTGAGAGAGGGCACTCGGGGAAAACTGTTCGGTTGGCAGGTGAAACTGCACTTCGGTCATTGCCGTGGACCGAATCTCACTCAACCGCACGCGATGATCGCCGAGGAGGATTTCCGATTCCGTGATGGTCTTGAGTGCGTGTTCCCAAGATTCCGGGGGCGTGAGTGAACTGGCGATCTCCTCAAGTGAGCGTCCGTTGCCCAAGAAATCTTCGAGCGCCCGATGGAGGCGATCTCCCAGTTCGCTGCCGGCCTTCCCTAAGCCCTTGAGCAACCCGTCACCGCTGTTGGTCGGGGACTCGGGTTGTGTGGGGTCGAGGTCGCGGTCAGGGACATTTGATGAGTCGTCCGCGGTCGTGCTGAATCGGGAGAGCGAAGAGAAACTGCGTTTGGTGAAGAGAGGTCCGCGTTCCGAGGGGGCAACTGGCGCAGGGATGAGGTCTACAGAATCTGGACCTACCGGTTCAGGATGCTCCTCACGAGAACCGTCGCGAACAGGGATGGGTTTGTGCGTGACGACCACGTTTGCGGGGTCGACGGAGATTTCCGGTGCCACCCCGCTGGCAAGAGCGTCGGCTAGGTGGGGGAGTGTCATGAGCGCGGACCGCGCGGAACCGTTTTGATGACCGCCTTTGCTGTCGGCGATATCGGCGAGCCCGAGGTACAGGCGGTGTCGGGCGCGGGTGAGGGCGACGTAAAGTTTGCGGTACTCTTCCTCGCGTTCCTGGAGGATTGCTTTGTCTCGATGGGCTTCTGGGTCATTTTCTCGAGCGTCGAGCAGCCAGCCATCGGACTGGCGGAGCGTTGCGACTTTCATGTTTTGCTTGGCACTTCTCGGGCTGCTGACGTGCCAAAGAAACGGGCAAAACACCACGGGATACTCGAGACCCTTGGAGGCGTGAACGGTGAGGAGTTGGATGGCGGGTTCGTCGGTCTCTAACTTCATGAGGCTCGACTCTGCATCGTCATCCTCTTGTGACGGGTTTTCCGCGCTGCGCTTTCGATTGAGCCAGTCTGCCAATGCGGCGGGAGATCGCATCCCGTGCGCGAAGCGGGTTTGGAGGAGGCTTCCGATGTGTCGCCAGTTGGTGACCCGACGATCGCGGCCGTGATCCGCATGGGTCTCTGGCTGACTCGACAAATGATGAATGAGAGCGGGGAGGGGGCCGGATCGGGCGAGGAGCGCGGCGGTTTTTCGGAAGGCTTCGCAGAGGTTGGCGATGCGTTGGGGATTATCGCGAATTTCGACGATTTGAGTGGCGGATGTGGCACCCAGCGGAGTGGCGAGAAATGCGCACAACTTGGAGAGGATATCGCCGGATTCCGTGAGAACTTCGTTCAGTTCCAACCAAACAAGAAAATCGAGCGCTTCGTCGCTTTTCCACACGCTCCCGAGCCCTTTGCCGTCCATTTGGCAAGGAATCCCACGCGATATGAGTTCGTGGCGAACGAGGCGCAGGTCAGCCTTCGTGGCGGCAAGCACCGCAATGTCTCCGGGAACGAGGCGGCGCGGCTTTTCGGCATGGCGGTCCTCGATGGTCGTGTGACGTCGGAGCAATCTTTCGCACTCCGTGGCGATCCAACTCGCGAGCCCGCGCTTTGCCGGGTCACGAGCGGTGCTGGTTGCCTGATGCAGGACCAGTGCTGCTGCGGTGTCGGGATCAGTGATGCGCGTCGTGGGGCATTTTGCGCTGACGGGGATGTAGCGGGTTGGGGTGTTGGAGGATGAGTCGTCGGGAAAGGTGTAGTCTCTCCCGTAGAGTCGGTTGATCGCTGCGATGAGCGGGGCGTCGGATCGATGATTGATGGTCATCTGCGGAGCACGCGTCGCGCGGTCTGCGAGCTCCTTGTAACTGGCGAGGTCTGCACCGCGAAACCGGTAAATGCTTTGTTTCGGGTCGCCGATGACGATAAACGAATGCGTTTCTGGATGGTGAAAGAGCGTTTGAAAAACGCGGATTTGGGTGGTGTCGCTGTCCTGACACTCATCGATGATGGCGGCGGAGAGTCGATTTCGGACGGACCGCGCGAGCATTCCATCGGGTCCTTGGGCGTCCAGAGCGTCACGAACAATCGTGAGGATGTCATCAAAGGTCCGGATTCCGGCGCTGGACTTGCGTGCGGGGAGGTCTGTTTGGATTTTTTGGTGCAGCAGTGCGGCGGGGCTGTCTGCTTCGGCGAGGAAGCGGGCGTGGGTTCGCGTTGCGAGCGGGGGCGCAATTTTGCGGAGGATGGACGGAAGTTTTTCGGGACTGGCGGAGGGCTGGTCGGCGAATGCGAGGACGGAATCAGAGACGATTTCGTCGAGGAGATCGCGGGTGTCTTCAACGAGCGTGAGTCCGGGATCGCAACCGAGTTCGAGTGCGTGACGGGCGATGAGGGTTTGGCAGAAACCGTGAATGGTTGAGATGGGTGCGAGATCGAAGCTGCTGAGAGCCTGGCTCAGGCGCTTCCGGAGAGAGTCGCGGTTGCCGGGATCCCTAGCGATGGCGGAGTTGACGATGGTTTCCTCGGGCCCGTTTGCTGGGGATGCGACGGTGGACGCGTTGGAAGCGGCAAGAGGCGATTCTTCAACGGCTCGGATGGCGCGCTGAAGGGAGTGGAGGAGGCGCTCTTTGAGTTCTGCCGTGGCGGCGCGCGTGAAGGTGCTGACGAGAATTTGCTCCACGGTGAGCGATTCCTCGATCAGCAGTCGGAGCCAAAGAACGGTGATGGAATAGGTTTTTCCGGTTCCGGCACTGGCCTCAATCGAGTGAATGCCGCTGAGGGGTTGAGTGAGGGGGTCGAACATGGGTCAGCGCTTTTTTTTCGAGGTTGAAGACGGCTGAAGGGTGGAGGGGATGGCCCCTTTCCAATCGTGGAGAAAGCGGGCGACTCGCCATGCGAGCGGGCGACCTTCATCGGGAAGGAAGGGTGCGGCGATCTGTGGCATCCATCCCCACGGGTCATCGAGGCCGCGAAACGCGAGTCGACTCGATGGATTCTCCGATTCTGGTGGTTGGGCGGAGTTGAAGTTGCGGTCCGTCCATTTCTGTCTCGCGGCATCGAGCGTTTCCTCGGCGTACGCAGCATCGGGCGATGGGAAAAGTTTTGCGGCCGCAAGCGGCCAGAAAGGCAAGGGAATCTGGAGGGCCAACTGGTAAAGGGGAAGGAGGCGACGGAGAATCTGACGGGCTTTGTTGGGATCGGCGAGAGGGAGGGTGACCTTCTCGTCCTGAAACACTCCGCTCGTTTTTCCGGAGCTGGGTTGCGATGCAGTGAGTGCGACCGCCTCCAACTTGAGAAGGAGTTCCTGACGCCAAGGCGCGTTATGAAAACTGGATGCCGAGAAGTAGGCGCGGTCGGGGCTGCTGCTGCGTTGGTACCAACCGGTTCGGAGTCTGCCTTCGAGGAGAATCTCGGGTTGTTCAACGTCTAATCCGGGCAGGTAGCAGCGGCAGGATTGAGAGATACGATCCTCTGCGCAGTACGTTTCGGTTTGCGGGATTTCGTTGACGATCTCTTGAAAGATGGATTCTCCGATGAGTCCTCGCGGCAGGCGACCAGAGCGAGCGAGGTGCTCTTGGAAGTCGGCGGGATCCTTGCCTTCGAGCTGGGCGAGAAGGAGTTCGTCACGGAGATTCCAGCGGGACAGGCCGTCCAGCTCAATCAGGTCGTGCCCTGCGGGGTCCTCGGTCTCTTTCGGCACGCGGATGCCGAGTCGTTTGAGGAATAGGGTGACGGGATTTTGCAGCAGGGTGCGTAAATCTTCGAGGGTGGGGGTGAGATCAGGAGCTTCGGGGAGAATGTCCGCCCACAGTCCGCGATACGGTTGAGGGCCACGGTGCTGAGTGCGGGCTTGAGCTCGCGCCCGGACGATGCGGTGATCTGCGGGGTTGAATCCGCAGGCGTTTCGGTTGGTACCTGAGCGGAATGCGCGGACGCTCGTTCCGTTGAGTGGATGGCTGTGGATAATTGCTCGATGGGCTGGTTGTTCGTTTCCCGATGTGATGAGGGTGTCGACGGTTGAAAGGATGTCGGCGAGGGCCGTGGAAGGGGGACGTTCTTTTTGATCTTCGTCGGATTTCCCGCGGTAGGTGAGTACGAGTCGATCTCTAGAGGAGAGAATCGCGAGGAGGAGGGCGTGGCGATCGGCATCGCGGAGCGAGGGGTCGCCGCATGTGGGTTTGAGTGCGAGCGGGTGCCATGCGGGGCGATCTTCCTTTCGAGGAAAGGTTTCGTGATCGAGACCGGCGATGAGGATGAGGCGCGCGGGCACTCCTGCGAGTTGGCGGAGGTCGCCCACACGGACTCCGCCGTGGCCACGGTTTGCGGTGTCGTTGAGCGCCGAGATCTTTTCGAGAAGAAGCCGTGTAAAACCACTCGTTTCGAGGAGGGCTGACGCGTTGACAATCCGGCGGAAGCTCGGTAGCACGCTGTTTTTCAGGCTGTTGGCGTGGCCTTGCTCCAACGGAGAGCGAGGTGTGATGAAGGCGTTGACGAGTCTCTCCGCTGAATCGATCCAGGCGCCGAGGGATTGCTCGTGGCCTGCGCGCCATTCGTTCGCCGCCCACTCGAGATTCTCCAAAAACTGGGCAAGTTTCGCGAGCAAATCGAGGGAAAGTCCGGAGGCTCGCTCGAGCGGAATCATGGGCTGGTGCGAGCGCTCGAAGACTGGATGGGGTGATTGGCCTGAAGAGGGAGCCACCACTCCTCCGAGCGCGAGGCGCTGCAACGCCCACCGTAAGTTCCAGCGTTGTTCAGGGAGGTGCTGAAGGTTGAGACGCTGGTCGGCATTCAGACCCCATCGGAAACCCGCGTCTTCGAGCCATTCGAGAACCTGTCCGGCGTCGTTGGACTCGGTGTCGAAGCCGAAGTGTGATGCGATGAGGGGGTTTTCTAGTAGGGATTGGACATCGGGCAGTGAGATGCGAGCGGGCAGGATGCCTAAAAGCAGTTCGACCGCTGCGGAGAAGGTGGAGGGAATGGTTTGTCCTGCGCCCGAGAGTCGGAAGGGAACGATGGCCTCGGGCGAGCCATGGAATGCGGCTTCAACGAAGGGCGCTTGTTCCCGTGGATTGGCGAGCAACAAGAGGATTTCTTCGTGTCGCAAATCGGGGAAGTCGTGGAGAGATTGAAGGATTCGGTCGCGGCAAATCTCCATTTCCCGGAGATGGTTGTGGGCCACATGTACCGTGAGTGAGGCGTCATCTGGATTGAGCGGAGCGCGCTCATCGGGTGGCGCGGAGCGGCGGCAGGATTCCTGGAGAAGGCCGAGAAGGGTCGATGGGCAGATCGGGCTGGGGATTTCGATTCCACCGGCGCCTTGAGACAGAAGCGGGGCGATCATTTGGCTCTGGAAATCTTGAGAACATCGACCGAGCGACCAGAGCAGGCCGCCGGGATTTCGTTCTGGATCATTTTCGGGACGTCCCTGCCGATGGTCACGAGATCGGGTGAGTTGTTCGCTCCAGTATTCGAAGCTGGGGCTGATGGCGAAGAGGTGGAGATGATTTTCCAGTCCGTTTTCCCGAAAAAAGTTGAGGGTTTGAACCAAGCGTTCGAGCAAGCGCTGGGGTAGGCCGGCATCCAGTTGAATCCAGAGATAGGGGAGACCTCCCTGGTGCAGCCACCGATAAAGCCATGCGTTGGCCGATTGAGTGAACGTGTGCGGGGTCTGCAACCCCGGATGCCTCTCGAGAACGGCGGCAATGGGAGGGTGGTTTGCGAGCGCGTTAAGAAACGATTTCGGAGCCCATGCCTGATCTAGGGGCCGACATTGGAGGGTTTCGTCGATGGCGCGGGCGAGGGTGGTTGCCCACGCAAGACGGGCGGCGGTGAGCGCGCCGGTGGCGCTTTCTGAGGCGATGGGAAACTCGGGATGGTCGGCAAGCTCGGGGAGGGTGGCGGCGATGGCGAGACGCAGTGCGTCGAAGTCGAAACGGTCGCGGGTTCCTGCTGCGATTTGTTCGAGGAGCGTCCGCAGCTCGAGTTCCTGAGAATGGGATGCAATTCCGCAACGCGTGGCCCACTCGTGAAGAATCTGTTCCGAGCGTCCTTTCGAAGGAGTGATGATCCAGTGGCGCGCGCGAGGATCCCGAGTGGAGGCGATTTGCATCGCGATTTCGGAGAGGACGGCTGCTGGGGTTTCGGCGTGTTGAAGCATGGGACGGGAGAGAGTGCTTACCTAGAGCAAATGCCCCAACTTGCAGACGGGGGAGTGGTTTTTTTCAAAAAACGGAGCCGGATCAGAGGGGGCATTGAAGCAGGGGCGGCATCCGGTTTGCCGGACTTTCCCTTCATCACGCTTTCGGCCCGTCTGGCGATGGGGGGCGTGCGGATTTCTCAACGAGGCCCAGGAGAATAACTGCTGTTGGGCTCTGATTTGGATGAATTTTGCGATTTGTGCGCGACTTTGGGACGGAAATGCCATACTGAGTATGGCATGAAAATGACGATCCGGATTGATGAAGATTTGCTTGATCGGGTGATTGAGCGGTTTGGGTGTGCGAGTAAGACGGAGGCGGTGGAAATGGCGTTGAGGGAGATGGATCGAAAGGCGCGTTTTCGGGAGTTTGCGGAGGCCGGTTTGGGGCTGACTGCGGAGGAGTTGAAGGGGGCCGTTGATCCTGAATACGAAGTTGCGGCAATGCGTGTGGCCGAGAGGTCAGCGGTTTATCGTTCGGGCAAGGCGGGTGAATCATCGCGATGAATGGGCCCTGTCTGGTGGACAGCAACGTTTACATCGGCCTTTTGCGCCGAGGGATTGATCCGTCCCTTGCGCTGACGGACTGGATTGGGGACGGCGATTTGGCCATTTGCGGGATGGTTCGGCTGGAGGTTGAGCGAGGATTGCGCGTGGAGAGGATTCGTCGCCGGTTGAGTTCTTTTTTTGATGTGTTGCTGAACATTCCCACGACCAATCGCATTTGGGAGGAGGCGGCTGCGCAGGCGTGGTCACTTGACCGACGGGGGTTGGTTTTGCCTGCACAGGACATCTTGATTGCGATGTGTGCGAAGGAAATCGGGGCGTCAGTTTTGAGTGACGACCGACATTTCGATTTGTTGCCCGGGCTGAGAGTCCTGCGTCCGGAGGATACGTTGAGAGAATGGTGAAGCAGTGGCCAGATCGAGGTGAAATACTGGGGTTGGGCGGGTTGAAGTTAATGCCGTAGTGGCGAGGTGGGGTGTCTGCGGATTTGTCAAAAAGTGAGTTGGCGGGTAAGTTTTTCCGGATGAGCACCATCAACACCACCATCCGCGTCGGCGCCGACAGCGCGGTCATTATTGCTGGGCTGTTGAGTCGTTTTGGCAAAGGGCGGCGGGTGCGGGTGGCGCTGACGGACGAGCCTAGTGCTCCGGCTCAGGTGCCAAGTCTTGCTGAACTGACTGATAGGGTCGAAGCCGCCAGACGGAAGCTGCCACCTTCTCCCTGGGCGACGACGGAAGAAGCTCTGAGAGACTTGCGGGAGGGTGAGCGCGAATAAATGGCTTGGGTGGTGGACACCTCGGTGGTGCTGGATCTGATTGTGAACGGCTCCACCTGGCGTACGGCGTCTCTCGCCTGCTTGCAGCGTCATCTCGCCGACGGCCTGTGCATTTGTCCTGTCACGTTTGTGGAAGTTGGGCCGGCATTCGGTGGCGATGCACGGGCGGCGGATGCCTTTTTCCAAGTCGTGCCTATCGCGACCTCCGAGCCATGGACCAGCGCTGACACCGAGCTGGCGCACCGCCTGTGGAACGACCATCAAGTGCGCCGCAGAGCCGCGCAGATGCAAAAGCGGCCAGTCGCCGATGTGCTCATCGCGGCCTTCGCCGACCGATTTCAAGGCATCATCACACGAAATGCCGCTCACTTTCGCAACATCGCCCCAGCGCTCACGATTGTGGAGTCGTGAGGGGCGCGGGGAGCTAATCGGTTAATGATTAATCCGTTGTATTGCATCCGTCCGGGGATGCTGCATCTGACGGCAGGTGTCCGTTGTCGGCAGAGTGGGGGGAATGGAACCTCCTATGGTTATCCGCCGTTGCCGTAATCCGTTGGGATCCGCCGCCCTCAGAAGCGTGGAGAAGGATTGAGCGTTTCTTGAAGATGAAAAAAATGGGGCAACCCTTTCGGATCACCCCGTCGCAGTTGCGAGCAGTGGAATCAAGGTCGCACAAAGCCTTTGACGGGCGACTCTTTTTTCGTGTCCGAATCCGCTCGGTCGGTCCGAACTCGTATGCGCCACGAGGCCTATCTCGATGGATTCAACTGGGACTTCAGCGTCAGGGTTGTTGGAGCCATTCGAGGTTGAAGCGGGCGAGGGTGAGTCGACCGCCTGACCATGCGGTCATTCCTCGGTTATCGCCCGCTCGGCCGTAAAAGCAGAGGATGGTGCCGGCTTTTGTCACGGCGAGGTCCGAGTAGGCGCTGGGCCCGTCTTCGAGCTGCTTGTTCACCGACCAAGACTGGCCCTCGTCGCGGCTGAGTTTGATCCTGACGTTCTTGCGGTCGCGGAATCCGCCCGGTTCGGCCTTGCCCTTTGCCCGTTCGAGGTTGTGTGGGTTGGAGAAGAGGATGAGGCTTTGGCCGCTATGGTGGTAACGGACGATTCCCGCCATGCAAATGGGTTCGACTAGGCCGTCGTCGAATCTCGGCGTGCTCCAATTCGTCGCTCCATCGGGGCTCGTGACGACGAGCCGCCGGTTGGCTTTCGACTCGCTGCGTACGTTGAGCATGACGCGTCCGTCGGTGAGTTCGATGGCAACGGTCTCGTTTGGGTTGTTCCACTCCTCGGTGCAGGGCACGGCGATGTCTCCCGCTTTCCACGTTTTGCCTCGGTCATCGCTGTAAATGGTGGCTGTCACGCTCGGACGGTGTGCGTTGCCGCCTTCGCCGGTGGAAAGCCAGACAGGCACGACGAGCCGACCGGTCTTGAGTTGAATGCTGTGGTTTGGCCCGGTCGCCAGAACCTTCCAAGCGTATTCTTTTTTGAATGCATCGAAGGTTCCCGTCATCTCAACCGGCTTGGACCAACTCAGGCCGTCGTCTTCGCTCCGCTGATAAAAGCAGCGTTCGTATTCGAGGCAGAAAAGCATGTGCACGGAGCCGTCCTTGTCGGCGATGAGGACGGGGTTGTTGTAGGTCACGTCGGATGGATCGACGTTCTTCATTCGGAGGGCGAACGGGTTCTTGCGTTTCGGCCCTTCGACATTGGCGATGCTTTGCGGCTCGCTCCACGTTTTGCCGTCATCGGTGCTGCGGCGGAGAAGGATGCGGATGTCGTCCCAATCGCTCACGCCTGCGGGACGTTTCCGCGCCTCACACCACGCGAGCACGGTGCCCTTGGCCGTCACGACGACGCCCGGAATGTGGTAGATATTGAAATCAGGATTGTCGCCGATGGTGAAGAGATCTTGTTTTTCGAGAAAGGGTTCGGCTGCGGACAGGACGGAGACGGCGAGGAGAAGTGTCGCGAGAAGGGTTTTCATAGGACGTTGTTTTGAGGGGTGCGGTGAAGAGGAGTTCCTCCTCGGTGTATGCTGGAATCCGGCCAGATTCCGCGTTGAACGTGGTTAATCTCAGGGATTCGGGATTTTCGTCACGGGAAATGGGACGAGGGACACCGCATCTTGGCGGCATTTACGAATGCCTTTTCCCCGTCGTTATCGTTTTTGCCACGAGCATTGAGAGGTGCGCTGAGAGGGCCACGGCGATGGCGGTTTCCCAACCGAAGAGTTCGAAGCCGAGGATGGTTGCGGCGAGTGGGGCGCGCAGGCCTGCGGCAAAGGCGAGGCAGAGGCCGACGGGGCCCGCGATGCCGGCAGTGGGGAGGCCGATGCTCGCGAGGTGAAGGGCGAGGGAGGTGCCCATGAAAAAGAGCGGAGTGACCTCGCCGCCGCGCATTCCTGCTCCGAGGGTGATGAGGGTGAAGACCGTTTTCCAGAGCCATGCGAACGGGGCTGCTATGCCCTCGGAGAGCATGCTTTGGATGGAAATCGCACCCTCCGTCATCGAGGTCGCTCCCAGTCCGCAATAGCTCAATCCGTCGGGCACCGCAGTGGCCAGCGTTGCAAGGAGCGCCGTCGATACAATGGCGATTACCCAATCAGAGCCGATTTGCGCACGCACGGTGCGCAGTCGAGAAAGGCCGCGCTGGAAGAAGCCTGTGAGCAAGCCGCAAGCAATCGCGAGTGCTGCGAGTCCGCCTAAACTTCCGAGGCTGAACGACTCAACCACGGGGGCGGGCGTGGTGCTGTGTGCTGCTCCGCAGAGCGTTGCTATTGCATGGCCGCCCCAGCTCGCGGCGGAAACCCACGACGCTTC
Source organism: Chthoniobacteraceae bacterium (assembly GCA_044347165.1). GTDB lineage: Bacteria > Verrucomicrobiota > Verrucomicrobiia > Chthoniobacterales > Chthoniobacteraceae > JBEEPE01. The sequence continues at coordinate 44,381 of JBIIXW010000005.1, forward strand.
TCGGAGGGAGGGTTGGCCGTCGTGCATTTCGAGCGCGAATACGGCTGCGGTTGCGGGCGTGCCGAAGACCGCGCCAAATCCCGCGGCAAGTCCGCAGCGGGTGGCGAGTCCACCCGCGACGGCATGGCCGCGGGTGACCTTTGCCACGAGGGCGGTGATGCCCGCGCCGAGTTGGAGGGCAGTGCCTTCCCTCCCTGCGGAGCCGCCGCCCAGGTGGGTCAGCAGAGTCGAGACAAAGATGAGGGGTGCCATGCCCGACGGCGCTGCAGGTTTGCCGTCCTGCGCGGCGAGGATGGCGGCGTGGGTTCCGCCATCTGACGCGGAATCGAGCTTTGTGTAGAGACGGTTGCTGAGGACGGCACCCAGCGGAAGGGTCGCCATGAGAAGCGGTTGGGCAGCGAATGCGTGACCGACGAAATCCATGCCCTCGAGAAAAAGGGCGCCGACCGCTCCGGTGACCAGCGTACTGGTGATAATCAGAGCCGATTGATTCATGGTGGCGGAGATTAGGCAGCGGCGGTTCGACGCTCGGGCGAGAGTGCGATGTAAATCGCGGGAATCACGAACAGCGTAAGCAGCGTGCCGATGATCATGCCGGACACAAGTACGACGCCGATGCTGTTTCGTGCGCCTGCACCGGGGCCGGACGCCAGCACGAGGGGGAAGTGGCCGACCACCGTTGCGACGGAGGTCATCAGGATGGGGCGCAGGCGCGTTGTACCGGCTTCAATGATGGCTTCGAGGAGCGGGACTCCTTGATCACGCAAGTGGTTTGCGAACTCCACAATGAGAATGCCGTTTTTTGAGACGAGCCCGACCAGCGTGATGAGCCCCACTTGGCTGTAGATGTTGAGCGTGGTGAATCCGAGGAACGAGAACATGAGGGCACCCGTCAGCGCGAGGGGAACGGACCCGAGAAGGATGATGAAGGGGGAACGAAAGCTTTCGAACTGTGCGGCAAGCACCAGGAAAATGAGAATCAGCGATACCATCAGCGTCTCGTTGAGGCGACTGCCTTCCACGCGGAGTTGTCGGGCTTCACCTTGATAATCAATCGAATATCCCCGTGGCAGAAGGCTGGATGCCTCGGTTTCAAGAAAGCGAAGAACGCTGTCGAGCGTGACGTTTGGAGGGTAGGCCCCTTGGATGCGCGCGCAGTTGAGCTGTTGAAAGCGGTTGAGCGTGCGCGGTTCGACGGTCTTGCGCACGGAGGCGATGGTGGAGAGTTGAATCTGGCGTCCGTCGGGACCTGGAACGTAGATGTCACTGACTTGCTCGGGGTTAAGGCGGGCTGTGCGTTCGAGTTGGGGGATGACTTTGTAGCTCCGTCCTTGGATGGAGAATCGGTTGACGAACGCGCCGCCCAGCATCGAGGAGAGGTCGCCCCCGACTTGTTGAAGATTGAGGCCCATGTCGAAGACGAGATCGCGGTCGAGGACCACCTCTGCTTGGGGTAGATCGAACTTCAGGTCGGTGTCAGCGAACATGAACATTCCGCTTTTGATGGCTTTGCCGACGAGTTGTTCTGCGAAGCCAACCAGTTCGCGCGGTTCGGCGGTGGTGCAGATGACGAACTCGACGGGAAGGTTGCTCGCGCCGGGCAAGGGGGCGGGTGTTGTTGCGATGACGCGAATGCCCGGAATACTCGCAGAGCGACCGAACACTTCGCCGAGGATTTGTTCTGTGGGGCGCGTGCGCTGGCTCCACGGTTTTGTGACGAGGCCCGAGAATCCTTGGAAAGGTTGCGTGATCTGAAAGGTGGTCGCGGTTTCCGGAATGGAAAGGAAGAGGTCGTTGAGGAGTCCGGTGTAGCGCGTGGTTTGATCGATGGTCGAGTTTGGCGCCGCTTGTACGATTCCGAAGACGACCCCTTGGTCTTCCTTTGGAGCGAGTTCTTTTCCGGAAAAGAGGTAGAACGGGATTCCCAGCAGCGTGAAGGCACCTGCGAAGAAGAGGGTGACGGGACGCCAGCGGAGGCTCGAGCGCAGGACGTTGCCGTACGATGACTTCACGCGGTCGAAAAAGCGGTTCACGACGCATGCGAACCCGCCTGTTCCAGTTGCCGGTCTGAGGAGATGTCCGGACATGACGGGTGACAGGGTGATGGCGACGATTCCTGAGACGATGACGGCTCCTGCGAGGGTGAAGACGAACTCTCGAAAGAGGGTTCCTGTGAGTCCCCCTTGCAGCCCCACGGGCGCGTAGACAGCGGCGAGGGTGATGGTCATCGCGACGATTGGGCCGAGCAGCTCTCTCGCGCCCTTTAGGGCGGCTTCCAGTGGTGAGGATCCCTCGTGGATGTGGCGTTCCACGTTTTCAACGACGACAATCGCATCGTCCACGACAAGTCCGACGGACAGCACAATCGCAAGGAGGGTGAGCAGGTTCAGGGTGAATCCGAAGACCAGCATGATGAAGGCGGCGCCGACGAGACTGACGGGGATTGCGACGATGGGAATCAGGACGGAGCGGAAGCTGCCGAGGAACAGGAAGATGACCGCAACGACAATGATGAGGGTTTCTGTGAGCGTTCGGAGCACCTCTTTGAGGGCGTCGTCAATGTAGCGGGTCGAGTCGTAGGGGATTCCCGCTTTCATGCCGCTGGGGAGTTGTCGTTCGATGTACGGCATTTCGGCGCGCACCCGCTTCATGACGTCGAGTGAGTTTGCCGTCGGGAGCACCCAGATTCCCATGAAGGTGGCGGTTTGTCCGGAGAAGCGGACATCGCTGTCGTAGTCTTCGGCACCGAGGGAAACGTCGGCGATTTGTTTGAGGCGCACGACACGGCCTTGGTCTTCACGGATGACCATTTCCTTGAACTCGTCTGCGGTGGTGAGGTTGGTGTTGGCGACGAGGTTCACAACGATGTCAGAGCCGCGCGTTCCGCCGAGAGCGGAGAGGTAGTTGTTGGCGGAGAGCGCGCGGCGAACTTCGGAGGCGGAGACGTTGAGCGCCGCCATCTGATCGGGCTTGAGCCAGATACGCATCGCGAACGTTCGTGCTCCGAGGATTTCCGCTTTTTGGACACCGGAGACGGCGGTGAGTTTTGGCTGAATGACGCGGGTGAGGTAATCCGTGATTTGGTTTGGGTCGAGGTCTTCGGTGTAAAACGAGAGGTACATCGACGCGAACTGGTTGTCTGAAGTCGTCAGTTCGATGGTGGGTGATTCCGATTCGGGAGGAAGGTCGTTTCGAACCTGCGCCACCTTTGACTGGATTTGGGTCAGGGCCGCGTTGGTGTCGTAGTTCAGTTTGAGGTGAACGGTGATGATGCTGAGGTTTTGGGCGCTCTGGGATTCGATGAAGTCGATTCCATCGGCGCTGGCGATGGAGCGTTCGAGCGGTGTTGTTACGAAACCGCGGACGAGGTCGGCATTCGCGCCGATGTAGCGGGTTTTGACGTTAATGACGGCGATGTCGCTCTTGGGGTACTGCCGTACGTTGAGGGAGCGGATGGACTGGATGCCTGCGAGGAGGATGAGCAGGTTGATGACGATCGCGAAGACGGGGCGACGGATGAAGAGGTCGGTGAAGGCCATGAGTGAGGCGTCAGCTATTGGGCGGGCGCGGTGCGGTGCTGTTTGCCGGGGAGACGGTATTGTTGATTTGGACGGGGGCGCCGCTTCGGAGGCGGAAGACACCGGAGGAGACCACCTCGTCGCCTGCCTTGAGGCCGGACTCAACAACGACGACGTCGCCCCGGGTGGTGCCTGCTTTCACGAATTGCTGTTCGACGGTCGGCGGAGCGTCATTTGCGTCGGGGTTGTGTTTCACGACAAAAACAGAGTCGCCGTAGGGAGCGAACTGAATCGCGGCGAGTGGCACAGTGATGACGTTCTTGCGCAGCGGTTTGGGGATATTCACGCGAACGAACATACCCGGTTTTAGGTGGCCGGAGGCATTTTCGATGGTCGCTTGAACGGTGATGTTTCGGGTTGCGTTGTCGAGGGATGCGTCGACGGCGGTGATTTTTCCGGACAAGGAACTGCCGGCGGTCTGGTCGAGCATGACAGAGACGACGGTCTCTGGGGTCACCTGAGTGAGTTGGCCTTGGGGAACGGCGAACTCGACATGAATGGGGTTTACCGAGTGAAGGGCAATGACAGGTGTTCCGGGATTGAGGAACTGTCCTAGCGAGGCTTGCCGGATTCCGAGCAGGCCATCGAAGGGCGCTCTGATGCTGCGTTTCGCGAGGGCGGATTTGCAGTTATCCACGTTTGCGTCGGCCTGTTTCAACTCACTCTCTGCGGCGTCGATGTCGGCATCGGCGATGGCCGCCTCTTTCTTGAGTTCACGCTTCCGCGCGACGTCGGTTTTTGCGAGGGCGAGGCGCGCTTCCGCCACGCGGAGTTGGGCGGATTCTTGGCGGTCGTTCAGTGCGAGGAGGAGGTCGCCCTTTTTAACGAGAGTTCCGGATTCAATCGGAAGTGTCTCGATAATACCCGCCACCTCGCTGGCGACCGTAAGGGAGTTGACCGAGCGGGCGGAGCCAGTGAATGAGATGGCGTCGGCCCAGTCGGACGGTTCGACTTTGATGGTGGTGACGGCCGTCGGCGGAGGGGCGAACTTGGCGCCCATCGCCATTGCGTTCTTAATTTGGAGGAACTTGGCGTAGCCGAGTCCGGCCACCAGTGCCCCAAAAAGAACGGTCAATAAGAGAAAACGTTTCCACATGAGGGTGGGGAGTATGAACGGGTTTGAGGTAAATAAAAAACGCATCCCGTCGGTGAGACGAGATGCTTTGATGTTGAGGAGCTTACTTTGCCGCAATCATGCCGCTCTGCCGCGCGTAGTTGAAAATGCCACCCGCATCGATCACAGGGCGGACTTCTCCGAGAGGCTTGAGCGAGTAGGTGATGCCGTTGGCCGTGAGCGTGTCGTTGTCGAAGTCCAGCGTTGCGATGTCCCCTGTTTTTAGGATGTCGCAAAGCCGCTCATTGGCGTCGTACGGGTACAACTCGCCGGTGGCCACGCAGTTCCTAAAGAAGATTCGCGCGAAGCTTTCCGCGACGACCGCCTCGACGCCCGCTGCCCCAAGCGCGATCGGCGCGTGTTCTCGGGACGAGCCGCAGCCGAAGTTGCGTCCGGCAATGACGATTTTGTACGGCGTTTCTTCGGCTCCCTCGGGGATGAAGCGTTGCGGGTACAAGTCGTCAGGCAGTCCGATGAGTGCGTACGTCCCGAGCTTCTTGTACTCTTCGGGAATCGTCGGAACCAGCGTAAGATACTGGGCTGGTATGATTTGATCGGTGTCGATATTGTCCCGCGTAACGTAGACGGGGGAGGTGATGGTTTTTGCCATGTCAGTTCGGAAGATTCGATGTGGTTTAGCTGATGTACTCGCGAGGGTCGCTGATGTGTCCGTTCAACGCGCTGGCGGCCACCGTGTAGGGCGAGGCGAGGAAGACTTGCGACTCCTTGTTGCCCATCCGTCCGGGGAAGTTGCGATTCGTTGCGGAGATGCACTTCATCGGTTGGTTGAGTCGGCCGAAGGTGTCGACTGGACCGCCGAGACAGGCGGCGCAGGAGGCGTTTTCGGTCATCCGCACGCCTGAGGATTCGAGGATGCTCCAGACGGACTCCCCGTTCCATTGAGTGGTTTTGAGGTCTTCAACCACTTGAGTAGTGGCGGGGACCCCGAAGGTGTCGATTTTAACGGTCTTACCTTTCACGACCTGCGCAAATGCAAGGAAGTCGCTGGTTTTTCCACCAGTGCAGGAGCCGATGTACGCACGGTCGAGCTTCACGCTTTCCAACTCCTTGGCTGTCTTGCGGTTGCCGGGGTCTGGATGGCAAGCGACCGTGGGTTCGAGCTTGGAGAGATCGAACTTTTTGTCGTAGCAGAACGTTTGTTCGGAATCCAAATCTACGGGTCTGAACTTGCCCTTGTGGTTGTTCGCATTCATGCGCTCTGCGACGTAATGCATGGTTAACTCGTCGCAGGGGAAGATGCCGTTTTTGGCTCCTGCCTCGATGGCCATGTTGGCGATGGTCATGCGGTCATCCATATTGAGGTTACGCACGCCGGGGCCTTCCCACTGCATGGCGCGGTAAGTTGCTCCGTCAAAGCCGATTTCCCCGATGACATGGAGGATGACGTCCTTCGCCATCACTCCCGGTTGGAGGGCGCCTTCGAGGTAGAAACGCATGGATTCGGGAACCTTCACCAGAAGTTTACCGGTTCCAAGAATGAAGCCTGCGTCGGTGTTTCCGATCCCCGTGGCGAACTGGTTGAAAGCACCGGCCATGCAGGTGTGGGAATCGGTTCCGAAAAGGATGCTTCCTGGGCGAACGTGACCGCGTAGCGCGAGCGTGGTGTGGCAGACACCCGTGTAACGCTTGCCGTACTGCGCTTTTGTCTGTCCCTTCGCCGCATCGAACTTCCAAGAACCGTTGGGGTCGTCAATGACATCGTAGAAGTACGGAAGATTCTGTTCCCGAACGAATTCCCGAAGGATATCGACATTCCGGTTCGACATCGAATCCGCAGTGAAAATGTAGTGATCAGGGATGATGACCACTCCCTCTCGGTTCCAGACTTTTGCATCTTTCCCAAACTCGCGTTTGAAAACGCCGATTGTCCCTGGACCGCACACATCGTGAGTCATCAACACGTCGACGTTCACCCAGACATTATCGCCCGGACGAACCGATGTTTTGCCGGCGGCCTGAGCCAGCACCTTTTCTGTAAGAGTCATAAGCCGACGATTCTCCCGACTCACGTTGCCCAGTGCAACCGGAAACCGGTTGCTTGAAGCCGCGCATGGTCGAACCGGTTACGGCGAATCAAAGCGGAACTATCGCTTTTCGATGAAGGAGCAAGCTATTGGCGCTCAATGAATTCCAAGTGGAGGCGTGCGCAGTGCCACATGTATCCCGGTCCCGTTTCCGCGACCTCACTCGCGGAGAATAGAGAAACGGCTTCACGGATGTCAGCTATCCCCGCTTTTTTGTCCGAAGTCACGACATGAAGGCCTCGGTAGTACAAATGAAAGAACTTCACCATGCGGGAGGACTCAACATGCGGGCGAACTGCTTCGTTGTAGTCGGCCAGGCTCAGAGTGCCTCCGTAGAGGGAATAAAGCTGGGGGAAGGGATGGCGATCAAACTGCTTGTACGGAAGCATCTTCGACCGAGCATGCTCGACACCCTTCGACTGTAAGTCGCAAAGAAACTTCCAAAGCCCGTTCTCTCGATCTCGCGCATCGTACGCGTGGTAGCGTTCAAACTGCTCGGCCCCTTCCTGAAAACGTCCGTTGAAATAGTAAGCGATTCCTCTTCGCCAATGGGGCGTATCCTGCGCCGCATCGATCGCGATCATCTCCGAGTAATCATCCAACGCTCCCCGGTGATCACCGAGAAACATTCGAAGGTCACCGCGTCTCGAAAGACCACGCAACTTGCTAAAACCGGGAAGCTTGGAGATGGACTCACCTACAGTTTGCTCCTGTTGTGCGAGATCTTTGAGGAGAAGCTGAAGTTCGATCGGGTGGCTCGATACCGCCGTGCCGCGAGCGTTCGTTCCTCTGCTTGACGTGGGGTTAGCAATCGTCAGGAGCGAACCGCAGAAACAGTATGGTATGACAATCAGGCACAGTGCGTTCCGCGGAAAAAGGCGCGTCGAGATGAGCATTTTGAGATGCAACACTGGCGCCGGATTACCATTCAAGCGGTAACCCCGCGAAAAGTCTCAGCGAGGTGAAAGTCTACAGGCGCGATCACATTTTTAAAAAAAGGTCTTGAGCCTCCCCCCAACCATCCCGTAAAAACGCCACCCCTTCGCGCTCTCACGGTCAAGGCTGTGCACTCGCGGCAAACAGGCTGAAAGCCTCATTTTGTCCGCTTGGGTCGTCTTCTCCAGCGGGCGCCGATGCTCAACTTCACTAATCGCTCCGGCCTGAGGCTTGACTTGTTGTGATGGTTTGGCCGCGGCTCTCAAGAGATGACACGACGGGAAGATTTCAAAACACGTCTCGCATCAATAACATGCCAACGATCAACCAACTCGTCCGGAAAGGGCGTAAGAAGATTCAGATTAAGTCGAAAAGTCCCGCGATGACGCGTTGTCCGTTTCGGCGCGGTGTTTGCACTCAGGTGATGACGCGTACCCCCAAAAAGCCAAACTCGGCCCTTCGGAAAGTGGCAAAAGTCAGGCTTACCAACGGCTACGAAGTGATCGCTTACATTCCTGGAGAGGGGCACAACCTACAAGAGCACTCCATCGTTCTTGTCAGAGGCGGTCGTGTGAAGGATTTGCCAGGAGTTCGCTATCACATTGTCCGCGGAACGCTCGATGCGCTCGGGGTGGACGGTCGCCGTCGCTCCCGCTCAAAGTATGGAGCGAAGCGTCCGAAGCCAGGCCAAGAAACTGCGGCGAAGGGTAAAGGCAAGAAGTAAACAGTCCGAAATCTGTAATCTGATTTATGTCACGTCGTCGTCGCGTCATTCACAAAGAAGTTAAAATCGATTCTCGGTATGGGAGTCCGATCGTTGCTCGTCTCATCGGGACTCTGATGACCAGTGGGAAAAAGTCGCTGGCAGAGCGTATCGTTTATGATGCCATTGAGAAAACGCGTCAGGAAGGTTCGGTAGACCCTCTTGATGTTTTGAATCGCGCGGTGGAGAATGTGAAGCCTCGTTTGGAAGTGAAGAGTCGGCGGGTGGGCGGTGCCACGTACCAAGTACCCATGGAGGTTTCCGCAGAACGCGGCGCTGCTTTGGCGATGCGTTGGATTGTGACAAACGCTCGCTCAAGGAAGGCGACGGGATTGGCTAAATCCCTCGCTAATGAGCTGCGCGATGCAGCCTCGGGGCAGGGTAACTCGATCAAAAAGCGCGACGACACCCACAAGATGGCTCAGGCAAACCGCGCGTTCGCTCACTTCCGCTTCTAAATCGCTTCTAAGACTGTGTCTACAAATCCAAATCACGCGGATCGGAAGTATCCGTTAGAGAAGACCCGAAACATCGGGATTGCCGCTCACATCGACGCCGGCAAGACGACGCTCACGGAGCGCATCCTTTTCTACACCGGAATGATTCACAAGATGGGTGAGGTCCATGAGGGAACGACCGTGACCGACTGGATGGAGCAGGAGCGCGAGCGAGGAATCACAATCACCTCCGCTGCTACGACCTGCTACTGGCAGCAGACGATTCAGGAAGGAATCGTGAAGTTATACCCTGGGCAGAAGATGAGGGTGAACATTATTGACACCCCAGGCCACGTTGACTTCACCGCAGAGGTTGAGCGTTCGTTGCGGGTGTTGGACGGGGCAATCGCGGTTTTCGATGCTGTTGCTGGAGTCCAACCGCAGTCAGAAACCGTCTGGCGTCAGGCTACGAAGTACAACGTACCGCGGATAGCGTTCATTAACAAGATGGACCGCGTCGGTGCCGATTTTAACAACGCAATCGCCACAATGCGCCAGAAACTCGGCGCGAACGCCTGGCCAGTTTTAATCCCGATTGGTAAGGAAGATACCTTGAAGGGTCAGATTGATGTTGTTAACCAGAAAGCGGTCATCTACTCGGACAACGACCAAATGGGGTCAACCTACGAGGTGGAAGAAATCCCCGAAGACCTGAAACCTGTCGCAGAGCAAGCACTGTCCGATTTGGTGGAACAGATTGCCAATCTGGACGATGAGTTGGGTACGTTGTTTCTCGAGGAGAAACCCATTTCGCCGGAACTACTCAAAGCCGCAATCCGTCGGCAGACGATGGCCATTAAGTTTTTCCCGGTAATCGGGGGTTCTGCGTTCAAGAACAAAGGAGTCCAGTATTTGGTGGATGCTGTCATTGATTACCTCCCAAGCCCAATCGATATCCCTGCAACTCAAGGGCAAGACCCCGACACTGCCGCCACCTTGGAGGCTCCCACCTCGGATCACGGTGATTTTTGCTCTTTAGCCTTCAAGCTTTGGGCAGATCCCTTTGTTGGGAAACTCGTTTTCTTCCGAGTGTATTCCGGAAAACTTTCGAAGGGCGATACTGTCTACAATCCCCGCACGAACAAGAGAGAGAGAGTCAGCCGAATCATCCAGATTAACGCTGACAAGCGCGAGGATATTGAGACCTGCTACTCAGGAGATATCGCCGCAATCGTCGGGATCAAAAATATCACGACCGGTGACACTCTGTGCACGGAAGACCGCCCGATTCTGTTGGAACCTCCGTCCTTCCCGGATCCGGTGATCTCAATGGCCATCGAACCGAAGACAAAGCAGGACCAGGAAAAGATGGCGAATGCTCTTCAGCGTTTGGCAGAGGAAGACCCAACATTTCGAGTGTTCACAAACGAGGATACTGGGCAGACGATTATTGCGGGGATGGGTGAGTTGCACTTGGAGATTATTCGCGATCGGTTGTTTCGCGAGTTCAAGGTCGATGCAAATGCCGGTAAGCCCCAGATTGCGTACCGCGAGACTATCACCACGTCGTCAACCGGCGAGGGTAAACTGATTAAGCAGTCGGGCGGGAGAGGTCAGTACGGCCATGTTATTGTCACGGTAGCGCCTAATGAACGCGGTAAAGGTCTCACGATTGAAAACAAGGTCGTCGGCGGGACGATTCCTAAGGATTACATTCCTGCAGTTAAGAAGGGGTTGGAAGAGGCGGTTCTGAATGGTGTCGTTGGGGGGTTCCCTGTCATCGATGTTCATGTGGATATCATCGACGGTTCTTATCACGACGTAGACTCGAACGAGCTTGCGTTCAAGATGGCTGCTATTTTTGCCTTGAAGGATGGGATGAAAAAAGCAAAGCCGATCCTGTTGGAACCAATCATGAAGGTGGAGAACTCGACCCCTGAAGAGTACCAAGGGGATATTATGGGTGATTTAAATCGCCGCCGTGGGCGGATTAGTTCGATTGAAAACAAGGGTGGCTTGTCTGTTGTCACGGCAGAGGTTCCGCTCGCTGAGATGTTCGGCTACGCAACTGCGATCCGCTCCCTATCCAAGGGGCGTTCCTCCTATTCGATGACCCCTTCTCACTTCGAGCAAGTTCCCGAGCAGGTGAAGGCAGCAGTTCTAGATCAGAAGGGAAACTAATTTATGAATGGCTCTGAAATAAGGATTCGTCTAAAAGCTTTCGACTCGAGGACTCTCGACGTAAGTGCAGGGGAGATTGTGGAAACGGCCAAACGTACAGGTGCGCAGGTCTTCGGACCCATACCGCTGCCAGTCCGAACAGAACGTTTCACGGTCAATCGATCTCCGCATGTCGACAAAAAGTCGATGGACCAGTACGAAATACGAACTCACAAAAGGCTGTTATACATCAAAGAGCCGACGGCAAAGACCATTGAGGAGTTGAAGAAACTGAACCTCCCGGCCGGTGTCGATATCGCAATCAAAATCTGACAAGCTTGATACCTAAAAACATGAAAGTTGGACTTTTGGGAAAGAAACTCGGAATGACACGAGTTTACGATGAGAAGGGGAGAGCAACTGCGGTTACTGTTGTTCTTGCTGGAGGTAACGTTGTGATTCAGCGCAAAACAGGGGGGAAAGATGGGTATGAAGCCGTGAAAGTTGGTTTTGATGATCAAAAGCCTCAGCGATTGGCGAAGGCACAGCTAGGGCAGTTTTTGAAAGCGTCGGTAGATCCGAAAAAGCTTCAGAGGGAGTTTAGGGTGGATCAATCGGCGGAAGTTGTGTCATTGAGTGTGTCTCAGTTCTCTGTCGGTGATGTGGTTGATGTGGTTGGGAGGTCGAAAGGTAAGGGATTCCAAGGCATTGTTCGTAAACATCACGCCGCTGGTCAGCCTCAATCCCACGGTTCAATGATGCACAGGCGCCCGGGTGCGATTGGCATGCGGTCGACCCCCGGAAGAATCTGGAAGAATCAGTCGATGCCCGGTCACATGGGCGATCAGCGGGTAACGGTGCAGAACTTGGTTATTGTTCAGGTGAGAGAGGAAGAGGGTGTGGTTCTAATCGGTGGCGCGGTGCCAGGTGCAAATGGATCGTATGTGGTTATTCGTCCGGCAAAAAAATCTTTAACGACGAAATAAGGTATGTCCTGTTCTGAATTATCTTTAGACAAAGCGAAAAGTCTTGGATTTAGGGTTGTTGAAGATGGGAAGTATTCCCAGGTTCTGCATGATGTGGTGGTTGCCTATCAGGCAGCTCGACGGAGTGGGTCGGCGAACACGAAGACAAAAGCCGAGGTGAATCTGTCGGGATCCAAGCCTTGGCGGCAAAAGGGTACGGGACGAGCAAGGGCAGGTTACAAGTCCTCACCCGTTTGGGTCGGTGGGGGCGTCGTCTTTGGGCCAAAACCGCGGGATTATACAAAGAACGTAACGAAGGCAGAAAAGAAGATTGCTCTACGGAAGGCGCTCTCTTTGCGTTTGGCGGCTTCAGAAGTCCTCTCTGTGGATTCAGTTCAAGTGGTTGCGCCTAAGACCAAGGATTTTCTTTCTAAGTTGCCCGAGAGGTGCGCTGGCTCCTCTGTGCTTGTGGTGTCTGTTGGATTCACGGATTTGACCTATTTGGCTGCAAGGAATTTGCAGAACGTGCATCTGAAAACTGCCTCTGAGGTCAATGCAGAGGACTTAATGAAGTACAAGCTCGTCGCAATATCCGACGAGGCTGTTGTGGAGTTGTCTAAACGAACCAACTAATTCAATGAATGCTTCATCTGTTATAAAAACAATTAGGCTCACTGAGAAAAGTTCTCGGCAATCTGAGTCGGCGAGCAAGTATGTGTTTGAGGTTGCGGTGACGGCAAACAAGGCCGAAGTCCGAAAGGCCGTCGAGGCTTTCTTCGGGAAGAAGGTGTTGAGCGTGAACACCAGTAACCATTATGGGAAGACCAAACGGTCTCGAACCGCAGCTGCTGGAAAAGCAAACGACTGGAAGAAAGCAGTCGTGACTCTGGCACGGGGTGAAACAATAGAGCTCGCGTAATATGGCAATAAAAACATTTAGGCCGCTAACGCCGACTTCTCGTTTTAAAGCGTTGCCTGCTTTCGAGGAGGTAACCAAAGCTAAGCCGGAGAAGTCTCTGGTGGTGACGCGAAAAAAGACTGGAGGTCGGAATAACAACGGGCGCATGACGTGTCGTCACATCGGTGGAGGGCACAAACAGAAGCTTCGCTTGATTGACTTTAGGCGGAGAGGCAAGCCCGCAGCGGTCGTTGAAGCCATCGAGTATGATCCAGTGAGGACAGCGAGAATCGCACTCCTTTGCCATACCGACGGAACGAAATCTTACATTCTTGCTCCAGCGGGTTTGACTGTGGGCGCTTCAGTGGCAAGCGGTGACGTTGCCCCTGATTTAGGTAACGCGCTTCCCCTCTCAAAAATCCCTCTCGGCTCTCAGGTTCACAACGTGGAACTTGTACCGGGAAAAGGTGGACAGATCGCGAGGGGGGCTGGCCAGGCTGCGGTCCTTTCCAACCGAGAAGCGGGATATGCGTTGCTTAAGTTGCCTTCCGGAGAGATTCGGAAGATTCACGAGAGTTGCTATGCAACCGTGGGACAGGTTGGGAACGTCGATCACATGAATGTATCGAGCGGCAAGGCGGGTCGTTCTCGATGGCAGGGAGTGAGACCAACTGTTCGAGGCATGGTGATGAACCCAGTAGACCACCCTATGGGCGGGGGGCAAGGGAAGTCCAAAGGAGGAGGAGGGAGACACCACCCTATGAGTCCGTGGGGCCAGCTCGCGAAGGGTTTCAAGACACGAAGGAAGCATAACCCTTCTGATAGGTTTATTGTCGAGCGTCGGAAACGTAAGTAGTTGTTATGGGTCGTTCATTAAAAAAAGGTCCGTTTGTGGAGCAGCATCTGTTGGAGAAAATCGACAAGATGTCTGATTCCGGTGTCAAGAAGCCGATTAAAACCTGGTCGAGGCGGTCGACCATCATTCCTGACTTCGTCGGGCACACTTTTCTCGTTCACAACGGCAAGGTTTTTAGTTCGGTTTTCGTAACTGAAAATATGGTAGGACACAAACTTGGGGAGTTCTCTCCAACTAGAATATTTAAAAAGCACGGCTCGCATACTGCGAAGGTTTCCAAGTAGTTTTGTAATCTTATGAGGGCAAATGCTGTTTTGAAGAGCGCTCGTATTTCCGCGTTCAAATGTCGCGAGGTCACTCGGGAAATCCAAGGTTTGAGTGTCGCTAATGCGTTCGATGTGTTGGATTCAACCCCGCGCAAGGCCGCGCGGTTAATCGAGAAAGTCCTGAAGAGCGCTGTCGCGAATGCTGAGCACAACGCGTCCCTGCGCGCGGAGTCACTGGTGGTGGAACTTGCGGTGGTGGGTGAGGGTCCAACCATCAAACGGTTCCGTCCGAAGGCGCGCGGGAGTGCCGGTCCCATCTTGAAACGCACCAGCCACATTTCCGTTACAGTTGCGGATCTTAACAAAGGAGAGTAGTTATGGGTCAGAAAGTTAATCCGATTAGTTATAGGCTGGCTGTCAATAAAGACTGGCGTTCGAAGTGGTTTGCCTCGGACCGAGATTTTCCCGAGTTTCTTCACGGCGATTTGCGTGTCCGCAAGTACGTGAAAGACAAACTCAAACAAGCCGCAGTCTCAAAGATTGTGATCGAGCGGGCGTGGAACAGTCTACGTGTCACCATTCACACAGCCCGTCCGGGCGTTGTTATCGGTAGAAAAGGCTCTGCAATCGAAGAGATGACTGATGAAATCTCTCGGATGGTCGGTGGTAAGTCCGTCAAGATTGATATAACGGAGATAAAAACCCCTGAAATTGATGCTCAGTTAGTGTCGGAAAATGTTGCTCTACAGATGGAGCGTAGGATCTCGTTCCGGCGGGCGATGAAGAAAAGTATCCAGACTGCAATGGACTTGGGCGCTCTTGGGATTAAGATTCGCTGTGCGGGTCGGCTCGGTGGTGCGGAGATTTCTAGGGCTGAGTGGTACAGAGAAGGGAAAATCCCGCTTCATACTTTGCGCACGCCAATTGATTATGGTTTTGCGGAAGCCGCAACTGTTTATGGTATTATTGGTGTGAAGGTCTGGGTGTGTAAACCAATCGAAGCGAACACTCAACAGAAATAGTTTTATGCCATTGATGCCAAAGCGGGTCAAGTACAGAAAGACCCAACGGGGTTCACGCGCGGGTAAGGCTTCGCGGAACGTGAGTATTGACTTCGGGTCCTTTGCTCTTCAAACACTAGAGCGGGCTTGGATTACTAACACCCAAATCGAGGCAGCGCGTGTGGCGTTAACTCGAAATATGAAAAGGAAGGGAAAACTCTGGATTAGGATGTTCCCAGACAAGTCGGTCACAGCAAGGCCGCCCGAGACTCGTATGGGTAAGGGCAAGGGGGCTCCTGAGTACTGGGTTGCAACGGTGAAACCTGGAAATGTGCTGTTCGAGCTTGATGGTATTCCAGAGTCGCTCGCTAGAGATTCTTTAAGGCTCGCTGCAGACAAACTCCCTGTCAGGACAAAGTTCATCACGCGTTCCTTGTAATATGAGCGATTCACTTAAAGACAAATCGAGCGAAGAAATTCAGCGTAGCCTATCTGCACTTCGGAGTGAGGCGTTAAAGTTGAGGATTCAAAAAGTGACGGGCCAGTTAATTAACACTGCCAGCATTACCAAGAATCGTCGTCAGCTTGCGAGAGCATTGTTTGAGTTAGGCCAACGGCGTTAGTTTTATGACGACAGAATCAAATAAGAAGCAGCGGCTAGGAGAAGTCGTCTCAGCAAAGAGTGCGAAGACGATAGTCGTTCAGACCTCGACAAGGGTCCCTCATGCCAAGTTCGGGAAGATCGTGAAAGTTAATCGGAAGTTTCATGTCCACGACGAGCTTTCTGCTGCGAAACTTGGGGATCTTGTGCGGATTCAAGAATGTAGGCCTAAGTCTGCGTTAAAGCGTTGGGAGTTGGTGGAGATCGTGAGAAAATAGATATATGTTGCAAGTTCGCTCAAGGTTAGACGTCGCTGACAATACTGGGGCCAAACAGGCTAAAATGATCGGCGTTATTGGTAAGCCGACCCTTATCGCGTCTGTTGGGGACGTGATTACGGCGCACATCCGCGAGGCTAGCCCCGGGGGCTCAGTGAAGAAAGGCGATGTGGTCCGCGCGGTGGTTGTGAGGACTCGAGATGCAGTACGTCGTGACGACGGCGGTTATCTGAGGTTTGATCGTAATGCAATCGTGATTATCGACAAGGACTCGAACCCGAAGGGCACTCGGATTTTCGGGCCAGTTGCGAGAGAGTTGCGTGAGAAGAACTTTATGAAAATTGTGTCCTTGGCTCCAGAGGTATTATAATATGGCTTCCCGAATTAAGAAGAATGATGAAGTAATGGTATTATCCGGAGACAGCCGGGGTGTGAGGGGTAAGGTGCTATCGGTTAATAGTGTGAAGGGTTGTGCGATTGTCGAAGGCGTCAATGTCGGGGTTAGGCACTCCAAGGCCACTGGTACTTCCGAGGGCGGGCGTTTGCAACGTGAGTTTCCGATACATTTATCAAATTTGGCAAAAGTTTAAAGTATGGAAGCGCTCGAAAAGTTTTACAAAAGCACGGTAGTCTCGTCCCTTGCAGAGAAGCGTGGGTACAAGAACCCACACCAGATACCGAAGGTGGTAAAAGTTGTCGTAAATACGTGTATTGGAAGTCAAAGCGACACCAAACAGGCATTGGAGGACGCTAAGGCGGAGTTGACGACAATCACCGGGCAGAAGCCTGCAGAAACTCGCGCGAAGAAAAGCATCGCCAACTTCAAGCTTAGGAAGGATCAAGCAATTGGGGCGCGAGTAACCTTAAGGGGTCGAAGAATGTATGAGTTCCTTGAGAGGCTCATTCGGATGGCCCTGCCGCGAATCAGAGATTTTCGAGGCGTAAGTCCCAAGTCTTTTGACGGTTCAGGCAATTACAGTCTAGGGGTGGGTGACTTGGCCATTTTTCCAGAAATCGAGTTGGATAAAATTAAGAGAAATGTTGGATTCGATGTGACTATAGTTACATCGACGGGGTGCGACGCTGAGGCAAAGGCTCTTCTAATCGAGCTGGGAATGCCCTTCGCAGATAAGAAGACAAGCGGGAAAAACTAGTATGAGTCAAATTTCTGATCCAATCGGTGACTTTTTAACGAGGGTTCGTAACTCTACTCGTGCGGGCTCCTCGGGTTTTCGGGCGCCTCACTC